>JBDSHG010000019.1:0-18621 GCA_039918615.1 Gemmatimonadaceae bacterium | reverse complement strand
CTGCAACAGCCGGTCGAGCGCCGTCCAGCACAGGAGTCGCGAATGGGTGTTGTGCGCCGCACCCGAGCGCGGCTCCCAGATCCCCTCGTCCGGCTCCTGCCAGTGCCGGCACACGTAGTCGCCGAAGGCGCACAGGGTTCGTTCCGTGTCCCGATCGAGCGCGCCACCCGCCCCGACGAAATGAGTGACGGCGTCGATCACCTCCCCGTACACGTCGAGCTGGCGCTGCCCAGCCGCCGCGTTGCCGACCCGCACCGGCGGCGAGCCTTGGTAACCGGTGAGACCCCCCAGGATGAGTTCGTCCCGGGGGGCGTTGCCATGCACGTCGTAGAGGATGCGCAGCTCCGGCTGCGTCAGCCGCGTGGCCTGCAGCATCCAGTCCACGAAGGCGTGCGCCTCAGCCGAGCATCCCAACGCGAAGAGCGCCCGCACAGTGAACGACGCATCGCGCAACCAGCAGAAGCGGTAGTCCCAGTTGAGATCCCCGCCAATCCGCTCGGGCAGCGAGGTGGTGGGTGCCGCCACCACGGCACCCGACGGCGCGTACACCAGAAGCTTGAGGGCGAGTGCGCTTCGGATGACCGATTCGCGGCAGGGGCCGTCGTACCGCACACTCGCGGCCCAGCCCCGCCACCAGGCCACGGAGCGGGCGATCGCTTCGCGCGACCACGCGCCGAGCGGCGGGAGCACTGCGGGCCAGTCGTCTGCGAACGTCAACGAGGCGTGCATGGCGTCGCCGGCGCAGAGTCGCGCGCGACCCCGGATCTCGCCATCCGTGGAAATTTCGAGCGGCATGTCGCTCCGCAACACGAGCAGATCGGCACCCATCTCCACCCGAACGCCGAGCACACCGGCGTTCCGGATGCGCCCGCGCCGGCGCCCGTAGTCGGGCCGCGGCGCGAAGCGCATCTCGAGCTCGACCTCACCCCCCACGCACTCGGCGACCCGGAGGATCTCGTGGTCAGGTAGCAGCAGGCGGCGCTTGTCCTCCTCGGAGGCGACCGGCATCAGATCGGTAACGACGAGTGACCCTGCGTCGGTGTCGAATCGCGTCTCGAGAACGTTCGTGTCGTCGACATAGCGTCGCTCGACGCGGGACGGCGCCGTCGGCGCGAGACTCCAGCAGCCCGCGTCCTGGTCGAGGATCGCGCCCAAAATGGAGGGGCTGTCGAACCGCGGCCAGCACAGCCAGTCGATTGACCCGTCGCGGCCGACGAGCGCGACGGTGCGGCCGTCGCCGATGGCAGCGTAGTCGCCAATCGCGTTCATGGCGACGTGTCCGCGCGTGCCGGAGTTCGCTCCAGCCGACTGGCTGCTCAGCACGGTCTCGCCCTTTCATCATTCCAGAGCCGGATGCCGCCGGTGAGGCCCGCGTCGTTCGACACGATCTTCACGTCCTTGGGCAGCTTGATCGATATCCTGCGGGCGTTGCCGCCGCCGATGTACAACGTGTCGAAGTTCAGAAGCGTGCGAAACGCCTCGATTATCTTCTCGACTCTCGCATTCCACTTCTTCTCGCCGGCCTTCTCCAGGGCGGCATCGCCGATGTAGTGGTCGAGGATTTTCTTCTTCCTGAAGGGATACTGGCCGAGCTCGAGGTGCGGCATCAGCTCGCCGTCGCGAAACAGCGCAGAGCCGAGTCCTGTTCCCATCGTGACCACGAGTTCCAAGCCGATGCCAGCGATCACGCCGTAGCCCTGCACCTCAGCATCGTTGAGCAGGCGCGCCGGCTTGTCACCGAGCCGAGCCCGCAGCGCATCAGCGAGCGGAAACCGGCGCCATTGCTCCGTGCCGAGGTTCGGCGCTGTCAGCACGTAGCCGTCGCGGACGACGCCGGGAAAGCCGATCGAGATCCGATCGAAGGGGGGCAACGGTTTGACCAGTGCGACGAGCGCATCTACGATCACGTTGGGCGGCGACGGATCGGGCGTGTCCACGCGCACGTGATTCGCCAACATGGACCCGTCTCGGTCCAACACTGTCGCTTTGAGCCCGGAACCTCCGATATCGATCGCCAGAGTTGCGACGTGATCCCGATCGCCCGTCTCGGCTTTCCGCGCCGCATTTCCGGTGTTCCGACTCGTGTTCTTGTTGCTCGGAGAGCTCATACGATAGTCACGCTAATGGCTGCCGTGATGTCCGCGCGCCAATCCTGAGCAACTCCCCAACCGACCAGGCCTGGAACGGGCAACTGCGCGGCGTGTGGGGCGCGTCGCCATCGCACGCTGAGCGCGCACGAGGATTCTCGAAGAGAGCGGATTCGGCCCCGGACCATAGGGGATTGTGAGCAGATGATGTTCGCTTCAAAATGACTCGTTTGTATTGTGGCCTCCCAGGTCATGCGGATGGTCGCGTGCCTTTCATCTCCACAATTCCTCGGAAACAGACACCTTCGGGCTCCGGAACGACACAGGAAGCGCTAACAGAGATCCCAGAATACGCCCGTCAAAGATACGCCTTCGCCGCAGCGGGCCTCAGAATCGATTTGCGGGGGCAAATTTCGGGAGTTCTTACAGGTTCCATTCCGCCACCGCTTCCTGGAGTGGTCGACCTGCTACTTGCCAGAGTGAAATCGGCCCGGTGACAAGGCCACGTTGCACCGATTCTCAGCATGGTTCGGCACCACGGGAAAGACTGTGGTTCAGGAAGCAAGAACCAGATAGAAGGGCAGGTTGGCGAAATACAGAACGCCGCAACGTTGAGGTTCCGGCGTTCTGCATCTGCACTCAGGGCACACGACGCTAGCGTCGGTGCGCTCGGTTCATGCGGACGCGCAGCTGCACGGGACGCCGCGAACGCATGCGCAGTTCGGCCCGCACGTGCAGCTCTCGCCGCATGCGCACACAGGCCGAGCGTCTGCGCCGATCGACTGACATCCGCACCTGCAAGCTGCACCCGTGCAGAAAGCACAAGTGCACTTGTTGGCGACACTGCCTGGATTCGTCATGATTGCGTTCCTCGAAGATAGATAGGGAGTATGTTGCTACGGTGATTCGAGGAATGTGCGCGCGATTGGCATTTCAGTCGTGTACGCGCCACGCTTTTTGGAACATCCCGATGAGAATCTCAGCCGCGCCTGAGTGAGCGCGAGTATTGCCCTGGTGTCTCTCCGAACGCCTGGCGGAAGACGCGGGTGAAGTGGGATTGATCAGCGTATCCCGCGTCGTGCGCGATCATCGAGAGCGGCCGCGTGGTCGAGGCTATCTCGGCGCGCGCCCGCTCGATGCGCCTTCGTCGCACGAAGGTCGAAACGGTGCATCCGTGGTAGTGCCGAAACGTTCGCAGGAGATGCGACGGGTGGACGTTCGCAAGAACGGCCAGATCGCTCACCGTGGGTGGAGCGGCGATCGATGCTTCGATTGCGTCTTCGACCCCCTGGAGCCATCGCGGACGGCGGCGTTCACCGTGGGACGGGAGGCGGGACAAGTCGCTCAAGAGCAATAGCAGCGCACCCTCAATAGCGAAGTCGGATATAGCGTCCGGCTGGCGAATCTCGGAGCCGAGTCGCGAGGCCCAGTTGACGAGCGAACCGCCAGTCACGAGTACGGAGCTGCTTGGGAGAATGTTCGTATTCACGCCGAAGTCCGCAAACCAGCGCGGCTTGAACTGGATGTTGAGCCAGCGTCCAGGCGTGAAGAATCGATGACCGTGGTTCTCGTAGGACGGCGTGTAGAGGAGGCTCTGGGTGCGCAATTCGCGCGAACGACCTCTGATCTCCTCGGTTGCGTCGCCTTGAAGCACGAGACTGATCAGTGGTGCATCATGCGCATGCTGCGCCTGAACCTGGCCGGCGGCGTAGGTATTCTCGGCGATCGAAATATTGTCGACGGCGCGCACGCGCACGGGCGCGCCGACGAACTTGCCGATCTCGAGTGGCGCCGTCATCTGCCGTTGTGCGCGAGGTGAGGGAGGCGGGCGTTCATCGCAAGTATACGCCTTCCCGCTGCGTCCGCCAGCTGTGGAATCGATTCGAGGCGCTCGGAGACGCGAACCAGACGAACGGGCAGAGATCATCGTGGGGTTGCCGCAGTGTGCGGAGCTCTCTTGTGAGGATCACGATGCAACGTCCAGGCGAGAAAGGCTGCTGCGGTGAGATCGTAGGAGAGACAGAAGGTCGGCCACCAGACTGGAACTCCGGGATTCGCGATGACTATTCCGTGCAGGACATCGAACACACCGTGCGCCGCGAGCGCCGCAACGACGAGCCACAGATTTCGCCTGAACCCCAAGGTGGCGGCAAAGAGGAACGCAGCAGCCATCGCCGATTCCGCGATGATCGTTGGAGGAGTTCCCCCAATGACCGCGAACAACACATAGCAGGCGGCAATGACGATCAGCACTGTCGGAAAGAACGCACGATCGCCGTCGAGGCGAATGATGGTCGCAAAGCAGCACACGGCGAGCGACAGCACCAAGCCAATCACGAACGTAGCGAGCATTGTCAGGACTCTCGTTGAGCGATGCGCTCAATGATGGCCCGTCGATTCGCCAGTGAGCTCTCGGCAGCGCCCGCGACCGTTCGCCGAACGCTCTGCGACGAGCTGTGCGGCGATCCGGCCTGAAAGGGAGGATCAGGCGCATACTCGATGGCGAGCTGGATCTGCTGCGCGACGATTTCTCCAAAGAGCTCGGCTGCGACTACCAGAGCGAAGTCGATGCCCGAGGTTACACCCGCGCCCGTGATGCGATTGCGATCGCGAACCACGCGTTGTCTCACGGGCTCCGCGCCGAACATTCGAAGCAGCTCGAGCGACTGCCAGTGCGTCGTTGCGCGATATCCGCGCAGCAAACCGGCAGCGCCGAGCAGGAGGGCGCCACTGCACACGGACGTCACGAAGCGAGCGTGTTTTGCTCGCAACCGCAGAAAAGCGAGCAACGCTGCATCCTCGAGCGCGGCATTCACGCCCCATCCGCCGGGCACACACAGTAGCTCGAATTCTGGCGAGTCGTCGAAGGTGAAGTCCGGCGTAATCGTAAGCCCCCACTCGGTTCGTACCGGCGAGCGCGTCGACGCGATGAGAATGACTCGCGTTTCCGGCATCCGAGCGAAGACTTCGTACGGGCCGGTAAGGTCGAGTTGTGTCATGGCATCGAATAGCACCATGCCAACCGTCAATGTCGTCGCTCGATGTGCGTTAGTCATGTTGAGAGAGCTCCGTTGCGCGCGGCATCGGGGGCGTCGTGAGATAGCCGGGGGGCGCGGAGAGCGATCCGCTCAGCGTACCGAGAAAGGCGACGATCTGCCCGCGCTCCGTAGCGGAGAGGTGAAGCGGTTTCAGCTCGCTGTGTCCCGAAGGCGCGATAGGAGCATCGCTGTAGTGCTGCAACACCTCCGCGAGCGACGCGAGCTGTCCGGCGAGCATGTACGGTGCGCGCGAGGTCACATTTCGTAGGGACGGCGGCTTGTATGCGCGAAGCAGCTCCGGCCCTTCGGTGCCGGCAAACCGGAGCTCGGCGCAGTCATCACGCTTCGCGTCGCTATAGCGGCTCGTGCAGCTGAATTCGCTGACGAGCGCTTTGCGAATTCCCGCAGTGCGTCCGCTGTCGAATGAAAGCGCCATCGGGGGACGAGGCACCCCGGTATTGTGAAAGTGATTGTCGGTAAACAGCGGTCCATTGTGACAGTTGACGCAGCTCGCAGCGATTGCCTTTCCGATATTCGCGTACACGCGCGAAATCTCATTGCGGCTCGTGAGCGGCAGGCGTGTCCCACCATCCGCGGTCTCGAGATGCAGCGTCCAGCTCTGCAGCTTCCCAGTGGGAATCGAGTCGCCGGGTGTGGCAATCGTAGCTCGATAGACGCCGGATTCGCTCGTGCGAGTGTGCGAGTAGTCGAGAGTCCTGGGAGCCTGGCCCGAAACCATGCATCCCGTCAATGGCGAGGAAAGCACCAGGGCGGCGAGTATTCGGGTGCCGACGATGTGACGGGTCGCCGACGGTGATCGCAAAGCGAACATGGGGCCTCGGAGTATTGGGCACGAAGATGAGTCACCTTGTAACAACGTGACTCAGAGTACCGGCGTCGCTGCCGAGGGTATTGGACGAAATCAGGGTTTTGGAAGAATCTCGCGTGTTCCTTCTGGTCGGCGCTGGGCAGTGGCCGCGCGAACCATTGACGCGGTGATGTTAGACTAGTGCTTTGCATACTACTCGCACGCGATTTCTGCCGCCGCACATTTCCTTCAGGAGACCCGCCGAATGCAGCGCAAGTTCGGGAACGTCCTCGGGACCATCGGCAACACTCCCGTCGTGCGCATCAACAAGCTCGGTCCCGCAGGTATCAACCTCTTCGTGAAGATCGAGGCGCGGAATCCGCTCGGTTCCGTGAAGGATCGCCTTGCACTCGGGGTCATCGAGGCGGCGGAGAAATCCGGCCAGCTCAAGCCGGGACAGACGGTAGTGGAGGCGACGAGCGGGAACACGGGGATCGGGCTCGCGATGGTGTGTGCGGTGAAGGGCTATCCGCTGGTCGTGACGATGGCCGAGAGCTTCAGCGTGGAGCGGCGGAAGCTGATGCGCTTTCTTGGCGCAAGGGTCATCATTACGCCGGCGGCGGAGCGGGGGATCGGAATGGTGAAGAAGACCCTCGAGCTCGCGGAAGCGCATGGGTGGTATTTCACGCGCCAATTCACGAACGAGGCGAATGCGGACGTACACGCGCGCACGACGGCGCGCGAGATCGTCGATGCGTTCGAGGGCGAGCCGCTCGACTACTGGGTGACGGGCTTCGGCACAGGCGGCACTCTGAAGGGTGTTTCGCGCGTGCTTGCGAAGGAGCGTCCGGATACGAAGATCGTGGTGTGCGAGCCTGAGGATGCGCCAATGCTCACGAGCGGCACGAAGCAGGAGCGCATGCCCGACGGTTCGGCCGTGGGGAGTCATCCGTCGTGGAAGCCGCATCCGCTGCAGGGGTGGAGCCCCGACTTCATCCCGAAGCTCGCGGGCGACGCGGTCGACGCGGGCGTCGTGAGCCGCGTCGTCACTGTCTCCGGCCCCGATGCGATGCATTGGAGCAGGGAGCTCGCGCAGAAGGAGGGGATTTTCTGTGGCACGACATCGGGCGGCACGTTTGCTGGTGCATTACAAGTGGCGCGGGATGCGAAGAGGGGCGCGACGGTGCTGTGCATGCTCCCCGACACGGGCGAGCGCTATCTGAGCACGGCGCTCTTCGCCGATGTGCCGGTCGACATGACGGAGGAGGAACGCAAGATCTCGCTGTCGACTCCGGGTGCGCAGATGCCCCCGCCGGCAGCGTGAGGTGATCGCTGGCGGGTGAAAGTTTTGTCAGCAGTCGCTGACATGCATTGCGTTGTCCATCGGCCGTGAGGAATATTGCGGCCCATGCCAGACCCGTCGCCGCCCGCCGCCGCGCCCGCCCGCGAACGTATCGAGTCCGTGGATCTCGTGCGCGGGATCATCATGATCGTGATGGCGCTCGATCACACGCGTGACTTCTTCGGCATCCCCGGGCAGAATCCGGTCGACCTCTCGAAAGCCTCCGCCGCGCTCTTCCTCACGCGCTGGATCACCAACATCTGCGCGCCGGTCTTCTTCCTCCTCACGGGCACCGGCGCGTATCTCGCGCTCCGCCGCAGATCGCGCGCCGAGCTCTCGCGATTTCTCCTCACGCGCGGGCTCTGGCTGATCTTCGTCGAAGTCGTCGTGATGCGCTGTCTCTCCTATCAGTTCAACTTCGACTACCACGTCACCATACTGCTCGTTCTCTGGGCGCTCGGCTGGTCGATGATCGTGCTCGCGCTGCTCGTGCGTTTTCCGACGATCGTCGCCACGGTGTTCGGCATTGTGCTGATCGCCACACACAACCTGCTCGATGGCGTGCAAACGAGGAATCCGCTCTGGGTCATCCTGCATGCGCCGGGCTTCGTGATCCAGATGCCCACGCATGTCGTGTTCGCGGCGTATCCGCTCATTCCATGGCTTGGCGTGACCGCGGTGGGATTCTCGCTGGGGCAGTCGTATGCGTGGGATGCGGATCGCCGGCGCAGCTGGATGCTGCGCGCCGGCATCGCGCTCACCGCTGCGTTCCTCGTCCTGCGCTACATCAACGTCTACGGCGATCCGGCGCGTTGGACGACGCAGTCGTCCCCGCTCTTCACGGTGCTGTCGTTTCTGAACGTGGTGAAGTATCCGCCGTCGCTGTTCTTCCTGCTGATGACACTCGGCCCCGCGCTGATCCTGCTCGGGCTCGCGGACCGGCGAACGCCGCGCGCGCTGGAGCCCGCGCTCATCATCGGCAAGGTGCCGATGTTCTACTACGTTCTGCACTTCACACTCATCCACCTGCTCGCCGTCGCCACCTGCCTCGTGCGCTACGGTTCGGCCCATTGGATGACGGAGTCGCCGGATTTGGGGCACTATCCCTTCAGCGCTCCGCCCGAATGGGGATATTCGCTTCCCGTGGTCTACCTCGTTTGGGCGCTGGTAGTCTTCGTCATGTATCCGCTATGCCGCTGGTTTGCGGCAGTGAAGCAACGGCGCAGCGACTGGTGGCTGAGCTACCTCTAGCACGGCATGCATCGTCCGCGCGCGAATGGTGCGACAGTAGTGCGAAGTGCGTGACTATCGTCGAGCGACGCCCGTCATAGTCTGTAGCCCCTCGCTCACCATTCATCGGAGCAACAGTCGCATGCGTTCACGTACACGCATCGCTTTCGCGGGAACGATCGCCGGCCTTCTCCTCACCGCAGCCTGCAGCGACAGCTCGGGTCCCAGCATCCAGAGCCAATCCGCCGCCATCGCCGCCCACTTCGATTCGATCTACGTCGACGCGAAGGCGCGGTACGACAGCGGTGCAACTGCATACGAAGGTCGCGTGCTGATCGCGTCGATCCTTGAGATTCCCGCCGCGCTCGGCGCTCTTCCGTCGCCGATCCAGGTCACGACGGCGTTGGAGCCCGAACAATGGAAAGGGTATGAATTGATGGAGCTCAACCCGACCGGCACCGATTCCGTCTTCGTGCTCATCGCCTATCGGGACTCGGATGCGCACTCGGTTATCGTGGTGTTCTTCGACGCTTCCGGTGCTCCCAATCAGGGCGCGTTGATCACCGACGACACGACCAGCGTCGCACCTACCTCCGGAAGCGCGGCGACCTCCTTCGTCTCGGCCTCGTCCGCGTGCCTCAACCCGCCCGGCTCGCTGAGTAATCCGCAATTCGATGCGCCGCTGTTCACGTCCTGCACGCTCGCGAAATTTCATACCGCGCTCACCCTCGAATTTCCCTCGGGGAGCATTGATGCGGGGCTGACGAGCCTTACTTTCTCCCCCACACCGGCCACGATCAACGGATTGCGTGTCGTCGATACGCCAAGCAGCAACTCGCGGCGCCTGCGCGTGCTGCTCGCGGCGCACGGCTTCCGGAAACGGATGTAGCACTCGCCCGGCGCCTTCACAGCGCCATTGGTGACGCTGGTCACCGGATTTCCCCGCTCATCGTTCGCAACGACGTTCGGTGAGCGGGGCTCGCTGAACTTCTGACGACGAGGCGCACGTCATGCAGTGTACTCGTGCTCGACCAACCGAGTGCACCGCCGTGGCGGCGCCTTTACTCATGTCCTGGAGTTCATCGCACATGCGCCTGACCACCCGCCTTTCCCTCGCCGCGGCATTCGCAGTCATCGCGTCCACGGCCGCGTGCGGCAGCGACAACAACGGTTTGCCAACGGGGCCACCGGCCACGCCTGGCACCCTCGCCCAGCACTTCGACACGCTGTACGCGCGGGCCAAGGCGTCGAGCATCTCCGACACGAACTACAAAGCGCGTGTTGAACTTCTCTCGGATCTCGAGCTCGCCGCGGCGTTCGGCGCTGCGCCCACCGCGGTGACCGTTACGACCTCGGCCGGCACCGAGTCGTGGAAGGCATTCGTCTTCGAAGAAGTGCTCAACACCGGCGGCGCCGCGTCGGACTCGGGATACATCATGATCGCGTATCGTGATTCGCTCGTCCGCACGGCGCTCCTCACGGGCGTGCGCGGGAACGGCACTTCGCTTGGCGGCAGACTACTCGTGAGCGATACGGTCGTCGTGGTGGCGAGTGCGAACAGTGGAGTCGCCTCGCTCATCTCCACTGGCAGCGCATGCGCGACTCCGATCGCGGGGCTCGTCAATCCGATCATCGCGACGGCGCAGAGCGCGACGTGCCTCACTGCGGTGATCCAGGCTGCGCATTCGTCGACATTCCCGGCGAAGGCCGGTGTGGATGCGGCGTACACGCAGCTCTCCTTCGCGACGCAGAGCTTCGCGGGCGAACGTTTCTTCGATCCGCCGACGTCGGGCGCGCAAATCAGACTCGCGTCGCTGCTGCGGAGACAGCTGGAAGCGAGCCACTAGCCACTAGTGGCGGAAGAGTCCCTTGACCTTGTCCACCAGCTTTGCCTTTCTCGTGGGCTTCTGCGTCAGCGTCAGCGTCTGCGCCTGCGTCGGAGCCGGAGTCGGAGCCGGCATTGGTGTCGCCAGGGAAGGAGGAATGTTCGTGCCGGTCGTCGCGTCGACGAAGTAGACACGCGTACCCCTACTGACGCTGCGCAGCCGCCACGCGACGCGAGGCGTACCGCGGCTCGTGATCGTCGCGAGCCGCGCATCCCTGAGGGCGCCGAACATTCCGAAGCTGCGGGCCGAGTCGACGGCTGTGGGAAGATCGATGAACGAATCGGGGAGCGCGCGGATGGTAAACATTGGGACTGCGGCGAGCCGCTCCGACGTCGGCTCGCCCGAGCTCGCGGGAGTGAAGGCGAGCCCCGCGCCATCGGTGCGTGAGCGGAAGGCGAACTGCACGAGAAATTCCGATGCGTCGCCCGTGGAATCAGGTGCGGCAACGATCTGCGTCAGCACCGCATCGGTGCGCCACTTCCTTCCGGATGCAATCGCGCTCCGCGCCGCCTGCGTGAGATGCGAAGGCATCGCGTGCGGATCGTCCGTCGGAATGCCGCTGATCATCCCCGCGGACTTCGTCGAAACCGTCACCGCGGGGATGGGGGCGACGGCCACGGCTTGACCGCGGTGGGCGAACAGCGCGCGGCCCGCGAAGAAGATCGCAATCGCCGCGACCGCCGCGAGCCCCCACTTCACCATCGGATTTCCCGCGAGCGCCGGCGCGTGCGTCACCTCGCGCGCCTTCCGCACGAGAGCGGCGGCGCCATGGTGCGTCACCGGAATCGCCATGTCCGCTTCGAGGCTCGCTATCATCCGCTCGACATCCTCGCGCCAGCGCAGGTCGCTCATCTCGATGGCGTTGCGCCGCGAGAGATCCTTGAGGTCATCCGGGAGCGATGTCGGCGCGGGCATCTTCGCGCCCTGGATGAGCGCGGGGATGAGTCGAAGACCCGCGCCGCGGTGAAGTCCCGACGCCACCTCGAGCCGGACGAAGTCGCCGGGATCGTCGATGCGCCGCGTACCGATCTTTCCCGTGCCCGCCCAGCGCTTTCCCATGACCACGATCATCACCGACGACTGGTTCAGCGAATCGTCGAGCACCTGCACGAAATCCTGTCCGGGCGCGATGTGATCGATGTCGAAGAAGAGCCGCTTGCGCCCGAAGTGCGCGCTCAACGCATCATATAAGCGGCCGACGTGACCGCTGCTGTCATCGCGTCGATAGCTGATGAAGATCATAGGGCTTGCAGCTGGCACTTCCTGCATTCTACCTCTGCGTACGGCGTGCGACTTTTGGAGCTTTCGACGTTCCGAAGCCCGCTGCTATGCTAGGAAGAGCGCAACTTTGCCGCAAGCGGGCTCACTGCGCGCACACGGCACTGGCGCTGCGGGCCCGGCAGCGGCATCATGACGCGCCCTTCGACTCGTCGAGAACGCGCCGGACAATGCCTGAAACGTCTGCAACATCCCGTTACATCGCCGCCGACCCCACCGGACGCGTTCCTGTTACGATCGGCGTCACCGGACACCGCTCGCTGCGGCGTGGGGATGAGGAGGCGATCGGCGCGCAGCTGCGGGCACTCTTCCAGCGCATCCGGCACGAGGCGCCGAGCTCGCCGATCCTGCTTCTCACTGCGTTGGCCGAAGGCGCGGACCGGCTCGTCGCACGCATCGCGCTCAGCGAAGGGATCGGACTGATCGCCGTGCTGCCGATGCCGCAGGCGAACTACGAGGTCGATTTTCCCGACGCGAAGTCGCGCGATGAATTCCGGGCGTTGTTGCTCGACCCGCGAACCGAGCGCGTGATCGTCGTGCCGCGCCTGGATCCGGGCGCAGACGCGCCGGGAGCGGGGCGCGATCATCAATATCTGCTTGCGGGCCTCTTCGTTGCGCGGAACAGCGATGTGCTCATCGCGCTTTGGGACGGGCAGCCCACGCGCGGCACGGGCGGCAGCGCGCAGATCGTGGACTTTCGGCGAACGGGCCGTCTCGTGGCGACCGACGGAATTCGTGCGGTCGTCGCGCTCGCCTCCGGTTCCTTCCACCTCTCCAACGCGCCGCTCGATGCACCGCAGTCGGGGCTCGTCTATCACATTCCGGTCCGCCGTCCGGACGACGCAGCAGCGACCGAGCTGCCGAGCGCGAGCTGGCTCGTCCCCGAGCACTGCGGGGGCTCACCGAAGATGCGTGAGAAGTTCGTGCGGGTGAGCCTCGCGACACTGCGGCATCGCGATGAGCTCAATCGCGAAGGCGTCGCGTATCGCGCGCGCCGCGGCGGCGAGATAACGGCATCCGCCGCCCTGTTGACGAGCGGAGAGCCCACTTCTGCGGCGCACGACGCGACGGCGCCCTCAGCGCTCGCGGAGCTTCGCGCAACCTTCGCGATCGCCGATGCGCTTGCGATCAGGCATCAGAAGAGCATCTATCGCACGATGATCATCCTCTTCGGGACGATCGCCGTCGCGACGATCGCACTGATCCTGCGCAATCTCGCGGAGGAGGAAGTGCGGCGGGTGTACCTCGCGGTGTATCTCCTCCTGCTCACTCTCGCCGATCTCTTCTACCTGCGAACGAGATGGAAGCACAGTCAGGACCACTTTCAGGATTATCGCGCCGTCGCCGAAGGGCTACGCGTGCAGTTCTTCTGGCGCCTCGGCGGATCGGCAAGCGCCGTGTCCGACTACTATCTCCGCAAGCAGCGCAGTGAGCTCCGATGGATCAGGGATGTGCTTCGCGTCTGCGCCCTGCGAACGCCGTGGCCCGCGACCGGTGATTTCGCCGCCGTGCAACGGCTCTGGGTGAAGGAGCAGCGCGCGTACTTTGATCGCGCAGGTCATCGCGACGGCCTGCGTCGCCGACGACAGCGCTCCATCGGTAGCGCGCTCGTCCTCCTCAGCCTCGGTGCGACGGTCGCGTGGCTGTGGCAGGGCGGCACCGGACCGGCGATCTATCTCGTGATCGCCGCGCTCGCCGGACTCGTGTTGCTCATGCACACGCTCTACGAGATTCACCACGCGGCGAGCGAAGCCGAGTCGCCCACGCGGCAGTCGCTTCGCGAGATGCTCTCGCTCGGCCTCCTCAGCATTGCGGTCGCCGCGTCGTTCTACTGGCTGCTCGTCGAGCAGGGCCCTCGAATCAGCGCATACGAGCCCGGGCTCGCGATGATTGCTTCGCCATTCGAGTGGATGCTCGCGGCTATCGGCATCAGCGCGCTCATTGGCACCTTCGCGCATGCATACGCGAACGTGCGCGCCTTCGGCGAGCACGAGAAACAGTATCGCCGAATGGAGGAGCTCTTCCGCACCGCCGACGAAGCGCTCGACCGCGCGGCGCAGAGTCCCGACGCCGAAGATGGCAAGCGCGTACTGTTCGACCTGGGCTGTGAGGCGCTGGCCGAGCATGGGGACTGGCTGCTGCTCCACCGTGCGCGTCCGATGGAGCTGCCGACGGCCGACATCTGAGACCGTCGACGGTGCGAAGCGGCTGTTACCGACTGTCGCTCCGCTTTTTCGCGAGCGTCAGCGCTGCGGGGCGTCGCTCGCCAGCGGCGTCGTCGAGCGCCGCTGGTACGTCGATCGCGTGCGTCAGCTCGGCCGCGCCGTGACCGTAGTTCGTCTCCACCGCGCGACGAGCCGCCTCGGGATCGCCCGCGCGCAACGCGCGCACGATCGCGTCGTGCTCGGCCGCCGCATCCGTTATGCGCTTCGGCAGCAGCAGCGTCGCGTACACGCGATTGTATCGCTCGGCCTGCGGCTTGATGACATCGAGCAGCGCGAGCAGACGCGGACCCGCCGCAGCGTGCGTGCACGCGTGATGGAACGCAGCATCGAGATCGCGAAGACGATCGTGCGACGGCGACGCCGATGTCCCCTCCCGGCGCATCGCCTCGTTGAGCGCCATCAGCTCGGCCACGAGCTCGAGGCGCCGGTGGGTGGCCAGCTGCGCGGCCGCAGCGGCCGCGTGCCCCTCGTGCAGCGCGACCAGCGAGCAGAGCTCGTCCGCATCGCTGTCCACAAGCGGCGCCACGACCGGTCGCGCGTGGCGAAAGCCATCGGGCGTGACGACGTATCCTTCCTGCTGCAGTCGCTGAATCGCATCTCGAATCGGCGTCCGGCTCACGCGGAACTGCAAGGCCAGCTGGTCTTCGATCAGCCTCGTGTCCGGTGCGAGGCGCCCCTCGTTGATCGCATCGCGCAGCGCACGATACACGCGCATCCCCTCGGCTCGTCGCGCAGCTTTCGCACGGGGCGCAACCGGGATCGGACGCGCGGTGGCGCTTGTGGGTTCCGCAACTAGTGGCCGTACGCTCATGAGGCGCGGAGTCTGTCGGAACGTGAGGGGACGCGAACGCCGAGCAAAGGTGCACTCCAGGCGATCATCGAATGCCCAATGATAATATTCAGGGTTGAGCCCCGACAGGGGACGATTTAGGACACGACGGCACGAACGGAACGGTTCGCGCTTCACTCAATTTGACTTCAAGCAATGACAATGAACGATCCGCAGAATTACACGCACGTCGCGGCCAGGACCCTGCCGCGTGACTAACCCATCCGATAGACAGCTACCCATCGAGGCTGGAGCGGTTCCTGTGGCGCCGGGGCTCGAGGATGTGATCCAGAACACCGCCGAGCTTCCCACCGCCTTCCGTGCGCCGCCCGAGTATTCGGTCGTCGACCGGCGCACGATCGGTATCAGCGCCGCGGCGGTCGCGGTGGCGATCGGCGCCGGGCTGGCAGCGCAGCTGCTCATGCACCTGATCGGTCTGGTCACGAACGCTACCTTCTACGGTCGCCTGTCCACGGCATTCACGGCGCCGCGCTTCGGCACGCACAACCCGCTGCTCATCGTCGCGATTCCCGTCGGCGGCGCGATCATCGTCGGACTGATGGCGCGCTACGGATCGGCGGCGATCCGCGGACACGGAATTCCGGAAGTGATGGAGCGCGTGCTCTACGGAGAGAGTCGCATCCCGCTGCGTGTCCTCTTCCTCAAGCCGATCTCCGCCGCCATCGCGATCGGTACCGGCGGTCCGTTCGGCGCCGAAGGTCCGATCATCGCGACGGGCGGTGCGCTCGGCTCCCTCGTGGGTCAGGTCGTACACATCACGGCCGACGAGCGAAAGACGCTTCTCGCCGCCGGCGCAGCCGCCGGTATGGCGGCGACTTTCGGAAGCCCGGTGAGCGCGGTCCTCCTCGCCGTCGAGCTGCTGCTCTTCGAATATCGCCCGCGCTCGCTCATTCCGGTCGCTCTCGCCGCCGCCGTCGCGACGGCGATTCGCGCCGCGTTCAGCGGTACCGCGCCGATCTTCGCCATCGCGCCGCTCGCGCAGCCGAGCGGGATGGCGCTCGCCGCGTACGCCGTGCTCGGATTGCTCATCGGCGTGTGCGCCGCCGGCATCACCAAGTTCTGCTACGGGATCGAGGATTTCTTCGAGAAGGCGGGCGAGCATCTGCACATTCACTGGATGTGGTTTCCCGCCTTCGGCGCCGTCGTCGTTGGCGTCGTCGGCATCTTCTCGCCGCGCACTCTCGGCGTCGGCTACGAGAACATCACCGATCTCCTTTCGGGGGCGATTGTCGGGCGCGCGCTGCTCGTGCTCGTTGCGCTCAAGTTCATCTCGTGGTCGGTCTACCTCGGCAGCGGCACGTCGGGCGGTACGCTCGCACCGCTGTTCACGATCGGCGCGGGGCTCGGCGCCTGGCTCGGCGAGCAATGCGCAGTGCTCGCTCCGTGGCTCGGCGTCGACGCGCACGCCGCGGGGCTCGTCGGGATGGCGGCGATATTCGCGGGCACCTCGCACGCGCTGCTCACGTCCGTGGTGTTCGCCTTCGAGACCACGCGACAGCCGCTCGGGCTCCTTCCGCTCCTCGCTGGATGTACCGCGTCGTATCTCGTGGCGCTGCTCCTCAATCGACACTCGATCATGACGGAGAAGCTGGCGCGCCGCGGCGCGAGTCTGCGCACAGACTACGCCGTCGACTTCCTCAGCCAGGTTCTGGTGCGCGACGTGGCGACGCGCGACGTCGTGACGGTGCGCGCGACCGACACGATCGCAGAGGCGCGCGCCTCGATTTCGGATGTACCTGCGAACGCAACGCACCAGGGGTTCCCCGTGCTCAGCGACAGCGGGCGAGTGCTCGGTATGTTGATGCGGAAGGAGCTGTTCGATCCGGCGCGCGACGCGACCGAGCCAGTGCTGCAGACGATCCGGCGCGCGCCGATCGTCGTCTTCGAGGACAACACGCTGCGCGACGCCGCCGATCAGATGGTGAACGAGAAAGTGGGACGACTGCCGGTGGTGGAGCGCGAGGCCCCGTACCGGCTCGTCGGAATTCTCTCGCGCAGCGATCTCCTCTCGGCGCACGGCCCGCGCATCGATGCGGCGCGGCGCGTGCAGGAAGCGCGCAGGCTCTCGTCGTGGGCGCCGGGACGATGAGCGGTGCGCGCGGCTCGCTCAGCTCACGCGCTTCGCCGCGAAGGCGTGCTCGCGGGTGAGCAGCCGCTCCTTTCGGTCGAGCCCCCACCGGTAACCGCCGAGGGCGCCGCCCCGGCGCACGACGCGGTGGCAGGGGATCACGATGGAGACGCGATTGGTCGCGCACGCGCTCGCGACGGCGCGCACGGCCGCCGGCGCCTTGATCGACGCGGCGACCTCGGTGTAGGAGCGCGTCTCGCCATAGGGAATGCGCTGCAGCGCGCTCCACACGCGCTGCTGAAAGGGGGTGCCGGCGACATCCAGCGGAATCGCGAGCTCGCTGTCGCTCCCTTCGAGATGCGCGGTGACCGCAGCCACCCAGCCGCGGAGATCGTCGTTGCCCTTGCCGCCGCGCACACGCGTGCGTGCGGCGCGAGGATATTCTGAATTCAAGGCATTTTCGAGTGTGGCATCGTCGTCGCCGAGGGTGACGGCGCAGACGCCGCGATCGGTGGCGGCGACGAGGAGACGTCCGACCGCGGTTGCGGCCGTCGTGTAGCGGATGTGCACTCCTTCGCCGCCGCGGCGGTAGGCGCCCGGCGTCATCCCGAGCTGGTTCGCGGCCGCATCGTACGCGCGGCTGCTGGCGCCGTAGCCGGCAGCGTACGTCGCGCGGCTCACGGTCGCGCCGGCGCGGAGGCTCGTTTTGAGTCTGTCGCCACGCAGCGCGGCCGCGTACTGGCGCGGCGATACGCCGACGATGCGCTTGAAGGTGCGCTGAAGGTGCGTCGCGCTCATCGCTGCTGCGCGCGCGATGTCCGCGAGGGTATGCGGCTCGTCGAGATGCGCCTCGATGTACGCGCGCGCCTTCGCGATGACGCGCTCCGCTCCGCTCTCGGAGGCGCGCGGCTCGCAGCGACGGCACGCGCGGAAGCCGGCGTGCTCCGCGGCCTCCGAGTTCGCGAAGAAGGAAACGTTCTTACGCAGCGCGCGACGCGACGCGCAGCTCGGCTTGCAGTACACGCCCGTGGTCGCGACGGCGTAGACGAATTCCCCATTGCGGCTGCTGTCCCGCGCGACGACGGCGGCCCAGCGCAGATCCGCGGCGGCGCGCGTCATGACGCCGCTCCGGCCATATCGCGCCTGCGGACAGAGGGCGGCGCCGCCGCGTGCTTCGGACGGTAGGCTGACTCCGGGATGCGGGCGAGCGTCGAGTCGTGCACCATCGCGCCGAGCCCGAAGAACTGCTGGAAGCTCATGATCAGCGGGCGCCAGAGCTCCGGATCGACGCGGTCGGTGCGTCCCGCCATGCGAATCGACTCACTCACGTGCACGCGCACGATACGCATCTCGAGGGCCACGAGCGCTCCGCGGCGATCAGCATCGCGCACGGCGAGCGGATGCACCGACTCCAGCGCGGCCTCGAGATGCACCGGGCATTCGCGCACACGGGGCGCGGTGACACAGTCGCTCTCCATTGCCGTGAGCTCCGCGAGGGCGAACTTGTTCGCCTCGTGCCGGTAACCCATTGCGGCCTTGTGCGGGGGGACGGGATCGCTCCCCGTCGTACGGGCGAGCCGATTCACCGCCGTGACCTCGTGTACCGACGGAAGATTCAGGACGCATTCGCCGGTGCGCAGAATGTTCACTGGCGTCTGCGACCGCGAGCCGAAGCCGAGCATGCAGCTGCGGCCGAGCCACCAGGCGCTGGACATCGGGGCGAGATTCGCGGTGCCGTCAGGATTGCTCGTGCTCACGAGCACGACCGGAGTGCCGAAGTAGAGAATCGCTGGATCGATCGTAACGTGG
>JBDSHG010000018.1:0-53624 GCA_039918615.1 Gemmatimonadaceae bacterium | reverse complement strand
CCCGGAAGCGGCTGGAAGCCGGCGAAGACGGAGGAGTCGCGCGCGTACTGGGGCCACATGTACAGTGACAGTCTTCGAACGACGTTGTCCATGATCGACGAGCTCTTGATCAGATCGGCCCACGCGCCCGGTGTCACGAGCGCCTGCCCCTCGATCGGGCCCTGCGTGCCCATGCCCTGTCCCTTCACATCCGTGGAGATCCAGATCTTTCCAGTCGTCTGGTAGGCCGGCGTCATGAACTGCGTCACGCCGAAGCCGATCCCGGTGCCCGCGACCACCACGAGCAGGATGAGCCACTTGTAGCGCTTGAGCGCCGAGAAGTAGCGAGACCACGAAATTCCCGGCTCCTCAAGCGCCGATTGCTGCGCCCAGGACGGCTGATAGTTCTGCCCATACGCGACCGAGGTGGGGTCGCGATTGGGCTCGACTGGAAGGTTCGACGGAAATTGCGGAGCAGTCATCGACGATTTTGCTGAGTAGGAAGACGGCGGCCAATGGGTGCGTAGAGCTTCGGGTCCAGTCAACAGGATAGGGCCCGGACGAGACTTTCACAGTGGCGGGGGATGCAATATCAGGCCCAGCGAAGGGTCCGTCCGGACCCCTGAAATGGCGTCCAAACGACTCTGCGACGTAGCATCCGACTGGAATAGTAGCGATCGCGTCGCCCTTCTGCGCGCCGGCAGTGGCGCGGACGCCGCATGTTGTGTAGTATCTCTGCCGACCGCGCTGTTGTCGCGCGGCTACAAAGCTGTCGCAAAACTGGAACATTTTTTTGCTGTAAAATCGTGATTCGATGGGACTGAGCGACAAAATCCCCCATATGTGGCGTTAGACACGCACATAATGTGACGCGTGGCCGCACGAACTCATCTGATAGGGAAGGCCACCGCTCCCGTTTTGTTCGCGCGCGAGGAGACTCACAATGACAGCTCCATTGCTACCCGCCGCACCGATGGATGTGGCGGCGCCTTCGTCGCGCGTTGGCCGCGATCCGCTCGCCATTCCCGCAGCGGTGAAGGCCGATATCCGCATCCTCGTCGTCGATGACGATCGGACGCTCCGGGAGGGGTGCGCCAGCGTCCTCGAGCTCGACGGCTACAACGTCACCTTCGTGGGCCGCGGCGACGAAGCGCTCGAGGTCGTGCGCCGCCGGAAGTTCGACATCGTTCTGGTGGACCTCTACCTCCAGCCGATCTCCGGGCTCGACATCCTCAAGGCGGCGCTGGAGACCCATCGCGAGACGATCGTCGTGGTCATGACGGGGAATCCGAGCGTGTCCTCGAGCATCGAGGCGCTGCGTGCGGGCGCGTGGGACTATCTCCCGAAGCCGTTCTCCGCGACGCATCTCCAGGTACTCGTTGGGCGCGCCTCGCACGCCGTGATGGTGACGCGCGAGACGAAGGCGCTCCGCCAACAGCTCACGCAGCAGAACGGCAACAGCGACAAGATCACCCTCCTCGGCGTCGCCCCCGCCTTCCGAAAGGCCGTCGAGCTCGCGCGGAAGGTCGCGCCCACCGATGCATCGGTGATGATCACGGGTGAGAGCGGCACGGGGAAGGAAGTCATCGCGCAGTTCATCCATCACCACAGCCGGCGGGCGAGCCGCAAGCTCGTCCCCATCAACTGCGCCGCGTTGCCGGAGCCGCTGCTCGAGAGTGAGATGTTCGGGCATCGGAAAGGCGCGTTCACCGGTGCGGATCGCGACAAGCCGGGACTTCTCGAGACCGCGAATGGCGGAACGCTCTTCCTCGATGAGCTCACCGAGATGTCGCACCCCATTCAGGCGAAGCTGCTGCGCGTGCTGCAGGACGGCGTGGTGCGCCGCGTCGGAAGCGAGCAGCAGGATGCGACGGTCGACGTGCGCTTCGTCTCGGCGACCAATCGCGATCCACAGGAGGCGGTGAACGCGGGAATTTTGCGCGAGGATCTCTTCTATCGGCTACGCGTCGTGCCGATCAAGCTGCCGCCGCTGCGCGAGCGTCACGAGGACATTCCGCTGCTCGCCAACCACTTCCTGGCGTACTACTGGGAGCGGCACCGCGAGACGAGCGACATTCTGCCGAAGCTGACCGAGAACAGCATGGAGTTCCTGCGCACGCGGCAGTGGCGGGGCAACGTGCGCGAGCTGCAGAACGTCATCGAGCACGTGGCGGTGCTGGCCGAGCCGGGGCAGCCGATCCAGCCGCAGGACATTCCCGCGTACGAAGATGGAAACTCATCGCCGGCGCGGACGTCGATGTCCGGCGCCATCATGGACGAGCCTTATCACGCGGCGAAGGACAAGCTGATCGCGGAGTTCGAGCGCGAATATCTCGCGCGCCTCTCGGCGCGCGCGGGCGGGAACATGTCGCGCGCCGCGCGACTCGCGAACATCGACCGCACCACCCTCTATCGCCTGATGGAGAAGCACAACGTTCGCCGCGACGAGCTCACCGGAATTCGCGAGTGATTGCTGGCGCACGACGCGGGGAACGATCGTGAACGGTCCATCGGCATCTGCAGAGGCGCACGAGAACGACGACGGGATCGTGCGGCGCGACGACGCGGGGGCTCCGGCGCTTCCGGTTGCGCTGGGAGACGCGCTCGCGCACGCGACTGCGCGCGCGATGCGCGAGCTCATCGCCGTCGCGCAGTCGGCGCACCACGATGCCGATCTCCGCGACAGCATCGCCTGGGTGTCGGACGCGGTGCGCGCGGCCGCGATCACCGAGGAAGCCGAGCCGCGCACGCATCCGCCCGCGCCCGCGCCGCTCGCGCTCGACACGCTGCGCGCCTGCCTGCTCTCCGAGCTCGGCGCCGCCGGCACGACGGTCGACGCGCCGGGAATCCTGCGCATGCTCAGCGCCGTGGAGCGCGTGCGGACGATCATCGAGCACGATGACGCGCACCGCTTCAGCGCGCGGCTCGCGGGCCCCGGCGGGCTCGAGCTTCTCGTCGAGGTCGGGCACGATCTGCGCTCGCCGCTCGCGTCCATTCTTTTTCTCGCCGAGACACTGCGCAAAGGAGGGAGCGGAGACGTGAACGCCGTGCAGGAGCGGCAGCTCGGGCTGATCTACAGCGCGGCATTCGGGCTGAGCACCGTCGCCAGCGATGTGATCGCCTTCGCTCGCGGCGGCGACCGTCTCGTCGATCCGAAGGCCGAGGCGTTCTCGGTGCTCGCGATCCTGCGCGCGGTGCAGGATATCGTGCTCCCGCTCGCGGAGGAGAAGGGGCTGCAGGTGCTCCTCGTGCCCCCCGAGGCGGACTTTCGCGTGGGACATCCGGGCGCGCTCAATCGCGTGCTGCTCAACCTCATGACGAACGCGCTCAAGTTCACATCGAGCGGGCACGTCGAGATCGCTGTGAGCGCGCCGTCGCGCTCGCGTCTCTCCTTTTCGGTTCGCGACACGGGGCGCGGAATTCCCGCGAACGTGATGAGCTCCCTCTTCGATCCCTTCCGGCGGCGCGATCCCGGCGACCACGTGTTCTCGAGCGCGGGGCTCGGGCTGTCGATCTGCCGCAAGCTCGTCTCCGCAATGGGCGGCACGCTCGGTGTCGAGACGAGCGAGACGAACGGCACGCGCTTCTTCTTCGAGCTCGAGCTGCCGGTGGTCACGCGGCTCTGAGCCGCGCGTCTACGCTCTCGCCGCGCTGCGTCCCGTCTCGACGCCGAACGACTCCGCCATCGCGTAGGCTTCTTCCGCGCTGAGCACCTCGCGCGCGACGAGCGCAATGGCCAGCGCCTCGACCGCATCGCGATGCTGGCGGACGATCGTCTCCGCGCGCACGGCCTGGGTGGCCATGAGTGCGCGGATCGCCATGTCGATCTCGCCCTGCAGATGGCCGCTCACCGAGCCGCCCTGCGCCTGTGCATCCGCGCTCACGAGCCCGATCGCATCGCTCATCCCGAACTCCGCCACCATGCGCCGCGCGATCCCCGTCGCCTGCACGAGATCGCTGCCCGCGCCGGTGGTGACGGCGTCGGGGCCGAGGAAGACGAGCTCCGCGGCGCGGCCGCCGAGCGCCTTCGCGATGATCCCCTCGAGGTAGCGGCGCGGGTGCAGATGGCGGTCGGACTCCGGCGAGAAGTGCGCGGCACCGAGCGAGCGACCGCGCGGCTCGATGGTGATCTTGTGCAGCCGGTCTTCCGGGCACGCGACCATGCCGACGATTGCGTGTCCCGACTCGTGCAGCGCAATGAGGCGGCGCTCCTGGTCGTTGATCACCATGCCGGAGCGCACGCGTCCGAGGAGGATGCGGTCGCGCGCCTGCTCGACGTGCGCGTTCGTGATGACGTCGCCCGCGTCCTGCACGGCGATGATCGCAGCCTCGTTGAGCAGATTCGCGAGCTCGGCGCCCGAGTGTCCGACGGTGAGCTGCGAGAGGCGGTCGAGGTCGACATCCTTCGCGAGCTTGCTGCGCGACGCGTGAATCTTCAGGATCTCGAGACGGTCGGCCGCGGTCGGGAGCGGAACCTCGACCACGCGATCGAAGCGTCCGGGACGGCGGACCGCAGGATCGAGCATGTCCTCGCGATTGGTGGCGGCCATCCAGACGACGCCGTTGTTGCCGGCCATGCCGTCCATCTCGACGAGGAGCTGGTTGAGCGTGACCTCCTCCTCGCCAGAGCGATTGGGCCTGCCGCGGCGTCCGCCGAGCGAGTCGAACTCATCGATGAAGACGATACAGGGGGCGGCGTCGCGCGCCTGCTTCGCGAGCTGGCGCACGCGGCGTGAGCCGATGCCGACGTACATCTCGTTGAAGTCGGAGCCGGCGGCGACGATCACCGGGCATCCCGCCTCGCCGGCGACCGCGCGCGCGAGAAGCGTCTTCCCCGTGCCCGGAGGTCCGACGAGGAGAACGCCTTTGGGGCAGTGCGCGCCCATCGCGAGGAAGCGTGCGGGACTTCTGAGATAGGCGATGACGTCGCGCAGGTCGGCCTGCGCCTCGCGTGCTCCGCCGACGTCCTTCAGCGTGAGATGCCGCGACGCCGGCGAAGGTGCGAAACGATTGACGCCGAGCGCGCTGCGATGATGAACCGCGTACGCGATGAGGAGCGAGAGCACGAGGGCGATGCTCACGATCTGGATGAGGCGATCACTCGTGCTCGCGCGGGCCTCGATGACGCGTACCGTCGTACCGGAAGCGGACCAGCGCTCGAGGTCCGCGAGCGTTACGACCTGTGTCGGCACGATCGTTTCGACGGAGCGGATCTGGTGTCCGTTCGCGACGCGCGGCGTGCGCAGAGTGAGCACGAGGCGGCCGCCGTCGCTCGCGACGACGACAGCGGAGACCTGCTTGTTGGCGAGCGCCCACGCGGCTTCGGAGTAGGCGACGGACGCATCGCCGCGGATGGCCGCGGGGGAGAAGCGCCAGAAGGCGATCGCGGCGACGACGGCAAGCACGATGGCGCCGCCCGTCCAATAGCGAACGGGACCGCGCCTGAGCGCGATCGCAAATAGTGAGCGGAGCTTCCAGTTCCGCCGATCGCGGGGTGGGGCGGACTGGTCGTTCGTTCTGAGCGTAGGTGGCATGGGGTAGTCGCGCGGTGCACTGTTGAGGACCACCCGTGGATCGTCACGCGCGGTATAGTGAAAGGACGGTGGACGATTGCTTGCCGTAACAGCGCCCTTTTGCCAATGTAACTTCGCAGTCGCAGGGGGCGTAGGGTCGACGGAGCTCCTGCGGAATCGCTGCGCACTTACTCTTTCACGACGACCTCATGTCACCGCATCGCACTCTGTTCACAGCCATGCTGTTGTGTGTGCTGTCCGCATTCGCGGCGCCGCTGTTCGCGCAGCGCACCGGCCCTTCGCCCGTGCTCGCCACGCCGCCTGCGGCCGCGCAGGGACTGAACGGGCATCTCGATCCCGAGGCAGCCACGCAGGCGTATCTCGCGACGCTGCCGACCGACAAGAAGGCCTCGAAGGGGTTCGCGATCGCGACGCGCGCGTTTGTATTCTTCGGCACCGTGATCGGCCCGGTGGTGATCACGCCGATGTTCAACACGCCGACGAAGCTCGCCGATGCGCGCGTCGTCGATCCGATTTTGCGCCTCGCACGGCAGAGCGGCATTAACGCGACCGATGTGTGGGAGCTCGACGCATCGAAAGAGAGCAAGCGGATCAGCGCGAACGTCAGCGGCGTGCTCGCGGCTTGGCGCTGGTCGTAATGACGCCCGTGCTCAACACGATCACGCGCACGGCGGAGTACGAAGCGGATGTCTTCGGGCTCAACACCGCTCGGCAGCCGGACGGCTTCGCGCCGACCGCGATCAAGCTGAGCGAGTAGCGGAAGCTCGATCCCGGGCCGTGGGAGGAGAGGATCTTCTTCGACCAATCGAGCGGACACACGCCGATCTTCACCGCGATGCGGTGGAAGGCGAGAATCTCCCGGGACGAGACTCGGTTACGACACCTTCCGCGTCTTCCGCTTCAGGAAATCCATGAGAATGAACTGACCGAGCGTCATCGTGTTCGTGAAGTACGCCTTGCCGCGGCTGATCGCGGACATGCGCTTCACGAATTCGATGAGCGCGCGGTCGCGTGCGAGCATGAAGGTGTTGATCACGATCCCCGAACGGCGGCAGTCTGCGACCTCGCGCAGCGTCGCCGCCGTCACCATCGCGTCGAGCCCCATCGAGTTCTTGTAGATCATCCCGTTCGGCATCGTGAGCGCGCTGGGCTTGCCGTCGGTGATCATCACGATCTGCCGCATGTCCTTCTTCTGCGACATGAGAATCCGCCGCGCGAGCTTGAGCCCCTCGGCCGTGTTGGTGTGATACGGACCGACCTGCGCGTGCGCGAGACGGTTGAGTGGAATTTCCTCGGCCGAGTCGTGGAAGAGCACGACGCGGATCGTGTCGCCGGGGAACTGCGTGCGGATGAGATGCGTGAGGGCGAGCGCCACCTTCTTCGCGGGCGTGAAGCGATCCTCGCCGTAGAGGATCATCGAGTGCGATGTGTCGAGCATCAGCACCGTCGCGCACGACGAGCGGTACTCGGCCTGGCGCACCATGAGGTCGCCGTAGTCGAGATCGATCGGGACGTCGAGGTTGCCATTGCGAATGAGCGCGTTCTGCAGCGTCGCGTTCACGTCGAGGTTGAGCGTGTCGCCGAACTCGTACGGCTTGCTCGATGCGTCGGCCTCGATCCCTGTAGCGAGGAAGGGGGTGTCGTGGCTACCGAAGCTCGAGCGCCCGAGTGAGCCAAGGAGGCCGCGAAGTGTCTTGAATCCGAGGAAGTCGATCCCTTTCTCGGTGAGGGAGAACTGGACGTCCTTGGAGGCTGCGTGCGCGAGCCCACCCGGGCCGGTGACCTGCTGGTGGCCGGCGGGCATCTGCGGCGGCGCGTCGACGTTGAGGTAGCCCTCCGCGACGAGCTTGGAGATGATGTCGTCGAGGAGCTTCGCGAGCTTCTCGGCACTTTCGCCGTCGTCCGTGCCGTCGCCGCGAAGGGCCTCGAGCATCTCGGCGGTGAACTGCCCGCTCTCCATGAGCGCCTCGAGGATCGCTTCGCGCAGCGCGTCCATCGAGCGATCCTGCTCTTCGCCCATGTCGTCGTAATACGGGCTCTGCATCTTGCCGCCGGCGAAGCCGGACTGCAGCAGAAAATCCGCCAGCTTGTCGAGGAGCGACTGGAGGTCGATGGCGTCGGCCATCTGGGGGCTGAACTTGCCGTAGGTGTGAAAGCGCAACGGAGTATACGGCTGTAGGTTGAGTTGGTCGCCATCGCGCGCGAGCGAAGAAGGGCGGCTGGCCGGCGTCTCTGATCGCAGGATGACACGGGCGGCGGGACCTTGCAACCCCTGGAATGATCGACTCGATCCCACCGACCACGCTCACACCGCCGCGCGGCACGCCATCGGGCGCGATCGCGGCGCCGCGCTACCTGAATCCGTTCTCGGTGCTGATCAAGCATCGGAATTTCAGGATCTTCTGGTTCGGGCAGACGGGCTCGCTGGTGGGCACGTGGATGCAGCAGGTCGCGCTCGGGTGGGTGGTACTACAACTCACGAACTCCCCGTTTCTCGTTGGCGTCGAGGCGGCAGCGGGATCGCTGCCGGTGCTCTTGTTCACGCTGTTCGCGGGGGTGCTCGCGGACCGGATGAACAAGCTCGTGCTCGTCCGCATCACCCAGGCATTGCTGCTGTTCGAGGCGACGCTGCTCTGGTGGTTCAACTGGACCGGGCACGTCACGATCGAGGTGCTCATCGGAATTGCGCTCTTCGGCGGAAGCGCGAGCGCGTTCGACATTCCGACGCGACAGTCGCTGATGGTGGAGCTGGTCGGCCGCGACGATGTGGTCGACGCAATTGCCTTGAATTCAAGCGGCTTTAATCTCGCCCGGATCGCGGGGCCGAGTCTCGCGGCGATCATCATCGATCGCTTCGGTCTCGCGTGGTGTTTCGCGAGCAATGCGTTGAGCTATCTGCTCGTGCTCTTCAGCCTCTTCCTGATCAAGCTCCCGCCGAAGGTAATCGCGGCCACGGAGCTGTCGCCGACGGAAGGGCTGATGGAAGGGATTCACTTCATGCGGAAGTCGCGCGAAGTGTCGCTGCTCATGAGTATGGTCACGGTGTACTCGATCTTCGGGATCCCGTATCTCGTGCTGATGCCGGTGATCGCGCGCGACACGCTGCACGGTACGGCGCGGACGTACGGGTTGCTGCTCGCGAGCGTGGGGCTCGGTGCGGTGACGGGGGCGTTCGCGCTCGCGATGGTCGGGCGGCGGGTGCGGCGCGGGAAGGTGCTCGCGGGGGCGGCGTTCTCGTTCAGCGGACTGCTGATCGCCTTCTCGTTCTCGCGCAACATCTGGCTGAGCGTGGCGATCCTGTTCTTTACCGGCATGACGATGATTCTGAACAACGCGCTCGCGAACGGGCTGCTGCAGACGATCACGCCGGATGGATTGAGGGGACGTGTGATGTCGGCATACGCGTTCGTATTCGTGGGAATGGCGCCGGTGGGGTCGCTGCTGTCGGGGAGTGTTGCATCCGCGCTCGGGGCGCCGGCTGCGATCGGGATCGGCGGCGGGGTGCTGATGTGCTACGCGACGTGGGTGTTCGGGCGGCGGACGGAGTTGAGAGGGTTATAGCGTTTGGTTTGTCGCGCGGGACCACAAGTTGATGCCCCGTCGAATCGTCAAGGCCCGAGTGTGAACGGGATCTTCGCGGAGATGCGGCCGCCGAATATCCCGCGCACCGTGTAGTTGCCCGGCGGATAGCGGCCGTCGGACGTATTGCCGATTGCGAAGTCGAAGATCTCGCGCTTGGTCTCGCCTGCGCGAAAATACGTCTCTTCCGCATCGAGTGCGACGTCGAAGCTTCCTACCTCCGATGTGCTATCCGTCCCGATCAGATATTCGAATGAGACGCCGAGGTTGCCGTCGCCGTACGGTGGAAGCAGCACCACCACATCGTGGTTCGCCGGATTGTGTGCGGTGACGATGAGCGCGAAGTATCCCCCGTAAGTCGAAGCGGTCGCGGGCGCCGGCTGGATCTCGACGTTCACCTCGAGATCGTTCGTGGAGACGAGCGGCGTGCCTGCGGGCACGGCTGGCGGTGGACCGGATTCGCCGATGCACTCGTTGTCGCACTCGACGACGCCGGCGCAGCGCTCGAGAAATTCGTAGCGCGTGTGCCCCGCGCGCGAGAGCGCGTGCAACATCTCGTGGCGCACGATGGCGCCGTCGGTCTGAGCCCCGGCGGTCAGCACGATGTGATTGCCCTGCTCGAACCAGTAGCCGTCGTAGTCGCCGCCCTTCACCGGGAAGCCGGAATCTCCGGGGACGACGTACCATTCGACGGACGACATCGATTGGTGAAGTCCCGAGCACGATTCGACCATCTGCCACCAAAGCTGGTACTCGGCCGGCGGGTCGAACGATTTGCCACCGGATGGCAGCGCGACGATCTCGGTGCAGGCAGCTACGGTCACAACGAGCGCAAGCGCGACGAGCATGCAAAGGCGACGCGCAGGGTGGGTCATCGTATGAAGTATCGTGCGCGCAACGGACTGGAACAGCCGACGCGGCCCTTCAGCCAAAATGCTCGCGCGCAACCTGCACCACGATCGATGCCGCGCGATCGATGCCGAGCCACCCCGTGTTCAGGCACAGATGGTAGTTCTCGTGCGCGAGCCATGACCGGTTCCAGTGGGAGCGAACATACTGCTCTCGCTGCCGGTTGCTGTCGCTCACGTACTTCTCCGCATCCTTGAGCGAGAGCGACAGCCGCGTCGCGACACGAGCCGCGAGCTCGGTCTGCGCGGCGAAGCAGAAGACGTGCAGCGAGTCGTCGCGCTCGCCGAGCACCCACTGCGCACCGCGGCCAACGACCACCGTCGGGCCCGCGGCCACCGCCTCCTCGATGACGTTTGCCGTCACCTCGAGAATGCGCTCCTCACTCGGCGGCAGCGTCGTCGGGCGGCCGGTAAACACCTCGGGCGCGCCCAGCGCGAGCGCGTCCGCGAGCCGCTGCGTAAGCGTCGGAACCTTCTCCTCTCGCTCGACGACCTCGGATGCGGGGACGCCGAGCCGTTGCGCGACGGAGTCGACGAGGTCGTTGTCGATGAGCTGCCAGCCGAGCGTCGCTGCGACGCGCGCTGCGAGCTCGGCGCCACCCGCGCCGACCATGCGCGAAACCGTGATCAGCGGCATGCGCGCGATCTTGCGTCAGCTGAGATGGCAGACACGCAGATGCTCCACCACCTGAAAGCCGAGGGCATCCCAAACGGCGTTCGCGGTCTCGTTCTCGACCGTATTGTGAAGCCGGGCCTCGCGCAGTCCGCGCTCGCGGCACCAGCCGATGGCGGACGTAAAGAGCGCGCGCAGCACACCGTGCCGACGCGCGCTCGGGACCACGTACACCGAGGAGATGTAACCGTGCTTCGCGGGGAAGAGCAGCGGCAGCCCTGCGCTCGCGACGCAGCGAAGACACCCGACGGCGACACCATTGGACTCCGCGAGGAAGAGCACCTCGCTCGAACATCGCAGCTGCCCTGCGAAGAGCCGGCTGGCGCGTGCCGGCGCGTCGGCGCGCAGCCGGCGGTAGATCGGATTCTGCGCGTGCTCGCGGAGCAGCGCGAGACGGAGCTCCACGACGACGGCGAGGTCCGCCATCGTCGCGGCGCGCACGGAAAGCCCGGCATCGAAGCGAGGATCCGCTTCGAGCGACGCGTGCGTGTCGCGCGCCGGCTGCTCGATCACGCCATCATGCCGCCGCCGAAGAGATCCTGATTCGGGCGGCGTCGCTCCGGCGGTTGCGCGCGTCCGTACTGTCCCGCGTCCGAGCGCGAAATCTTCTTGCGAGCGACCAGCGCCTCGAGCACGAGCTCCGATGCGGCGGCGACGACGGAAGCGTCGCCACTCTCGCCGAGTCCGCTGTTGTAAACGACATCGAGCAGCCCGGGGATGCGCTGGAAGCCCTCGACCATCGCGCCCGACGAGACATCGCCGTCGACCTGCAGCGCGTTCCCCTGGTCGAACCACATCACCATGTCATCGGTGTTGAGCGAGCCCGCGCGCTCGTGCATCGTCGCATCGGCCGCGCGGCGAATGAGCTCGTGCGCGATCGCATGGCCGCCGACGAGCTCCCCCTCGTACTCGAGCTCGATCTTCCCCGTAATTGCAGGAAGCGCGGAGTAGATGTCGCTGATGCGCGGAACCACGTCGCACTCGCCCGTGATCAGCGAGCGCCGCTCGGCGTTCGAGATCGCGTTCTCGAGCACGGAGATCGGCATGCGCTGCGAGACGCCCGAGCGCTTGTCGATGCGCTTGTCCATGCGCGCCTCGAAGGCGATGCGCTCGATCACCTCGGCGATGAAATCGGGAACGCGCACGGGCAGGCCACCGCGATTCGCCCACGCCTCCTGCTGCGTGATCGCCATCCCCAGCTCCACCGACTCGGGGTAGTGCGTCATGACTTCGCTTCCGATGCGGTCCTTGAGCGGCGTGATGATCTTTCCGCGCGCTGTATAGTCCTCGGGGTTCGCGGTGAAGCAGATCAGCACATCGAGCGGCAGACGGATCGGATAGCCTTTGATCTGGACGTCCCCCTCCTGCATGATGTTGAAGAGGCCGACCTGGATCTTCCCCGCGAGATCGGGCAGCTCGTTGAGCGCGAAGATGCCGCGGTTCGCGCGCGGGAGCATTCCGTAGTGGATCGTGAGCTCGTCGGCGAGGACGTGGCCGCCGCGCGCCGCGCGGATCGGGTCCACATCGCCGATGACATCCGCGATCGTGACATCCGGCGTCGCGAGCTTCTCGACGTAGCGCAAATCGCGGTCGAGCCACGCGATCGGCGTGTCGTCCCCCATCTCGGCGATGCGCATGCGCGCGAACTTCGAGATCGGCGCGAATGGATTGTCGTTGATTTCGCTGCCGTCGACGATGGGGATGACGTCGTCGAGCAGCGTCGCGAGCGAGCGCAGGATGCGCGACTTCGCCTGACCGCGCAGACCGAGCAGAATGAAGTTGTGGCGTGACAGCAGCGCGTTCACGATCTGCGGCACGACGGTCTCGTCGTAGCCGACGACGCCGGCGAAGATGGGGCCGCCCTTCGCGAGACGGGCGAGGAGGTTGGCGCGCACTTCGTCCTTCACGGAGCGGCGGGCCAGCGATGGTGCAGCGTACGGCGACTTCTTCAGCGCGCCGAGGGTTTCCGGGTGCGACGACGACACGAGCAGCTCCGATGCGGCAGGGTGAAAACGTGGTGAGTCTCAGCCTACAGCGGTGGGGGCGTCGTCCGCTAGTCCTGCAGCGGCACCGGCGACACCTCCACCAGATTATCGTAGAACACGGGCCCGTGGCCGAGGTCGGTCTCGCGCTGCGAGGTGGTGTCGTTCGCGTTGCGGCCGTCCTTCGTGAGCTTGGTCCACCAGACCGAAGGCGCCCACACCGTCCCCTTACGCACCGCATCGCTCACGCACGCGACCGCGCTGAAGCTGCCGCGATCGTTGTGCACCTCCACGCGCGTTCCGTCGAGCACCGAGCGGGGCGTCGCGTCGTCCGGGTGGATCACGAGCTGCGGCTCGCGTGCCCCGCGGCGCAGCGCGTCGACGTTGACGAACGACGAGTTGAGGAACTGGTGTGCGGGCGATGAGATCAGCGAGAGCGGGAAGCGCGCGGCCAGATCGGGCGAGCTGGTAGCCGACTCGTAGGGCGGCGTGTACGTCGGAACGGGGTCGACGCCCATGTCGGCCAGCCGCTGCGAGTAGAACTCGCACTTGCCGCTCGGCGTCGGAAAGGCGCCCTCGGCGAACGGGAGATAGGGGCGCGGCACGTTCAATCGCGTCCAGCCGTTCTCGAGCAGCGATTCGAGCGTCACGCCGCGCAACATGTCGCTCCCCGAATCGAGCGCCTGGCGAATGAGCTCGAGATCATCGTCGCGCATGACAGGGTGGTCGATTCCCATGCGCGCCGCGATGAGGCGGAAGATCTCGCTGTTCGGCTTGCACTCGCCAACCGGTTCGATCGACGGCCTGTTGAGCGTGACGTAGTGATGCCCGTACGAATAGTGTACGTCCCAGTGCTCGAGCTGTGTCGTCGCGGGGAGAACGATGTCGGCCCAGTCGGCGGTGTCGGTCTGGAAGTGATCCATCACGACGGTGAACAGGTCCTCGCGCCCGAGCCCGCGCACGACCTCGCTCCGCTCCGGCGCAACGGCCGCGGGATTCGAGTTGAAGACGACCAGCGCGCGCACCGGCGGTCCCCCGACGCCCGCATCGGGCTTCGTCAGCGCCTCGCCGAGGCGGATCATGTTGATCGTGCGAACCGGTGGCGCGAGATCGGGCCGCAACAGCTTCGCGCGATTGAACTGGAAGTTTCCGCTCGACGAGAGCTGCACGCCGCCACCCACGCGACGCCAGTGTCCCGTGACCGCAGGAAGGCAGGTGATCGTGCGCACGGCCATGCCGCCGCCGCCGTGCCGCTGCAGCCCATAGTTGATTCGCACGAACGCTGCCTTCGCGCGGCCGTACTCGCGCGCGAGCTCGACGATGCGCTCCGCGGGAATGCCGGTGATCGCGGAAACGCGTGCGGGATCGTACTCCGTTGCGCGCGCGCGCAGCTCGGCCGCGCCCAGCGTGTATCGTTCCAGATAGTCGCTATCCTCGAGATGCTCGGCGAAGAGCACGTGCATGATCCCGAGCGCGAGCGCAGCGTCGGTGCCGGGGCTGATCGGGATCCACTCGTCGCACTGGTCGGCGGTGCGGGTGCGGAGCGGGTCGATCGCGATGACGCGAGCGCCGCGTGCGCGCGCCTGGAGCACGAAGGGCCAGAGATGCGGATTCGAGGTGAGCGTGTTCGTCCCCCAGAGGAGCACGAGGTCGCTCTCGGGAACTCCCTCGGGATCGGTGCCGATGCTGGCGCCGAGCGTCATCTTGAGTCCCACGCCGCCCGCGGTGGAGCAGATCGTGCGCTCGAGCAACGAGGCGCCGAGGAGATGGAAGAAGCGATGATCCATCGCGTCGCCCTGGACGAGACCGAGGGTGCCGGAGTACGAGTACGGGAGAATCGCCTGCGGTCCGTCGGCTGAACTGGCGATATCGCCGAGTCGGCGGGCGATTTCATCGAGCGCTTCGTCCCATGTGATGCGCTCGAAGCGTCCCTCACCCTTTTTGCCGATGCGGCGGAGGGGGTATGTGAGCCGGCCCGCGTGGTAGGTGCGCTCGACGTAGCGATTCACCTTGGCGCAGAGGAAGCCGCGGGTGATGGGATGATCAGGATCGCCGGCGACGCGGATGGCGCGTCCGTCGCGAATGGTGACGAGCATCGCGCAAGTGTCCGGGCAGTCGTGCGGGCAGGCGCCCCGGACAATGGTGTCACCGGCGCGGTCGTCGGCCGATTCGGCGGTGGCGAGGGGTGTTTCCATCAGTTCACGATATCGTGTGGCGGGGAAGACGGAAACGGGGGGTAAGGAGAGCGGACGCGACTTCCCACTATGCTAGAATATCTAAATAGTTGCAATTCAAGGATTTACGGTAATCCGAGACCGAATTGAGCGCGATGCGCAGCGCTAATTCGATGTGAAGCGCATCACAGCGATGGTGGAGGGCACGAGAAAGAGTGCTATCTGCATGGCGGAGTGTGGCTTGACACCGTATCTTCTGGAGGCAAATTAACCGCCGCTCGCTCCTGGCATAGCAACAACGCTCGTGCTCGGACGAAGAGTCGACCCCACACCGCCCTCCAAAAGGAGAGTTTCGATGAAGCGCCTTGCCGTCGTTGTTGCTGTTCTCGCGATTGTAGCCTGCAAAAAGAATGATGCGGCTCCTGCTGACACCGCAGTGGTCGTTGCACCTGCCATGAGCCCCGCGCCCGCCATGATGGACACCACGAAGCATGACAGCGCGATGTCGTCGACCACCACGACCTCGACGATGACGAAGACCGACACGACGATGAAGATGACGAAGAAGCCGTAACTGGCCTCTTGTTGCGGATTAGGAGGGCGCAACCCGTGAAGGTTGCGCCCTTTTCGCATCCCGTCGCCCGTGGGTGGGTCCGCTTATTGCCCTCGTCGAGTCCGGGAGCACTCGAGTGGGTTGTCGCGTGGACGTCGCGAAGCGCTCACGGATTCATTTTCTCGGACGGAGGAATTTCATGAAGCGCATTGCAATGGTGGCAGCCGTGGTGGCGAGCGCGGCGTGTAGCAAGGGCGACAAGCGCACGACGACGGACACGACGGTGGCTGGCGGAATGGTTGCTCCGTCGTCGGACAGCATGGGCGGCGCAATGACGAACGGGTCAAGCTCTGGGAGCATGAGTGGTTCCGCGATGGGCGGGGCGGCGTCTGGCGGCATGGATAGCTCGAGCATGAAGCCCGACAACAAGACGGGTGGCGCGATGGGCGGCGACTCGTCCGGCATGGGCGGCAGGCACGGAACGAACGATTCGGCGAGCGTCACGAAGAATCAGACGCAGTCCGGCATGACCAACTCGGACGGCCACTCCACGCTCGGACGAAAGGCGGACAAGCTGTCGCCGACGTCGAGCAAACCGGTCATGGCGAAGGGTGACACGCTGAAAAAGGCGACAACGCCGCGCTGATCGCGCTGTCGCATCGATGGTGGAGTGCCCGGCGCAGAGTGGCCGGGCACTCGTCGTATGTGGCGGCGCCGACGCGAGTTACGGTCGGGCGACGCAGCCAGTCTTTTCCCTGATGGACTCACGACCTTTCCCTCCCGCCGGCAGCATTGCCATCCGCTGAACAGAGCGCGCACTCCGAGGTGCGCGGTGCGCGACCATCTGCGCTCGCGATGCTCGTCGTGGCGTTCGTGGCGGCCGCGCCGTATCTGGCCACGATCGGCTACGGCTTCGTGTACGATGACGGCCCGATCATCGCCGACAATCCGGCGCTGCACACGCCGTCGGGGCTGCTCACCGCGTGGCACGTGGCGTATTGGCCGCCGGCATGGGGGCACGCGGGATTGTTCCGGCCCGTGGTGCAGTTCATGTACGCACTGCTCTGGAACGTAAGCGGCGGTGCCCCGTGGCTCTTCCATCTGTACGCCGTGCTGCTCTATGCGGCGTGCGCGATCGCGGTGATGTTGGTGCTCGCGCGTGCGCTGCCGATGCGCGCGGCGCTTCTCGGCGCGCTGATCTTCGCTGCGCATCCACTGCACGTGGAGTCGGTGGCGAACGTCGCGGGGTCCGCGGAAATCGTCGCCGCGCTGGCGAGCATCGCGTGCGTGCTGGTGATCGTGCGCGCGTTCGGCGGTGGCGAAGGTGGTGGCGACGGTGCCAGGGCGATCGCGTGGAAGCCTGCAGTGGTGAGCGCGGGACTCTTCGCCGTGGCGCTGGGTGCGAAGGAATCGGCGGCGACGGTGCCTGCACTCGTCGCGCTGGTCGTGTGGGGGTGGCGCGATACGAGCGAGGCGCTCATATCCGCGCGGTCGGTGCTCGTGCGCGGCTGGCGCGCGTGGACGGCGTACACGCTCGTGCTCCTCGTGATGCTCGCGGCTCGGCGCGCGGTGCTCGGCGGATTCTCGCCGCCGGCGACGGCGCTCGCGGTGGGGCTCGATGGCGAAACGCTCGTGCAGCGATGGTGGACGATGACGGGAGCGTGGCCGCTCATCGCGCAGCTGCTCGTTGCGCCGACGCGGCTGTCGATGCACTACGGCCCGACGACGGTGATCCCGCAGCACACGATCAGCACGATGGCTGCGGTGGCCATCGTCGGCTTTGCCATCGTCATCCTCGCGACGGTCGCCCTCGCGCGTCGCGGCGACAGGCGTCCGCTCGTCGCGATCGGGTGGGCGGCGCTCGCCTATCTCGCTGCGTCGAACATCCTCGTTCCGACGGGGCAGCTTCTCGCCGAGCGGACGCTGTTCTTCCCGTCGGTGGGGATCGTGATGGTGGCGGGGTGGGCGCTCGCGCGCATCGGGCGGCTACAGCTGGCGACGCAGCGCATTGCGGCCGCTGGCGCACTGCTGGTGGTCGCTACCGGAAGTCTCGAGACGGTGCAGCGGGTGCCCGTCTGGTCCAATGAGGAGCGGCTCTTCCAGAGCGGCATCGCTTTCGATCCCGACGCGTTCTACCCGTACTGGCAGCTCGCGCGGTCGGTCGGGCGGCACGGCGACAACGCGCGCGGACTTTCGCTGCTCGGCGATGCCTACCGGCGCTATCCCGAAGGCGAGACGCTCGCGCTCGAGCTCGCACAGCATCTGCGCACGTCGGATCGCGGTGAGGAGGCGCTCATGGTGCTGCGCGCGGCAACGGAGGCGCATCCGCAGTCGCAGCCCGCGCGGCTCGCGTATCTCGACGCGCTGCTCGACCGGCGCGGTGCGGATTCCGTAATCAGTGCGATCGAGCGCATGCGCGGGCCCGATCCCGCGGGATCGCTCCGCTACGTGCTGGTCGCGCGCGCCTACGCGAAGCTCGGGCTCACGGACTCGGTTACCGCATCCTATGCACGCGCGGTGGCGGAGGACGGCGACGATCCCGGGCTCCGTTACGCGTACGCGGCGGCGCTGCTCGAATCGCGCCGCGATGCGGATGCGCAGCGTGAGCTCGACAGGGCGGCGGCGCAAGGTGGGATGCCGCCCGCGGCACAGTACGCTCTGCAGACGAGGATCTCGCTCGCGCGCGGTGACAGCACCGGGGCGCGGAGTGCGCTCGCGCGCGCACGGGCCGCGGCGCCGGCGGACAGTGGGCTCGCAGCGCTCGATTCGGCGCTCCGACGGCGGAGTCGATAGCCCCCCCTCGTTACATTGTCGCGGGACCCGCAGCGCCCGTTTTTGCGTTGTGTAAGGAGAAGGACTGGCGCGCTGTCGACGCGACCGCGCGCGCCTATTCGACACGAGCGAAGGGAGAATCAGTATGAGTGAGAAGGAAAATTCCAATGCCTCTACCTCGACCATCGCCGGTGATCGGAAGACTGAGGTGGCCGTCCTCGCGGGCGGCTGCTTCTGGGGTATCGAGGACATTCTGCGGAAGGTTCCCGGCATTCTCGAGACCGACGTGGGCTACACGGGCGGATGGCTCGAGAATCCGAAGTACGATGACACGCACGACAGTAAGTCGGGGCACGCGGAGTCGATTCGCGTGACGTTCGACCCGTCGGTGCTGAGTTACGAGAAGCTGCTCGAAAACTGGTTCTTCAAGCTGCACGATCCAACGACGCTCAACCGGCAGGGGAACGACGTGGGCACGCAGTATCGCTCGGCGATCTTTCCGCAGTCACCCGAGCAGGAGATCGCGGCCGCGCAGGTGATCGCGCGCGTCGAGGCGTCGGGGAAGTGGAAGCGGCCCGTGACGACGAGCATCGAGCCCGCATCGACGTGGTACAGCGCCGAGGGATATCACCAGGACTATCTGAAGAAGAATCCCGGTGGCTACACCTGCCACTTCATGCGCGACTAGCGAGTACTACGCCGGTGCTCCGAGCGCGCTTTCGAGCGCGCCGAGCCGCCGAGCGAAGGACGGGTCGTCGATGATCGGCTGTGCTTCGCCGACGTCGATGTCTTCGTCGAGCTTGACCCAGGACACACATCCGGTGTAGCGACGCACCTCGGGCAGGGTGACGACTCCGGGGAGCGCCGCAATGCGCACGGCCACGACGTGCACGCGCGGGTCGTCGCGATAGCGGAAGCGCGCCTCGACGGCGCCCCACGTCAGGCCGTGCTCGGCGTCGATGGCGTGCAGGCGCTCGAGGTCCGTCGCGAGCCACACCGCCGCCACCGTCGCAACGTACCGCAACTGAATCATCCCTTCGGGCGGGCGATTCGCGTGCGACGCGTCGAGCGTCGCGTGGAAGCGCGCGTCGAGCTCGTGCAGCTTCTCGTGGAAGAAAGTCGGATAGAGAAGAAAGCGATCGTGGCGCACGTCGAATCCCGCGCGCTTCTCGCGGATGCCGCCCTTGCGGATCATCGCGATGAGATCGCCGCGTCCCATCGCGTCGACCAGCACCGCCCACTCCTTCAACGCGACGCGCTCGCTCCGGGTAGTCTCAGCCATTATCGGAAGTAGAGTACAGCGAAACTCGACGTCATCCCACCCCCGCGCGAGCCGCGTCGAGTGAAGCCGGCTCGCAAGTGGTCGAAGACTACCCATTTGGGAGAGGCCGGTTGACGCGCCACCATGCGAACGCCTCGGGGATCCCGACCTCGGGACGCATCGTCGGCGACCACGAGAGCTCCCGGCGCGCACGCTCTGATGTGAAGGGGTTGTCGCGGCTGAAGCTGTCGACCGTTCCGGGGAGCTGCTCCGCCATCGCCTTCTGTTTCGCGATTCCGGCTGCAGCTCCGAGCAGCGAGAAGGTCGTGCGCGCGAGGGAAAGCGGGATGTGCACGCCGCGCACACGGCGATCGAGACCATTCGCGCCGAGCTGGACGAAGTCGGCGATCGTGACGGGGAAGTCGTTCGCGAGGTTGTAGGCGCGCCCACCGGCCGCGTCGATCGTCGCCGCGCGCACGGCGCCGTCTGCGACCGCCGATGCGTGCACGAGAGCGAAGGTCGAACGGCCGCCGCCGAAGAGTGGGAAGACACCCGTGCGCATCATCCGCGCGAATCTCGGCACGAGCTGCCGATCGCGCTTGCCGTAGATCATCGGCGGACGAATCGCCGTTGCCCACAGCTCACCGGTGGTGTGCGCATCGAGCACGATCTGTTCGGCCTCGCGCTTCGACCGCGCGTAGTACGCGTGCTCGGGGAGCGGCGCGAGTGGGGTCTCCTCGTCCGTAGGCGCGGCGCGATAGCGTGCCGCGCTGCCGTACACCGCAACGCTGCTCGTGTGCACGAGACGCGCGCCCGCGCGTGATGCGGCTTCGACGACCGCGCGCGTGCCGTCGATGTTCGCACGCTGGAAGCTCGACCAATCGCCGCTCGCGGCGATGAGCGCGGCGCAGTGGAAGACCGTGTCGCACCCGGTCATCGCCGTGCGGAGCGACTCGGCATCGCCGAGATCGCCGCGCGCGAGCTCGGCGCCCGCTTCGGTGAGCCACCTTGCGGCGAGCGAATCACGCACGAGGGCGCGCACGCTCCAGCCATCGACGATCAGCCGCTCCACGATGTACGATCCGACGAGCCCGGTGGCGCCGGTGACGAGCGCGCGACTCACTCCTGAGGGAACGGCAGCGGCACGACCTGTCCCTGGATGGTCCCCCGCTCGTTCTCGACGACGACCGTGCTGCCCATCTCGACTTCGCGTCGCACCATCACGAGCGCGATCGCGCCGAGACGTGGCGAGAGCGCGCTCGATCGTACTTCGCCGACCTGCTTTCCTTCGCGCGAGAGCAGATTCGCGCGCTCGGGCGGCGGCTCGTTGTGGCCAAGCACGAGGCCGCGCAGGTGTCGGTTGACGTGGCCGCGGAAGTGGATGCGCGCGACGACTTCCTGCCCCGTGTAGCAGCCTTTGGTGTACGAGATCGCGTGCAGCTCGTCGTGATTCGCTTCCTGCGGGATCGTCGTCTCATCGATGTCGATCCCCCACTCGGGGCGGCCGTTCTCGATGCGTGCGATCTCCCAGGCGAGCAGACCAGCCGGTGTTGCGCCGCCGGCGATGAGCCGCTGCCAGATCGTGCCGAAGGCATCGGCGGAGAAGAAGAGCTCAAAGCCCTCTGCCTCGAGATCGGGAATGCGCGCGATCATCACCGGCCTGCCGCCGATCTCGCCATCGATGTGCGAATAGGATGCAAGACCGGCGAGCGCTTCGCGTGCGAGCCCCGCCGCGGGGCCGAGCATGGAGCGCGCAGCGGCGCCGGCGATGACCAGCTGGCGCATCTCCGTCGCAACGTCGACGTAAGGCACGACCCGCGGGTTGAGATACTTGCGGATGAGCGCATCCCATCCGGCGCGCGCGCGCGGAGGGACGTCGACGAGGAGATGATCGGCGCGCGAGAAAATCCGCACGTCGGCGACGATGCGCCCTTTCGGGCTGAGAGCCGCGGCATACTGGCCGTGCCCCGGCTGGAGCGCGAGGACATCGTTGGTCACGAGTCCCGTGAGCATCTCGGCGGCTTTCGGACCATCGAGACGCGTGCGGCCGCGCGCGCTGCGGTCGGTGAGCATTGCGCCATCGCCCAGCGATGCGTATTCGGCCGCGATATTTCCGTAGTGCAGCGTGACCGAGTGTCCGGCGACGACACCGACCGCGGGGAACTCGCCCGAGATGATGGGGCCAGCGGTCATCCGACGGCCCGGATCGAGAGCATGGCGCCAAGAGTCGCGGGCGTCTCGCCGACGAGCGAGACGAGCGTCGCGTCGGCGCCCGCAATGCTCGTCTCGTGACTCGGAACGATCACGGCGCAGCGAAGCCCGGCGCCGTGTGCGGCGCGTAGCCCTGCGGCGCTGGACTCGAGCGCGATTGCAGTGGTGATGTCGAGAGGACGCTTGCGGCTCGCGCGTTCGAGCGCCTTGCGATATCCATCGGAGGCGGGCTTCGGCGCCGTGACATCCTCCGCGGCGATGATGACTTCGATCGCGCCATCGAGCTCCGCGAGCGAGAGCACTGACTCGACACTCGCGCGCGTGAGGCCGGTAACGATTGCGAGGCGGCAGCGAGAGGCGGCGAGCGCGAGCAGCTCGCGTGCGCCGGGCGCGAGCGATACGCCCCCTTGCACGAGCGATGCGAAGTGCCGGTCCGCGCGGAGCGCAATGAGTGTGAGCGTCGACTCGTCGCTCGCGATCGCGCGGCCGCGCAGCGCGTGGCGAACGGCATCGCGCGTGTCACGCATGGCATCGGCGATATCCGCTCCCTCCGCCGGCGACTCCGCGCCCGTCAACCCTTCATCCGCCAGGGCGCGAACGAGTGCCGCGCGCCGCAGCGCCAACGTGCTGGCGATGACGCCCTCGACCTCGAAGAACAGCGCACCGATCATATCGAAAGGTTATAACGGAGCGTCCGGCGCGCGCTACGCCTCGTGCGCTGCGGCAGCATACGACGCATCGAGGAGCTCCACGGGGTGTACGGTGCGTGCCGAGAGTCCCGCACGCCGCATCCCGGCGCCGATCTGCATCAGGCACCCGGGGTTCCCGGTGGCGACGAGCGTTGCGCCGGTGAGCTCGATGTGCGCCAGCTTCGGCGCGAGCACAGCCGCCGAAAGAGCCGGCTCGAGCAAGTTATAGATGCCGGCGCTGCCGCAGCACTGATCGGAATCGACGAGGGCGACGCGCTCGAGGCCGGGGATCGCATCGAGCACGGCGAGGGGCGCGGCCGACACGCGCTGCGCGTGCTGCAGATGACAGGGCGCATCGTAGGTGACACGATACGGGAGCGGTGCACCGGTGCGCGGACCGACGGCGGCGAGGAGCTCGCTCACGTCGCGCACGCGCTCGACGAAGCGTGTTGCGCGTGCGGCCCACGCATCGTCGGTCGCGAGCAGATGATCGTACTCCTTGAGCAGCGCTCCACACCCTGCCGCATTCGTCACCACGTACTCGGCGCCCGATTCCTCGAAGGCCGCGATGTTCCTGCGCGCGAGCACGCGCGCGGTTCGGAGATCGCCCGCGTGCGCGTGCAGCGCGCCGCAACAGTGCTGCGCGGGCGCTTCGACGGCGCGGTAGTCGTTCGCGACGAGCGTGCGCTCCGTTGCGCGGTTGGCCGCGGTGAACAGCCCCTCCATCACACAGCCGCGGAGGAGTGCGAAGGTGCCGCGGCTGCCGTCGCCCGTTGGGCGATGCGTAGCGCGCGGCAACGGAGACTCGCTCGATGCCAGCATCGCGAAGGCAAATCCGAGGCCGCCGGGGAGATTCGCGAGCGCGCGCGGAAGCCCGGTGGCGCGGAGCAGCCGCGCACCGCCGACCACGATTCGCATGAGCGCGCGCCGAGCGAAGAGCGCAAGGATCAGTCGCGCGCGCAGCGGTGGTTTCTTTACCTCGGCGATCGTCGCGCGCGTCGCCTCGAGGAGCGCGCCGTATGGAACGCCGGAAGGACATGCCGTCTCACAGGCGCGGCAGCCGAGGCAGCGGTCGATGTGCGTGTGCAGCGACTCGTCGTCGAGCGCGAGCTCGCCCTCGACCAGCGCACGCATGAGATAGATCCGTCCGCGTGGCGAGTCGTTCTCGTCGCCGAGGGCGAGATAGGTCGGGCACGCCTGGAGGCAGAAGCCGCAGTGCACGCACGCGGCGATCCCCGCGCGTGCGTCGGCGAGCGGCGTGCCGGGGATGGCACACGCGGGGGCGGCGAGCGGCTCGCTCACGCGTGCTCTCCGAGAATGCCGCGATTCAGTATGCGCGCAGGGTCGAACGCGTCGCGAACGGCGCGCGACAGCGAGTCGTGCACGCGCGACGGAATCATGTTCCACGATTCCGCCGGGAGGCGTTCGAAGATGTGCGCGCCCTCGCATCGCGCGATCGCGTCGAGCCATCCGGCTACGGACGGGGTGCCCGACGGCGCGCGAATGCAGCGCACGAGGCCGCGCCCAACGGTGGCGTGCGCGAGCGATCCGCCGTCGTCGCTCCCGAGACGGCTCCAGAGTGCATGCAGCCGCGATGGCGATGCGGACACGCGTACCACTGCGCATCCCGGCGGCTCGACCGCGGCGAGCGCGCTCCAGCTTCCATCGGGCGCGCGTGACGCGTCGCCGAGAGCGCCGAGCAGTTGGCGCTGTGCGCGCACCGAATCGTCGTTGCCGCCGAGCCGCGCGAGGAGCTGCGCGCGACGCTCGAGCCCCATCGCCGCGGCCAGCGGAGCGTTGATCATCTCGAGTGCGAGCGGGGAGAAGGGAAGGGCGCGCAGCTTCCCGAGCCAACCCTCCATCTCGTCGTGATTCGGAAGCGCGATGGCGAGCGTCTCGTCGCGCTCCGGACGCGCACGCAGTCGCACCGTCGCCTCCGTGATCACTGCGAGCGTCCCCCATGCACCGGTGAAGAGCCGTGTGAGATCGAAGCCGGCGACGTTCTTCACGACGCGCCCGCCCGTACGCACGACCTCTCCCATTCCGGTGACGACCTCGAGGCCAAGCACCGTGTCACGCGGCGTGCCGAAGGCTTGGGAGAGCGGACCGGCGGATCCGGTCGCGATGGTCGCGCCGAGCGTGCCTGCCGATGCGCCATGCGGATCGAGCGCGAGCCACTGCCCCTCTGCGCCCGTCGCGCGCGAGATGCTCGCGAGCGTCGCGCCGGCGCGCGCGGTGAGGGTGAGGTCGCCGGCGACATACTCGACGATGGAATCGTCATCGGCGAGCGAGAGCGGCGCGGCGTCGAGCACTGGACGTCCGGCGTCGAGCCAGCCGCCGCCACCGTGGATCCGCAGCGGGGCGCCGCTCGCAATGTTCGCGCGCACGCGATGCTGCGCTGCCGTGGTCGCCGCGCTCGTACTCACGCACCCCTCCATTCGCGGCACGAGTGCACCGGCACGACCTTCCCCGGATTCGCGCGTCGCTCCGGATCGAACGCGTCGCGCAGCGCGCACTGCGCCGCGAGCGACTCGGCCGAGAAGATCAGCGGCATGTACTCGAGCTTGTCGAGCCCGATGCCGTGCTCGCCCGTGATCGTGCCGCCCGCGTCGACGCACGCCTGCATGATGTCGCGCATCGCGAAGCCGACGCGCTGCGACTCGTCCGCATTGCGCGAGTCGTAGCCGATGTTTGGATGGAGATTCCCGTCGCCCGCGTGGAAGACGTTGCACACCTGGATCTGCCATCGCGCCGCGATCGCCGCGATCTCGCGAAGCACGTCGGGGAGCTTCGTGCGCGGGATGACGGCATCCTGCACCACGAGATCCGGCGCGATCCGCCCCATCGCGCCGAAGGCCTTCTTTCTTCCCTGCCAAAGGCGCGCGCGCTCCGCCTCGTTCGCCGCGATCCGCACCGTGCGCGCGCCCGCGGCGAGGCAGTACTGCTCCACGCGCTTCACGTCCGGGTCGAGCCCTGCGTCGAGACCATCGAGCTCGATGAGGAGCACTGCGTCCGCATCGGCGGGGTAGCCGGTCGCATAAATCGACGCCTCCACCGCACGGATCGTCGGGCCATCCATCATCTCGAGCGCCGCGGGGAGAATTCCCGACGCGATGATCGCCGACGTCGCGCGCGCGCCCGCGTCGATCGACATGAAGTCCGCGAGCATCGTGCGAACGCCCTGCGGATTCGGCGTCAGCTTCACGGTGATCTCGAGCGCGATCCCGAAGCACCCCTCACTCCCGATGAAGGCGCCGAGGAGATCGTAACCATCAACCTCGCCTCCATCCGCGTTGCCGAGGGTGATGATCTCGCCGTTCGCGAGGATCACTTCGAGCGCGACTACGTGGTTGAGCGTCACGCCGTACTTCAGGCAGTGCGGGCCGCCGCTGTTCTCGGCGACGTTGCCGCCGATCGTGCATGCGGTCTGGCTCGACGGATCGGGTGCGTAGTGCAGGCCGTGCGCACTGGCGGCCCGCGTGAGCGTGACGTTCACGGCACCGGGCTCGACGACCGCGAGGCGGTTGACGGGATCGACCGAGATGATCCTGTTCAGCCGATTGAGACCGATGACGACCGCCTCGCCGCTCGCAAGCGCGCCCGCGGAGAGTCCGGTGCCGGCGCCGCGCGCGACGAAGGGCGTCTTCTCACGAGCGAGAAGGCGCACGACGTCGATCAGCTGCTGCTTCGTGGTTGGGAAGACGGCGAGGCGCGGGCGGAGACGGTAGCCCGGGAGCCCGTCCGAGCTGTAAGTCGCGAGCTCGCTCGGGCGCGCCAACACCCCTCGCTCGCCGACGATCGCGGCGAAGAGCGCCGCGAGTTTGGTTGTGTCGATCAGCGCGCGGCGCCGACCGGACGAGTCGTCAGGCGGCGGTCCAGAAGCTGGCGAGCGCGTTTCCGTGTGGAGACCCACGCAGTTTCTCGAATGCGCGCTCGCGAATCTGACGAATGCGTTCGCGCGTGACTCCCATGAGCGCGCCGATCTTCTCGAGCGTCATGGCCTCGGCCCCTTCGTCGAGACCGTAGTAGAGATAGAGGATCTTTCGCTCTCGCGGCGTAAGATACTGCCGGAAGACACGATCGATGAACTCGCGCATCAGCTTGAAGTCGCAGTTCTCCTCGATCTCGCCACCTTCGACGCCGACGAAGCGCTCGCCGAGCGTGGAGGCTTCGCGGTCGGAGCGATCGATTGGTGCGTCGAGCGACAGCTCGGTGGCGGACATCTGGCGGGACGCGCGCACTTGCTCGGGCGTCTCCTCGATCAAGCGGCCGATCTCGTGATCCGTGGGATCGCGCTTGAGCACCTGTGCCAGCACGGTTTCCGCACGCGCGAGTTTGATGAGCTGTGAATTCTGATTGAGCGGAATGCGCACGGAGCGCGTCTGCTCGGCCAGCGCCTTGAGGACGGCTTGGCGAACCCACCACACGGCGTACGAGATGAACTTGACGCCCTGATCGGGATCGAACTTTTTCACGGCCTTGAGGAGGCCTTCGTTGCCGATGGCGACGAGCTCACTGAGATCGAGACCGTGGCCCTGATACTTCTTCACGTACGAGATGACGAAACGGAGATTGGCGGTTACGAGTCGCTCGGCGGCGACTTCATCTCCCTTCTGCGCGAGGCGCGCGAGGCGGCGCTCTTCGGCGGGATCTCGTATGAGTGGGAGCTTTTGTATGTCGTGGAGGTATTGATCGAAGGCGGTGGAGGGGGAAGAGCGGAAGAACCCTTTGGACCTGCTCTCGGTCACATGCTCCATACACGCCCCGTTCTTTGCGGAAGGGTGGACGAGCGGCACGGCAGCATGGGGGGGAAATGCGCCGACGTGCAGCGGCTCGATGGTGCAGAGCCTCAACGTCGGGCAGGATAACTGAGGCTGCCGGTTAGGTCAACAGCCACAAAGTGTGCCGAAGATCACGCGAGAAAATCGGGTCCGCGCACGTGCGGCGACCGCGCAGATCGGTCGCCGCAAGCTGATTTTGCCGATTAGTGCTGCGGGTCTCTCGGCTTCGTGCGCGAGGTGGCGGCCAAAATGCCCAGCCCCACGAGCATGATCGCACCGACGATGATCCACTGCGTCGGCGCGTGCAGCAGATAGGCCGCGATGCAGACGCCGATGACGAAAATCAGGTAGCCGATCAGGAATGTCGCGAACGAGGACATGTCGATCCAGAGGTTAGGGTCGGAAGATTCGGGGGCAAGGAGAGTGCCTCCGATCGCTGACGTATCTTATTGTGTGTTGCCGCTTTGCGTGAGCACCTGCAGCACCGTTTCGTCGGGCGCGCGCACGCCAGCTATCGCTCGTCCGATCTCGGCGACCAGTGCATATTCGACGACGCCTTCGCGCGCCTTCTTGTCGCCGCGCGTCGCGGCGAGGATGCGATTCGCGATGAGCTCCTTCGGGATTGTTACGGGAAGGCCCGCGCGGGAAATCGTGTCGCGCAGTCGACGCGTGGTGCCCGCGACCGTGACGCCGAGCCGTTCGCCGAGCTCCGCTTCGAGTACCATCCCGATCCCGATCGCTTCGCCATGGAGCAGGCGATAGCCGCTTTCCGATTCGATCGCGTGGCCGAGCGTGTGGCCAAAGTTGAGAATTCGCCGAACGCCCGCCTCGTACTCGTCGGCGCGAACGACGGACGCCTTGATCGTGATGCCGCGGATGATGAGATCGAGCATCGTATCGGAGGCAGGATCGTCGAGCAGCGCAGGAAGCGCGCTGCTTACCGATTCGTAGTACGCGGCGTCGACTATCGCGCCGTGCTTGATCGCCTCGGCCACGCCGGAGCGCAGCTGCTCGCGCGGCAGCGTGACGAGCACCGACGGATCGACGAGGACCGTGCGCGGACGGTGAAAGGCGCCGACGAGATTCTTTCCGGCAGCCGTGTCGACGCCGGTCTTTCCGCCGATCGACGCGTCGATCATCGCCAGCAGCGTGGTCGGGATCTGCACGAACGGGATGCCGCGCATGTAGGTCGCGGCGACGAAGCCTGCGAGATCGCCGATGACGCCGCCGCCGAGCGCGAGGATCGTGCTGTCGCGACCAAAGCCGGCGGCAAGCAGCGCGTCGGTGAGCGAGGCCCACTGCTCGCGAGTCTTGCGCGACTCGCCGGCGGGGATCGTGAAGAGCTGCGAGTCCGCGGCGCCGATCGCATCCGCGAGCCGCGACGCGTAGAGTGGCGCGACGTTCGCATCGGAGATGATCGCGTACCGGTGCGCAGGCGCGACGGCGCGCACCACGATGTGCGCCTGCTCGAACAGCTCGCGGCCGACGTGGGCGTCGTAGCCATCGATCGGAATCTTCGTCAGCGGCGGCGGGTCGCTCACCACTGCACCTCGGCAGCGCCGCCGCGCTTTGCAGCCACGCGCGCGAGCACGAAGAGCAGATCCGAGAGGCGATTGAGATAGATGATTACGAGCGGCGGGATCGTCTCGCTCCGCGACATCGACAGCACATCGCGCTCGGCGCGCCTGCACACCGTGCGCGCGAAATGCAGCGCTGCAGCCTTCACCGTGCCGCCGGGAAGGATGAATGCGCGCAATGGCTCGAGTTCCGCCTCGCCGGCGTCGATCGCCTTCTCCAGCTGCTCGATGCGCGCGTCGCCGATGCTCGCCTTCTCGAGATACTCGCGCACCTTGTCGGGATCCGGCGTCGCGAGGAGCGCGCCGAGGCTGAAGAGGTCGCGCTGGATGTCGAGGAGGAGATCGTCGATGCGCGGCAGGGGATCGAGCGCGCGTGCCATGCCGAGCGATGCGTTCAGCTCGTCGACGGAACCGTAGGCCTGGACGCGCGGATGATCCTTGCGGACGCGGCCACCGCCGAAGAGTCCCGTGTCACCGGCGTCGCCCGTCTTCGTGTAGATCTTCATGGGGAGGAATATATCCCCAAATGGCGATTACGCCCGCTTGAACATCTTCGACCACCAGGAGCTGCGCCGGCCGTCGGCGCGGCGGAGGCCGCGTTTGAAGTTGGAGAAGTGCGTGAGCTCTTCGGCCTGGGTGGGCGGCTGGTACGTCTCCGTGAAGATCGTCGCGAGGTGCTCCTGCAGCCGGTCCGGCGTCGCGACCACGGCCTGAGACTCGCACCATTTGTCGAGCGAGCGGCCCATCGCAGCGGCGGTCGGCCGGCGGGAGGGATCGCGATCGAGCGAGGAGGTGAGGATGTCCTCGATGGTGCGCGGGATGTCGGGAACGAGCTCGCGCACGTTCGGGAGCGGGCGCCACGTCACCTCGTCGATGAGCAGCTCCGTCGCGTCTTCATAAAAGAGGGGCTCGAGCGCGAGCAGCTCGTACAGCGTCACGCCTACCGCGAAGACGTCGCTGCGTCCGCTGACCTCGAGGGCGAGCAGCTGCTCGGGGCTCATGTAGTGCTTCTTTCCCATGAGCATCTGCGGTGATTTCTGCATCGGGTCGATCGATGTATTCGCCTTGGCGATTCCGAAGTCGGTGAGCTTCACGTGCCCGTCCCACGTCGCCATGATGTTGTTCGGCGAGACGTCGCGGTGGACGATGTCGAGGCGATCGCCCTCGGGGCTCACGAAGTTGTGGGCGAAGTCGAGCGCCCGGCAGACGCGGCTCGCGATGTACGCCGCGATCGCCAGTGGCACCGGCGTCTCGAGGACGCGATGGCGCTCGATGATGGCGCGCACCGTCGGGCCCTTGATGTACTCCATCGCCATGTAGTATTGGCCATCAACTTCGCCCAGCTGGTAGATCTGTACGATGTTTCCGTGCACGAGGTTGGCAGAGAGCTTCGCTTCGTCGATGAAGAGCTGGAGCCAGGTCTTTTCCTTCGCGTAGTGCGGATGGATGACCTTGAGCGCGACGCGCTTGGCGAAGCCGGCGGGGCCGAGATGCTCGGCTTCGTACACGGTGGCCATGCCGCCCTGCGCGACTTTTCGCACGAGTCGAAACGCACCCGCGTATTCCAGAATGTGGTCTTCGGTGTGCATACTTGCTGTGCTCATCTTTCTCTGCCTCTGCAGGGCCGTTCGTTCCCACCTCTGACGCACTTCATGACGCTGGATATCCGGGACATCACGATCATCGGCGCGGGACCCACCGGTCTGTTCGCCGCCTTTTACGCGGGCATGCGTGGTGTGACTGCGCGCATCGTGGACGCCCTTCCGGAGCTTGGCGGGCAGCTGACGGCACTCTACCCGGAGAAATACATCTTCGATGTAGCGGGACTGCCGAAGATTCTCGCCAAGGATCTGGTGAAGGATCTCGTCACCCAGATGCGCCAGTTTCAGCCTGACGAGCAGCTCGGCCAGCGCATCGTGGCTCTGGAAGAGGACGGCGGGGTGCTTACTCTCGTCACCGAAACCGGCCGCTTCCCATCCCGCGCGATAATCGTCGCGGCGGGGATCGGCGCCTTTTCAGCGCGACGGCTGCCGCACCCGTCGGCCGAGGCGTGGTATGGAAAGGGGATCCACGACCGGGTGACGAACCCGAAGGAGTTCTCCGGGCAGAAAGTCTTAATAGTGGGGGGCGGCGACTCGGCGTTCGACTGGACGCACCAGCTCATGGACCACGCTGCATCGGTGACGCTGATCCACAGGAGTGACCGGTTCAGGGCGCACGGGTCGACGGTTGCGGCCGTCAGCGAGGCAGCAAAGGCCGGTAAGGCGCGGGTGCTGACCTTCCACGAAGTCGCGGACGTGCACGGGTCGGATGGGAGGGTGACGGGCGCTACGTTGAAGGATGTGAAGGCGAAGACCATGCACGAGATCGACGTCGACGTGATTCTCCCGATGCTCGGCTTCGTGAGCGATATCGGCCCCCTGGCGGAGTGGGGGCTCACGATCGAGAAGGATGAGATCGTGGTCTCGAGCACGATGGAGGCGGGGCGCCCCGGGATTTACGCGGCCGGCGATATCACGACGTACCCGGGGAAGCTGAAGCTGATAGCGACGGGATTCGGCGAGGCGGCGACGGCCGTGAACCAGGCCGTGCATTGGATCTACCCGGAGAAGAAGGTGAATCCGGGGCACTCGTCGAACATGGCGATCTTCGGGCAGAAAGATGATTGAGGCGAATGGTGCGCAGATGGCTGGAATCAGCAGGAGCTGGAGATGAGTGAAGACATCGAGAAGTGTCCGAAGTGTGGCAGCGATCACGTGACGAAGGGGAGAATCCTCGGCGGCATCGCGTCCATCTATTTTCGGCCGTCGGGGCTGCGCTTCTGGACGGCGAAGGCGGCGGTGCCGATGATCGGCGCGAACAAGACGTCGGATGAGTTTTTTCCTCCGGGCGCGCGTGCGTGTGTGAGCTGCGGGTTGCTCTGGAGCCGAGTGAATCCCGGGCTGCTCGCGCGCGTGCTGCGCGAGGGCGGAACGGAGGAAACGCGGAAGCGCTTCGGGGACGGCGGCGAGGAAGTGTAGGAACCGCTAGCGCGGGCTGCGGGTTTGAACACCATGCGCATCCTCATCGTCGGTGCCACGGGCACCATCGGGCGGCCCCTCGTCGCCGCACTGCAGAATCGCCACGACCTCGTGCTCGCGAGCCGACAGAAGGCGCACGAGCAGGTCGATCTCGCCGACCCCGAGTCGATTCGCGCGCTCTACAAGCGCATCGGGAAGCTGGACGCCGTCGTGAGCGCGGCGGGGGAGGCCAGGTTCTCGCCTTTCGCTTCCCTCACCGACGACGATTTCGCCTTCAGCCTCAAGAGCAAGCTCATGGGGCAGGTGAATCTCGTGCGCTACGGGTTCGACTCCGTGCGTGATGGCGGCTCGTTCACGCTGACGAGCGGCGTGCTCGCGAGCCAGCCGATGGTCGGGAGCGGCGCGATCAGCCTCGTGAACGCCGGGCTCGAGGGCTTCACGCGTGCGGCCGCGCTGGAGGCGCCGCGCGGCATTCGCGTCAACATCATCAGCCCGCCGTGGATCACGGAAACGCTGATCGCCTTCAAGATGGATCCGACGGGCGGCATGCCCGCCGCGGACGTCGCGCGCGCGTACGTCGAGGCGATAGAGGGGAAGACTTCAGGCGCGGTCGTCTCGCCAATGTTTCTGAGCTGACGGCTCGGGATCTACAAATGCAGCGCGAGCTTCGATAGCCGTCAGGGCTCGCCGGCGCCGAGTCCGCGCGCCTGGTTCCAGCGCGTGCGCAACATCTCGAGCCACGATGGTGCGTTGGGGTTTACGACCTTCACCTCGACGGAGCCGATGTAGGCCGTCCCGGTCACGTGGATGGTAGGCGATCCGTCCATCGGCGTGCTCCACTTCTGCCCCTGCAGATCGAACGAGCCAATGATCGCGTCGCCGTCGCACTCTACGCGGACATCGGGCGGCACGAGCACGGTCACGTTCCCCATGATCACCACGAGCTCGAGTCGCGAGCGCCCCGCGCCGAAGCGCGCACTCGTGAGATCGATCGTCACGTTGCCCCAGAACGCCACCGCGCGAAAGAGGCGGGGGAGGATCCAGTCGCCCGCGCGCACCTGCGTGGAGAGGAACGCCGTGACGCCGCGCACCGCAGGAACCAGATCATCGGGAACGATCATCTGCGTCGCGACCGGCGCCAGAGGTGCGCTCGCAAAGCGGGGATCGAGTGGTGGCTGGGAGGGAGTCGTCACGTCAATTCCAACGAGTGTACGTCGCACCGGGTTTCACCGGTGCGGCACTGTCAGTCGTACGCGATGCGCGGATCCGCGGCGGCATACGCGAGATCGGTGAGGAGATTCACCGCCACGAACACTACGCTCAAAAACAACACGGTTCCCTGGATCGCGGGAAGGTCCCGGCGGCCGATCGCCTGCACCACGTAGCGGCCGATGCCGGGCCAGCTGAACACGGTTTCCGTGAGAATGCTCCCGGTGAGGTACGATCCGAAGTCGAGGCCGAGCACGCTGATCACGGGGACGAGCGCATTTCTGAGCGCGTGATGCATGAGCACCATCTTCGGGCGCGCGCCCTTCGCGCGCGCGGTGCGCACGTAGTCGCTCGACAGCACTTCGAGCATCGACGATCGCGTCATACGCGCGAGAAAGGCGATCGAGCGCGACCCGAGCGCGAGCGCGGGGAGAATCAGGAACTCGGGGCGGCCGTAGCCCGACGGGGGCAGCCAGTGCAGCACCACCGCGAACAGCAGGATCAGCAGCAGCCCCACCCAATAGACGGGAAAGGACACCCCGAGATACGCGAGGGCGAGCGCGCCGCGATCGATCCATCCGCCGGGATGTCGCGCACTCAGCACGCCGAGCGTGATGCCGACGACGATCGCGAGCAGCATCGCGGTTCCCGCGAGCTCGAGCGTTTTCGGAAAGCGCTCGGCGATGTCGCGCGCGATCGGGCGGCCGGTGATGAACGAGCGGCCGAGATCGCCGCGCAGCACGCCACCGGTGTAATGCGCGAATTGGCGCGGGAGCGATTCGTCGAGGCGGAGCTCGTGGCGAAGGCGTGCGATCGTCGCGGAGTCGGCGCGTTCGCCGACCATCTCGAGCACGGGGTCGCCCGGCGCGACGTAGAGCAGCAGAAAGGCGACGACGACGACGCCCGCGAGCGTCGGGATGGCGAGCAGCGCGCGGCGGGCGAGCAGCGCGCCCACGTCAGTACGTCATGATTAGTGCGCCGTGATCGTGACGTCGGTGAACTTCTGGCCGTTGAAGATCGTCGGCGCGACGAACCCCTTCACCCACGGCTGCACTGCGTACAGCTCGTTGTAAAAAAACAGATAGATCATTGGCGCATCGGCAAAGGCGAGCGAGTCCGCCTGGCGGTACAGCGTGGCGCGCTTCGCGGAGTCCTGCTCCGTGCGTGACTGCGAAACAATCTTGTCGAACGCGGGATTTTCGTAGAAGGACACATTGCCTCCGACGCCGCGGTTCGCGCCGTGGAGCAGCGGATAGAGAAAGTTCTCCGCGTCCGGATAGTCGGCATACCAATCCTTCACGATCATGTCGGCCTGCCCGTTGCGCGCGGCCTCGCGCGCCGCGGCGCTCTCGCGCTGCACGAGCTTTACGCGCACGCCCACCAGCGCGAGATACGACTGAATCGACTCGGCCACACGTGCGAAGGCGGGATCCTGCGGCACCCAGAGCTCGACGTCGAAGCCCTTGGCGTAGCCGGCGGCGGCGAGGAGCTTTCTCGCAGCGGCGGTATCGTACGCATACGGCGCGCGCGCATCATCGGCGCCCTCGAGCGTGGGCGGGATCACGCCGGCCGCGAGATGTCCGCGCCCGCCGAGGAGCTTGTCGAGGATGGTGCGGACATCGACGGCGTGGTTGAGCGCCTGTCGCACGCGTGCGTCCTTGAGGGGGCCGCGCGTGGTGTTGAGCGCGACGTACCAGAGTCGCAGCGCGGGCGCGGAGGTGAGGAGCGCCTTCTTCTCGTCCGTCTGCTCCCATCGCTGTGCGTCGGCCTCGGGAACGTAGAGGAGATCGACGTTCCCGCTCTCGAATTCCGCGACCGCCGTGGATGGCTCCGGAATGATTCGTATCATGAGCGAGTCGAGCTTCGGTGCGCCGCCGAAGTATTCCGAGTTTCGCGCGAGGAGCACGAAATCATCGTGCTGCCAGGCGACCAGCGTACAGGCGCCGGTGCCTATGGGGTGCTCGCCGAAATCGGGAGAAATCTTCGCCGGAACCACCGATGCGACCGGCATCGCGAGTAACTTTGGGAAGATCGCGAGCGCGGTGTCCAGTGCGATGCGGATCGTGCTGTCATCGACGGCCGTGACGCCCGTGACAGTCGCTGCCTTTCCGGCGGCAAATGCGCGCGCGCCGGCGATCGGATAGAGCGGCCAGGGGCGGCCGGATTTGTTCGCGGGATCGAGGACGCGCGTGAAGCTGTGCACGACATCGCGCGCGTGCAGCAGCGAGCCATCGTGAAAGCGAACGCCGGTTCGCAGATGAAAGAGATACGTGCGGCCATCGGGGGTGACTTCCCATCGCGAAGCGAGGGCTGGCCCGACCTTCGCATCTGGACTGAAGCGAGTGAGGCCGTCGAACAGGTACGACACGGCGCGTCCTGTCGGAACATCGGTGGAGAGCGCGGGGTCGAGGGATTTTGGATCGTAGCGGTCGCGCGCATCGACGAGGGTGCGGCGAGGGCCGGCATCTCCGCCGCGACAGGCGGCGAGAATCAGGAGCGCGAGAAATGGCAGGCGAGATAATGACATGGCGGACCCGTGCTGGAGCGCGCCCGCGCGTCGCCTTCACGTGGCTACGACGTTGACACAGCAGTACTATTCGGGTGAACTTATCGGGCCCCAAGTGACGCGTCAATCGTGAGTTACGTCTTGTGCGTCGACGACAACGAGGACATGCGCCTGATGGTGCGTGAGGTCCTCCAATCTGCGGGGCATCAGGCCGATCTGGCGGCCGACGGACTGTCCGCGCTCGCGTCCATCCAGGAACGCGAGCCGGATCTGCTCGTGCTCGATCTCGTCATGCCTGGCATGAGCGGGCTCGACGTCTGTCGCGCCGTGAAGCTGAATCCGTTCACCGCGCGCATCCCGATCCTGATGCTCACGGCGCAGGGTGACATCGCGGCGAAGGTGGCGGCATTCGATGCGGGCGCGGACGACTATCTCGCGAAGCCGTTCGATCCGCGCGAGCTTCGGGCACGCATCGTCGCGCTCCTGAGAATCGTACGGCGCGAGGGTGACAGGAATCCAACGAGCGGACTGCCCGGTGGGAAGGCGATCGAAGAGGAGATCGAGCGGCGCGCGCAGAACGGAGATTCGTTCGCGATCTGCTACATCGATCTCGACAACTTCAAGCCGTTCGCGGACACGTTCGGGTTCTCGATCGCCGACATGGTGATCCGGGACATGGGGCAGGCGATCAGGGGAGCGATCGAGACGACGGGGACGCCGACGGATTTCGTCGGGCACATTGGCGGCGACGACTTCATTGCGGTCACCACGGTGCAGCGGGCGCTGTCGATTGCGCGGGAGTGTGCGTTACGATTCGTCGATGTGGCGAAGCGCGCGGTAGGGGAGGAGGCGGTTCGTCGGGGGCACTTCACCGGCGTGGACCGCGAGGGGCGGGCGCGTGATTTTCCGATTGCGCGGCTGTCCGCGGCGGTCTTGCAGATCGGGCCAGACAGGTGGATCTCGACAGGGCACATCGGATCGCTGGCGGCGGAAGTGAAGCGGCGTGCGAAGCAGCGGGGGCCTGGTACCATCCTCGTGCAAACAGTGTAGCAGACGTCATCGCTGGTGGTCCTCGAAGCAGTGGTCGCGGCGTACACGAAAGGGTGCCAATGACGGTAACGAACGGGACGCGCGACGAGTCGGTCGTCCGCTACGATGATCGGCTGCCGGTGCACGGCCGCGCGCTTCTTCCCGCCATCGCGATGGGAGTGAGCGCGGGGCTCATCGTCTTCTACATCGCGCGCATCCTGGCCGAGCGTGCGCCGATGGTGCTGGAGCCGGTGGATGCGGCGTCCGTGCCGGCCGCGACGTACGCGCGAACACGCGGGTGATGCGACGGGTTCTCCTCGCCGCGCTGCTGCTCGTTCTTCCCGTCGCGCTCCCCGGCGTCTTGCGGGCGCAGGACATCGACTGCGACCCCGGTGATCTCGAGATCCGCTCGATCACCTTCAAGGGGAATCAGCACTTCGAGAGCGCGGAGCTTGCGGCAGTCATCGTCACCTCGCCGTCGAGCTTCGCGCGCAGGCATCTGCATCTCCCGATCGGCTCGAAGCGCTGCCTCGACACCCTCGAGCTCTCGCGCGATGCCGTGCGCATTCGCCTCTTCTACCGCCTGCGCGGCTACTACAAGACCGCGGTGAAGACGGCCGTGCTCCCCGCGGGCACCGGCTCCGTGGCGGTGGGCTTCGGGATCACGGAGGGGCCGCCGGTGATGATCGACTCGCTCGCGGTCACCGGACTCGATTCGGTGACGGATGGTGACCGCTTGCTCCACAAGCTCGACCACTTCAGGCACGATCACATCTTCACGAAGATCGAGCTGCAGTCCGTGCTCGACACGGTGCGTGAGGAGTTGCACGACAGCGGCTATCCATATGCCGCCGCGCCGCTGGCATCGAGCGACGTCGATCCGAAGACCGACCGCGCGCAGCTCGAGTATCAGTACTTCGAGCAGTTCCGTGGCCAGCCGATGCCGATTCCGAGTCGCGTCGCGCACGTCGGCCGCATCGAATTCGAGGTGGCCCCCGGCGGCGATTCGGCGAAGATCGACACGAGCACCGTCCGGAAGCTGCTGTCGTTCAAGGTCGGTGATGTGTTCCGCTCGAAGGACCTCGTGCGAAGCGAACGCGATCTCTATCAGCTGGAGACGTACAGCCACGTCGACGTCGCGCTCGCGCCGGACAGCGCGCAGCCGAACGACAGCCTGCTCACCGTGCTCGTGCGGCTCAACGAGACGAAGATGACGTCGCTCGGCGTCGGCGCCGGATGGGCGACGCTCGACTGCATCCGCACACAGGCGCGACTCACGGATCGCGACTTCTTCGGCGGCGCGCGGCGGCTCGAGCTCAATGGACGGCTGTCGCATCTGGCGCTCTGCCCGCAGAACGTGAAGGACGATTCGATCTCGAATCGCCTCAACTACTACGCGTCGGGAACGATCCGGCTGCGCGGGCTGATCGGGCCGCGCACCTTGCCGTCGTTCACGATCTTCAGCGAGCGTACATCGGAGTACCGCGCATACGTGCGCGAGACGATCATCGGAGGCGCAGCGGAAGTCTCCCGCGATCTGCAACCGCGCGATCTGCGGCCGGGGTTGCCTCTCACGCTCTCGTACCGCGTGGAGTACGGGCGCACGACGGCGGCGCCGGCGGTGTTCTGCCAGCTCTTCAACCGCTGCGCGCTCGCGGACATCCAGCGGCTGCAGCAGAACGGGAGCCTGCACGTGTTCGGCGCATCGCTCCTGCGCGATCGCACCGACCAGCTGCTCGATCCGTCGAACGGCAACGAGCTGCGTCTCGAGCTGCGAAGCGGAACGACATCGCTGGACACGGCGAATGGGACGCGATTCAGCCGCACACTCATCGAGGGCTCGGTATACAAGACGGTGGGATCATCGACGTTCGCGGCGCGGTTGCAAATGGCCGCGGTGCTGGATGGCTTCACAACGCGCGGGTCCACGGCGTACGTGCCGCCGGAGGAGCGGCTGTATGCGGGCGGACCGAACTCGGTGCGCGGCTACAATCAGAATCTGCTTGGGCCCGTGGTGTACATCGTGGATACGTTCACAGTTCGCACGGTGGTCGTCGATGGCACCCCGACGCAGGTATACCAGGCGGACACGAGCTCACACTCTCGCGTGCGCCAATACTCGCCCACAGGTGGTAACACCCTCATCGTCGCCAACGCCGAGTGGCGGCTGCGGCTGCCGTCGTTCGGTGGGCGCATACAGCTGGCGACGTTCGTGGATGCGGGGCAGGTGTGGAACCGCCCGCAGCAGAGCTTCACGCTTTCCGATCTGCGCGTGACTCCGGGCGCCGGCGTGCGCGTGCGCTCGCCGATCGGGCCGCTGCGCGTCGACGTTGCCTACAACGGCTACGCGTCGACCAGGGGATCGGCCTACTACGTGGGGGGCGACGCCGTGCTTCGCTGCGTGAGCCCGGAGAACACGCTGCAGCAGGGGGTCATCGAGCCCGGCGACAGCTGCGAGCCGAACTATTCGCCATCGTCGAGCAACAGCCTGTTCAGCAAGCTGACGTTCAACTTCAGCATCGGGCAGGCGTTCTAGCGGATGTCACGCCGCCGCCTCGTCGCGCTCATCAGCGCCGGCATCCTGCTGCTCCTTGGCATGAGCGTGATCGGCGCGATCCTGGCGACGACGCAGACGGATCTCGGACGCGCGCGACTGCGCTCGCTGATCAACGCGCAGGTAACGAGCGCGATGGGCAATCGCGGCACCATGTACATCGGCCGCATCACCGGAAGCCTGTTCACGGAGGTGGAGCTCGACTCGATCTCGATTCGCGATGAGGAGGATTCGCTCGTCGTGGCGACCGGGCCCGTCATCATCCGCTACGATCCGCGCGATCTGCTCGACAAGCGGCTGCTCCTCTCCTATTTCGAAGTGAATCGCCCGAACGTCTATCTGCGTCGCCGTGCGGATCATCAGTGGAGCTTCCGTCACGTTTTTCCGGATGGGCAGAAGAAGCAGCGGCTCGTGGGCAGCCGGTCGATCGGGGATTACATCGTGATGGACAGCGCGGTGGTGCACGATCTGACGTTCACGCTCACCGATCTCTGGTCGCCGCCGGATTCTCTCAAGGGCGCCCGCCGCGACAGTGCGATCAAGGTTGCGCTCACTGACAAGAACCACGAGTGGCGCCGCACGGGCGAAGGGATCAAGCAGACGCGCCGGTGGACGAAGGGCGAGCTGCGGTCGCCGTACGTGCGCCTCGCCGATCCCGACAGCATCGGGAAGCTGATCTCGATTGGCAACATGAGCGTGAGCGAGAACGATCCACCGCTCGAGGTGCGCAACGCGACCGGCCCCGTGCGCATCATCGGCGACACGGTGTTCTTCGATCTACATCACTTCGACCTGCCGGGGTCCACCGGCCACGCGAAGGGGCTCGTGTCGTGGCACGGGCCGGTGCCGACCCACTACGATGTGCACGTGTGGGGCGACTCGGTCTCGATGAAGGATGTCGCGTGGGTGTATCCGACGCTGCCGCGCACCGGCAGCGGGAAGATGGAGCTCACGATCCGGAACAACGCGCGCGATGCGCATGCGCTCGAGTACGGCCTCACGAAGATGGACATGCGCTCCACGAAGTCGCACCTCACCGGGGCGATGACCTTCGTGGTGGGGCTTCCGGTGCTCGCGGTGACGAACATCGATGCGAAGTTCTCACCGCTCGACTTCGATCTGCTGCGCACGATCGCAGGTGGACCCTTCCCGGTGGACTGGCAGGGACAGTTCACCGGGTCGGTGAAGGGCCCCGGTGGGCTGCTCACCGACTGGCACGTCGACGATGGGCAGATGACCTTCCGCGATGCGCACGTGCCGGGTGCGGTCACCAAGGCAACGATGCACGGCGCGCTCGACATTCTCGTGCCGTCGAACGCGAAGTTCCACTCGCTCGACCTCGATCTCGCGACGCTCGACCTGCGCACGATCCAGTATCTTTTTCCGAGCTTCCCGCGGCTCGAGGGGACCGTGTCGGGAACCGCGCGGCTCGACTCCTCGTGGCTCGACACGCGCTTCCACGATGCGAACCTCGTGCACCATGACGGCGACAATCCGACGTCGCACTTCACGGGCGACGGGCGTGTGACGCAGAACCCGAAGTTCACCGCCTTCGACGTGACGCTGCAGGCGCAGCCGGTGTCGTTCACGACCTTCGCGCGCTCGTACCCGGGGCTCGCCTTCCGCGGCAACTTCTCCGGCCCGATGCGCATTCGCGGGACGATGGACGATCTCGATGTCACGGCCAATCTCTCCGGCGATGCGGGGACGATGGTCGTGAACGGGAACTTCGATCTCGACTCGGTGAGCGGGCTCGCGGGGCGCGGCACGGCGAGCGTGGCCGACCTCGATGTGCAGGCGCTCCTGGAGCGTCCGGCGCTTCCAGCCACGAGCATCGCCGGCCGCGCGGCCTTCGATGTGCACGGCGACTCGATCGCGAATCTCGCGGGCTCGCTCACCGTCGATCTCGACCAGTCGCGTCTCGAGCCCGTGAACGTCACCGCCGCCACCGCGTCGCTGACCTTCGGCGACGGGCGCATGCACGTCGACACGCTGAGCATCGCGACCAGCGCGGCGCGCATCTTCGCGAAGGGGACGCTCGGTCTCGCGCCGAACATCGTCGACTCGCTGTCGTACTCGGTTCTCGTCGACTCGCTCGGCGGGCTGCGGCCGTGGATCCTTCCGCGCACGGCCGCGGATTTCGCTCCGCGCGACTCCGCAGCGCGGATGACCGAGCGCGATCTCGCGGCGCGCCAGCTCGCCGACTCGCTCTACGGGACGGCGCACGCCGAAGGGATGCTGATCGGCTCGATCGACACGCTGCTGGCGCGGGGAGTCATCGCGGGCGACTCGCTGTTCGTCAGCGGAAACAGGGCGATGCATGCGAGCGGGCGATACGACGTGGCGGGACTTCCCGCCGATGCGCGTGGCACGATCAGCGCGCGCGCCGACTCGCTCGTGATCGCGACCGTCGCGATCGACAGCATGCAGGGCGAGCTCACGCTCGCGAACCGGTCGCACGGCGAGCTCGCCGTGTCGGCGGCGAGTAGCCGCCGTACGGGAGGCTTCGTCGTCGGAAGTCACCTCGCCTTCGATCGATCGCTCGACTCGCTTCGGCTCGTGATCGACAGCCTCGGCGGGTTGATCGACACGCATCAGTGGGGGCTCGCCTCTCCCGCGACGATCGTCTTCGACACGGTGGGTACGCGCATCGACTCGCTCGTGGCGCACAGCGGTGAGGGCGGTGCGATCGTCGTGCGCGCGAGCCTTCCGAACGCGCGGCCCGTGAGCGTGTCGCTGCGCGCGGACAGCGTCTCGCTTGCCGACCTCGGCGTGCTCGCGCAGCTCGCGACACCGATGAGTGGAACCGCCACGGGGACCGTAGACATCACGGGGCCGCGCGCCGCGCCGGTGATGACGATCGGCTCGCGCTTCCAGGACGTGTCGTTCGGCACCGTCGCCTTTCCCTACTTCACGCTCAACGGCTCGTACGCGAATCGGCTGCTCGACACGAAAATGATCGTCTTCCGGCACGACACCGCGGTGATGTCTTTCACCGGCTCGTGGCCGCTGAATCTCGCGCTCCTGCCAGTGCAGCGGCGCATGCTCGACGCGCCGCTCAAGGGCCATCTCGCCGGCGACAGTCTCGATCTCTCGGTGCTCGAGACGTTCTCGCCGTCCTTCTCGCGCCCATCGGGTACGGCGAGCGTCGCCCTGGATCTCTCAGGCACCTGGCGGCATCCGCTGCTCACTGGTCGCATGCGCCTGCGCAACGGCGAGATGGGACTTCCTTCCCTCGGGACGCGGCTTCGTCACGTCGAGGCGGACGTCGGCTTCCGCGCGGACAGCGTGCGCATCGACACGCTCTCGATGTCGAGCGGTACGGAGGCGGGAAGCAAGCTGTCGGTGCGCGGGTCGCTCGTGCTCGGAAACATGCTCGACCTCTCGGAGGATCTGAGTAACGTGCAGGTCGACCTGTCGATGTCGGCGCGCAACTTCCTCGTCGTCGACAAGCGGTCGGTGGCGCGACTCGAGCTCAGTGACGACGTCAGGCTCGTCGGTCCGTTCAGCCACATGGTGCTCACGGGCAATCTGAACGTCGAGCGTGCGACCTTCTATCTCCCCGAGCTCGCGCGGAAGACGGCGCTCAGTCTCGACCCGACGATCGATCCCGATGTCGGCACGCTCGTCGACACGAATCTCGTCGAGATCCGTCGCACCTTCCTCGGCCAGCAGCGCCGCGACGTGCAGGAGGCGATCCGCTACCTCCAGGTGCCGAGCCTGGAGGTGGAGATCGGCAATGACGTCTGGCTGCGGTCGGCAGAGGCGAACATCAAGCTCGGCGGACAGGTCGCGCTGCGGAAGGACGCCGCGAACCAGCGCTTCGACGGCTCGATCGATGTGGAGCGCGGCACGTATCGACTCGACCTCGGGCTCGTACAGCGCACCTTTGAGGTCGACAGCGGAACCGTGACGTTCTACAACGATCCGCAGCAGGCAGGGACGCTGAACATCTGGGCGACGTATACGGTGCGGCAGGCGAATCAGCTCGCGCAGGACGTGCGCATCATCGCGCACATCGGCGGCACGCTGCTCGATCCAAAGCTCGACCTCTCGAGCGACGAGCGGATCGCGCTGTCGTACACGGAGATCCTGAGCTACCTCGTGTTCGGACAGCCGTCACTGCTCGGCTCCAACGACGCGAACAACAGCGCTCTGCGACCGGTGGCGCAGGCGCTGCTGCCGAGCGCTGGGGCGCTCATCGAACGGGCGATCAACTCGCAGATCGGCTTCTTCGATGTCGTGCAGATCCAGACGGGGAGCACCAACGCTACGAATTCGGCGTACCAGAGCGCGACGAACTTTCTATCGGGCTCGCGCATCGGCGTGGGCAAGCAGCTCGGGCAGAAGACTTTCCTCACTGCGGACGCGGGACTTTGCCAGCTTGGCGCTTCGTCGAGCAGCTTCTCCTCTACCATTGGGATCACGCTCGAGTACCGCATCGCGCAGCATTTCTCGCTGCAGGCGAGCTCCGAGCCATCGACGCTCTCGCTGCTTTGCCGTCCCGGGATCACTACGATCGGCAACCGTCCGCGCCAGTTCGGCTTCGATCTCTTTCGCGACTGGAGCTTCTGATCGGCCCAATCCTCCTCATTACGAACCCGGCGGCACGCCGCGGGCGTCTGCTCGAGCTGCGCGCTCGCAATGCGCTGCGGGCAGCGGGAGTCGCGCACGATGTCGTGGTGACGACGCATCAGGGGCATGCAGGACTCGTCGCGACGGAGCGCGCCAAGGACTTCGCGGCGGTGTTCACGCTCGGGGGCGATGGGACGGCGACGGAGGTGATCGGGGCGCTGGCGCACACACAGATCCCGATTGGCGTGCTCCCGGGTGGCACCGGCAATCTCATCGCGCGCGCGCTGCGCACTCCACGGCGCATTGAGCGCGCGGTGCCCGCGCTGCTGGCTGGCGACCTCGCGTCCGTCGATCTCGGCTATATCCCCGAGTGCGACCGGCACTTCGCGTTCAGCTGCGGGGTCGGGATCGATGCACGCATGATCGACGAGACGCATCCGGAGATCAAGCGGCGCTTCGGCATCGGTGCGTACGTGCACACCGGCGTGAAGGTCGGGCTCGACCGGCGCCCATTCCGCGTGCGCGTGGAGGTGGACGGCGCCGCGTTCGAGCGCGATGCGACGTCGCTCATGGTCGCGAATTTCGGCACCGTGCTCGATCGCCTCATCGTGCTGGGCCCCGGCATCAAGCAGGACGATGGGATGCTCGACCTCTGCATCTTCTCGCCGGCGCATGTGGCGGATGTGATGCGCATCGCGTGGCGGCTCGTCTGGCGGGACTTTCGCAGCGACGCTGCGATGCTCTTTCGCAACGGGCGGGAGTTCCGCGTCGAGTGCGACCCGCCGCAGCCCTACCAGGCCGATGGCGAGCTGCTGGGCACGACGCCGTACTCCGTACGCGTGGAGCCGCTGGCGGCGCGGCTGCTGGTCGCGAAATGCGATTGACCCGATCGGGGGCGAGGGTACATTCGTGTACATGAAGTCGTGGCACATTCGAAGGGCGCGGTGAGTCTATGAGCGAACGGCACGGGCACCTGCTGGAGCAGGCGTCAGATGGGATCTTCACCGTGGACGAGACGGGACACTTCACGTCGGTGAATCGCATCATGGAACGCGCGGTGGGGCGTCGCCGCGCCGACCTGCTCGGTACGCACTGCTGCGATATACTCTCTCCGCCGCAACGGGGGGTCGCGCAGAAACTCTTCAACGACACCCTCGCCGGAAAGCGGCAGCGGGCCGAGATGTCGTTTCGCGATGTCGCAGGGCGCGATCGCATCGGTTCGATCACCACGACGCCGATCGTCGAGCACGACCGGGTGACGGGCGCGCTGTGCATCGTGCGCGATGTGACGCAGGAGCGGCGCTTCGCGGAAGAGCTCAGGCAGCGCGAGAAGCTCGCCGCCGTCGGCCAGCTCGTGAGCGGCGTCGCGCACGAGCTGAACAATCCGCTCGCGGGGATCAGCGCGTTCGCGCAGCTGCTCGAGGGTGCGGGTCCCCTCAATGCCGAGCAGCGGGATGCGGTCGACACGATTCGGATGGAGGCCAAGCGCGCCGCGAAGATCGTTTCGAGTCTGCTGCTGTTCGCCAGGCAGCGCCAGCCGGAGTGGTCGAGCGTCGACCTGAATCGCGTGCTCACGGATACACTCGCGCTGCGCCGCTTCGTACTTTCCACCGATCAGATCGAGGTCGTCACAGAGCTGGAAGCGGAGCTCCCCGAGACGTGGGCGGATCCCTTTCAGCTTCAGCAAGTGCTGCTGAATCTCCTGATCAACGCCGAGCAGGCGCTGCGTGGACGGAGGGGCAAGCGCAAGCTCACCCTCCGCACGCAACGGAAAGGGGAACGCCTCGTGGCCAGCGTGAGCGACAACGGTCCGGGATTATCGGACGAAATGCTGACCCGGATCTTCGAGCCGTTCTTCACGACGAAGCCCGTCGGCGAAGGGTCGGGGCTCGGGCTGGCGATCTCGCACGGGATCGTACGCCAGCACGGCGGCGTGCTGCGCGCGAGCTCGGAGCAGGGGCAGGGCGCGACGTTCGAGATCGATCTTCCGATTCGCGCCGGGCTCGTCGAGGCATCGCCGGCGGTGCCCGCCGGCGATGCCGGGGAGATTCCGAGGCAGCGCAGATTCCTGATCGTCGACAACGAGCCCGCGATGCGGCAGGCGCTGCAGCTGCATCTGCGCCGCACCGGATGCTTCGCGGATGCGGTTGGCGATGCCGAAGCGGCGCTCGCGCTACTGGCGACGCGCAGCTATGGCGCGATCTTCCTCGATCTGCATCTGGCCGAGCTCGAGAGCGAAACGCTCTTCGCGGAGCTCGTCGAGCGCGACCCCGATCACGCCGGGCGCGTGGTCTTCGCCGCGGCGGACATGGAGAGCCCGCTCGCGCGAAAGTTCCTGCACAACGCCGGACGGCCGTTCGTCGGGAAGCCGTTTGCACTCTCGACGGTGGCGGCGCTCCTCGCGCAGACGGCCACGCGATAATGTCCACGATCCTCGTGATCGACGACACCCCCGAGGTGACGGCCGTGCTGGGCGCGTTCTTCGAGCGCGAAGGTCATCAGGTCGTCCGCGTGCACAGCGGTGAAGATGGCATCGAAGCCTATCACCGCGCGCGTCCGGATCTCGTGCTGCTCGATCTGCAACTCCCCGACATGAGCGGCTTCGATGTGCTCGAGCGCATCCGCGGCGATGAGCCTGTGGTCATCATGGTGACGGGACACGGGGACATCCCGCTGGCGGTGCAGGCGTTGCAGCGTGGCGCCGAGAATTTTCTGACGAAGCCGGTGGATCTGGATCATCTTCGCGTAGCAGCAGAGCGCGGGCTCGAGAAGGCGCGACTCCGCCAACTCGCGCGCTACATGCGCGAGCGCCGCGGGATCAAGGGCGTCGGCGCGCTGCTCGGCACCTCGCCCGCGATGCGCGAGCTTGCGCACCAGATCGAGCTGTTGACGTCCAGCGATCGCACCACCGTGCTCCTGCTCGGAGAGCAGGGGACGGCGAAAGGGCAGATGGCGTACGCGATGCATGCGATGAGCGATCGCGCGGACAAGCCGTTCATCGAGGTCGCGTGCGCGGGAACTGCGGAGGGCGCGCTGGATGCGGAGCTCTTCGGCGATGAGTTCGGAGGCACACGCGAGGAGCCGGTGCGGCGCCTTGGGCTCGCCGAGGTGGCGGACAAGGGCGCGCTGCTGCTCGATGAGATCGCGGCGCTGGAGTTACCGGTGCAGGGGAAGCTGCTTCGGCTGCTGGAGGCGCAGAAGTTCCGCCGTGTGGGCGGAGTGCAGGATGTCACGGTGGACGTTCGGATGATCGTGACGTCGAGCCGCGATCTCGTGGAGGAGGTGCAGGCTGGGCGATTCCGCGAGGATCTGTACTATCGGCTGAGCGTGCTGCCGGTGGTGCTCCCGCCGCTGCGCGCGCGGGCGCGCGAGGACCTCGTCGCGCTCATCGACCGGATTGCCGGCGAGCTTCGCCGTCAGCTCCCTCTCGCGCCCGAGGAGATCTCGGATGGCGCGCTCGACCAGCTGCTGCGCCACTCGTGGCCGGGAAACATTCGCGAGCTGCGCAACGTGCTCGAGCGCGCGATGATCGTTGGTCGTGGATCGCGGCAGATCACGGTTGAGCATCTGCCACCCGACATTCGGCGCAGCGGGGGGGCCACGCAGGGGCGTCACGTGCCGCGCACGCTGCACGACATCGAGCGGGCGCACATCGAGCGGACGCTCCGTGCGCACAACGAGAACCGGACGCGTGCCGCGCGCGAGCTCGGTATCTCGCGCGCGACGCTGATCAACAAGATCAAGGAGTACCAGCTCGATCCGCAGCTTCTATCGTATGCGGTGCCGGATGCGTGAGACGTGGCGGGGTGGTCGATCGTTCATATCCGGAGCCCCGCCGTCCGGCGCGGCGTCACGTACCCGGGGGTCGAATGGCTGAGAACAACGTGGAGCAGGACCGAATGGTCTGCCGCGCGTGCGGGAACGAGGAGCGCGCGAGCGAGGGATATCCGTGCGCCGACTGCGGCACCTTCGTCTGCCTCCTCTGCACCTTCAAGGGAGTGACGCTGTGCTCCGCGTGCAGCGACAAGCAAAAAAACACGGCAGCGAAGGAGTGAGCGACAGCGTCGTGTTGCGGGATCGGCTCGCACTTGGCGATCGGACCTTCACCGTGCTGGCCGAGCCGTGGTACGATGCGGCCAGCGACGAATGGAAGGGACGCTATCTCTACGTGCCGCTCGACCGCTCCCTCGCGACGCCGGTTGCGTCCACCGCCGTGCGGCGCTCCCGCAAGCGCGATGAGCTCGTGCGCCAGCTCGGCGCCGCAACCGATCGCGAGCTGACGAAGGCATTCAACGCGATTCCGCTTCCGGGTGCGCGTCGTTCACGCTGAGTTCGGCGCGGCCGTGATCGGCCCGAACGCAGGGATGATGGTACTGGTCGCCGCGGCAATCGCGCCGCTCCACGCCGAGCCCGGGGCGTCGAGCGAGCAGGTGAGCCAAGCGGTCGCCGGGCAGATCGCCATCATCCTCGATACGAACGGCGCGTGGCGTCGGGTGCGTCTCGCCGACGGTTACGAAGGATGGATGCACGAGGGCTACCTCGATGCGCATCCGCTGAGCGCCGACGCCGCGAAGGCGTGGAGCTCCACCGCGCGCCACTCGCTCGGCTGCACGATCCTCGACGCAAGCACCGACATGGAGCGTACGCTGCCCCTCGGCGCGCGCATCCCGGCGAGTGCGAAGATCGTCGCTGGCGGCATACTCGACGAGCGGGAGATTCGTCGGCGCTATCCGCCGGTCGGCATCGAGATCTGCGCGTCGGCGGCGCGGTACTTCTCGAGTACGTCGTACCAGTGGGGCGGCATCACCCCCTGGGGTGCGGACTGCTCAGGAATGGTGCAGACGGTGTTCGGGCTGCACGGCGCGGCGCTGCCGAGGGATGCGCGCCAGCAGGCGGAGCTCGGAACGGCGCTCGAGCTTGCGAGCGATGCGTGGCAGCCTGGCGATCTGCTCTTCTTCTCCGATCGCACGGACGGCCGCGTCACGCACGTCGCGCTCGTAGCGCGGAAGCGGACGCTGATGCACGTCGCGATCGGGCGCGGAGGCTTTGCCGTGGAGCAGCTCGACCATGCGACGGACCCGTACACCGTGGCGCTGATGACGCGGCTACGAGCGGCGAGGCGGGTGCTGTAACCCGCGTCCGCCCCGCCTGATCGCTACCAGATCGAAGCGCGCACCGAGTCGGGACGTACCATCGCGTCTCCAGCCTTGCACCCGAACGCCTTCGCAAACTCCGGCAGATTCGATATCGCGCCAATCACGCGCCACTCCGCGGGCGAGTGCGGATCCGTGCGCGACTGCAGAACCCTCGACTCGGGGCGCACCTTCGCGCGAAACGCGTTCGCGTACGCAATGAAGAATCGCTGCTCCGGGGTGAAACCGTCGACCGGCGCGCGCGACTTTCCCGTCATCGCCTTCTCGAACGCCGCGTAGGCGATCTTGAGACCGCCGAAGTCCGCGATGTTCTCGCCGAGGGTGAGCTTGCCGTTCACGTGGAAGGTGTCGGCGACGATGTAGGCGGAGTACTGATCGCGGATGCGCCCCGCCTCGTTGTCGTACTTTGCTGCGTCCTCCTTCGTCCACCAGTCGCGCAGCGTGCCGCTGGCGTCGAACTGGCGTCCCTCGTCGTCGTAGCCGTGCGTGATCTCGTGGCCGATGATCGCTCCCATCGCGCCATAGTTCGACGCATCGTCGGCGTCCGCGCTGAAGAGCGGCGGTTGAAGAATCGCAGCGGGGAAGACGATCTCGTTGCTCAACCCATTGTTGTACGCGTTGACGGTCTGGGGCGTCATCCCCCACTCGTTGAGATCCGTCGGCTTGTCGGTTTTCGCCATCTGTCTGCGAAACTCGAACTGGCTGGCGAGCATCGCGCTCGCGAGGTACGACGCGCTGACGGGGATGCGCAGCGAGCTGTAGTCGCGGAAGTGATCGGGGTATCCGATCTTCACGCGGAATGCGGCGAGCTTCGCGAGCGCTTCCTTGCGCGTGGCGTCGCTCATCCAGTCGAGCGTTGAAATGCGGTCGCGTAGTGCGGCCTCGAGGTTGCTCACCATCTCGAGTGCGCGCACCTTCGCCTGCGGAGAGAACTCGCGCGCGACATAGAGCTCGCCGAGCGCTTCGCCGAGCGACTCGTCGGTGGTCGTCATGCATCGTTTCCACCGCGGCGCGAGCGACCTTGTGCCGTTGAGCACCGAGCGGAAGGCGAATCGCTCGTTGACGAATCGCGAGCTGATGTACGGAGACGCCGCATCCGTCATGCGCCAGCGCAGATAGTCCCGCCAGGTTGCGAGCGGTACGGACGTGATCAGTCCACCCACCGCCGCAAGGTACGACGGCGACGTGACGATCACCGATTTCGGCGTCACGCCGACCGAGGCGAAGTAGCGGTGCCAGTCAATGCCGTGCGCGATCTTCCCCATCGAGTCGACCGACATCGGATGATAGATGTTCTTCGGATCGCGCTGCTGCTCGAGCGGCATGGCCGCCCGGGCGAGCGATGTCTCGAGCAAGAGGATGCGCGTCGCGGCATCCGCGGCCCTCGCGGGTGAATCGCCGAGCAGCTGCATCGTCTTCGCGACGTGCGACCGGTAGGCGTCGCGGAGCTGCACCGATCCGGAGTCTTCATTGAGGTAATACTCTCGATCGGGGAGGCCAAGTCCGCCCTGACCGATGGCAGCGACGGTCAGCTTCGTGTTCACGAAGTCCGGCTCCGTTCCCACGCCGAGCGGAACGTCGACGCTGTTCGCGGACAGGTGGGCGAACTCCGTCTGCAGCATCGATGACGATGTGATGGCGGCGATGCGCCGGAGCTCGGGCGCAATAGGCGCGGCGTCGAGCTTGTCCGCGCGCGCGGAGTCCATGCAGGCGCCGTAGAAGGCGCCGAGTTTCTGCGCATTGCTGTTCGGCGCCACGCTCCTGTCGCGCGCGGCCTTCTCGAGGATTTCGTGGAGCACGTCGAGGCTGTGGTCGTACACCTCTCGTCCCGCGCCAATGCCGGAATACGACGCGGGGATCGTCGCGGAGTCCTGCCAGCGCCCATTCACGAATCGATAGAAGTCCGTGCAGGGCGCGCACGTCGTGTCCATGTTCGCCCGATCGACCGCGTGCACCACGGCCTGCGCCGGGAGGTGGTTCGTGGAGGCGAGGAATGCGACTGCGGCGACGAGCGACGGGATGCGGCTGGTCATTGACGGGAATCCTCAGCTCACGAGTCGGTTGGGGGGAAGGGTAGCGCCCATTGGTGCCATGTCGCTCCGTACCACGAGGCGAACCTCGCCGTGCGCCTCGCCGTCCAGCGCGACGCGCATGGCGTACGCCCCGGACGCATCGAGCGGAAGGTCGATCGCGGCGATGAGCGGCATGTCCATCTCCGTCACGCCGGGCGGCGGCGGGCCGATGTTCAGCTCACCGTTCGACGACCAGAGCTCCTGACCCTGCGGGTTGACCCAGCTGAGAGACACCGTGTGCGTGCCGACATCGTCCTGTCCGCCCTTGAGCCGCACGACGAGATGCGCGCGAGGATGGATGGTGGGGAGGGTGCCGCACTGCACCGCGTCGAAGACTCCGAGGATGTTGAGCTTTCCTTCCTGGGAGATGTTGGCGGCGTCCGCGAAGAGAGCGAAGGAGAGATGCATGCTCCAACTTAGAGCGCGCCCTGCGGAGCGGCCACCCGCTGTCACGGCGCTCCGCCAACGCCTAGCTTTACGCATGACGCTCATCGACGCCCGGCCCCGCGCCGACGCACCACCACGCCACACGCCGATGTTCGTCCCGACCGACTTCCTGATGGTGCTCATGGTGGCCATCTGGGGATTCAACTTCCCGGTCGTGAAGTACGCCACGCGCATCATGGCGCCGCTCGCGTACAACGCGGTCCGGATCTCGCTCGCCGCGCTCGTGCTCCTCGTCTTTGCGGCCGTCACCGTCCGCGTTCGCCCCACGCGCCGCCAGGTGCTCATGCTCTTGGGCCTGGGCGTGCTCGGCAACGGCATCTACCAGATGGTGTTCGTGGGGAGTGTCGTGAATACGGACGTCGGGCTGGCCGCGCTGCTCCTCGCGGCGAGCCCTGCGTTCATCGCGCTGCTCAGCCGTGCGGCCGGGCTGGGCGAGATCTCCGGACGGTGTGCGCTCGGCATCGCACTCTCGCTGGCGGGAGTCGCGCTCATCGCGCTCACGTCGCGCGTCGCACTCGACGGCTCTTCGACGCTCGAGGGCAATCTGCTCGCGGTGCTCGCGGCGGTGATCTGGGCGGTGTACGTCGTGCTCCAGGCGCGCTACGTCAGCGATGTCGACGACACGACGGTCGCCGCGCTGACGCTCGCGGGCGGTGCGCTGCCGCTGCTGATCTTCGGCTTCCCCTCGCTGCTCGCCACGCACTGGTCGGTGCTGCCCGCCAACGTGTGGATGGCGATTCTCTATGGCGGCGTGATCTCGCTCGCGCTCGCATCCGTGTTCTGGTATCGCGGCGTGCGTATCCTCGGCGCCACGCGCACGGGGATCTACCTGCATTTCGAGCCGGTGTTCGCGCTGCTCGCCGCGTGGATCTGGCTGCACCAGCATCCGACGCCGTTGCAAGGCGTTGGTGCGGCGACGATCCTCGCCGGTGTCACCCTGACGCACACATGACGAACGCGCCGGACATGAAGCTCGTACTGTTCGACATCGATGGAACCATCCTCTGGAGCGATGGCGCGGGGCGCCGCGCGATGACCGAGGCGCTGATGGCGGTGTTCGGCGGCGCGGGTCCCACCGACTATCGCTACGATGGGAAGACCGATCCGCAGATCGTGCGCGACCTCATGCGCGCGAGCGGGCACACGGATGCGACGATCGACGACCGCATCGATCCGCTCATGCGGCGGTATCTCGGAGGGCTCGAGCGCGAGCTCGCGGGCGGAACGCGTGCGCATGTCTTCGATGGCGTACGCGACCTGCTCGATCTCCTCGAAGCGCGTGACGATATCGTGCTCGGGCTGCTCACGGGGAATCTGCGCGACGGCGCGGCGATCAAGCTGCGTGCGGCGGGGATCGACATCGAGCGCTTCACGGTGTGCGCCTTCGGCTCTGATCATCACGCGCGCGCGGAGCTTCCGGCACTCGCGCAACAGCGCGCGAAGGAGGCGCTCGGCCTCGACATCCCGGGCGATCACATCTACGTCATCGGCGACACGCCGGCGGACATCACGTGTGGACAGGGGATCGGGGCGCGCGCGATCGCGGTCGCGACGGGACGCTATACGCCCGAAGAGCTGGCGCGGCATCATCCGTACGCACTCTTCCCATCGCTCGCGGACACGCAGGCGGTGATGACGGTGATCGTCGATGCGTGAGGTCGAGCTCAAGGCAGTGCTCGAGTCGTGGGACGAAGGGCGCGTGAGACTGATGCGCGCGGGCGCGACGATGACGTTCGTCGGGCGCCTCGAGGATCGTCGCTACGACACGCACGACCGCTCGCTCGTATCGAAGGACATCGTGCTGCGGCTGCGAACGTATCGCGATAGTGCGGGCGAGCGCGCCGAGCTGGAGTTCAAGGGGCCGACTGCATACGAGCAGGGATACAAGGTGCGCGAGGAGGTCGGGAGCACCGTGCTCGATGCCGAATCGGTTGCGTTCATGCTCGCGGGGCTCGGTTACCTCGTCACGCGCGCGATCGATCGCGACATCGAGCAGTTCGAGATCGGCGAAGCGGTGGTGCGCTTCGAGAGGTATCCGCGCATGGACGATCTCGTGGAGGTCGAGGGTGAGCCCGATGCGCTCGAGCGCGCGATCGAGGCGCTCGGAATTCCGCGCGCGCGCTTCAACGCCGACCGTCTCACGGACTTCGCGATGCGCTACGAGGCGCGCACCGGCATGCGCGCCGCCATGGCCGACGCGGAGCTGTTCGGCGGCGCACCCGCGGTGCGCGAGCTCTAGATGTCCGCCGCCGCATCGCGTCGCGTGTCGCTCGGCGGACTGCTCCGTGGGCGCGAGCTCGAGGGCGAAGCGATGGTCACGGTCGATACGGAGTCGATCTCGCTCGACACCGCGCGCGGGCGCATCTCGCTCCCACTTGCGCAGATC
>JBDSHG010000017.1:0-2946 GCA_039918615.1 Gemmatimonadaceae bacterium | reverse complement strand
ACGAGCAACAGGGCGGCCAGCGCCGTCGAGTGATCGCGCGCGTCGAACGATTCGCGGGAGTAGCACAGGAGTGGGACGCGCTTGCGCGCCGCTCACCCGGCTTCACCCACTTCCATCTCTACGGCTGGCGCGCGGTGATGGAGCGCGTCTTCGGCCACGAGTGCATCTATCTCGCGGCCTACGACGTCGGCGGTGCGATCGCCGGGGTGCTCCCGCTCGTGCGCGTGAAGAGCATCCTCTTCGGACACTTCCTCGTGTCGATGCCCTTCCTCAACTACGGTGGCCCACTCGGCTCCGCCGAGGCGATCGTCGCCCTCGTCGCGCACGCATCGGAGGTCGCGCGCGACACCGGCGTCAAGCTGCTCGAGCTCCGCAGCCGCATTCAGCTTCCGATCGACCTGCCGGTGTCGCATCGCAAGATCACCGTGCTGCTCGATCTTCCGGCTAGCGAGCCCGCGCTCATGAAGCAGCTCGACGCGAAGCTGCGCAGCCAGGTGCGCCGTCCCCAGAAGGAAGGGGTCGCCGTGAAGTTCGGCGCCGATCAGGTCGCGCCCTTCTTCGAGGTCTTCGCGCACCACATGCGCGACCTCGGCACCCCCACGCAGCCGCGGATCCTCTTCGAGACGATCGCCGCCATCTTTCCGGACGACGCATGGTTCGGCTGCGCGTGGTACGAAGGACGGCCCGTCGCGTGCGGCTGCGCATTCCAGTGGGGCACGGAGCTCGAGATGACGTGGGCCTCGTCGCTCAATGCGCACAAGCGCATCGCGCCGAACATGCTCCTGTACTATCGATTCATGGAGCGCGCGATCGACAACGGGATCACGACGTTCAACTTCGGCCGCACATCGCCGGACAGCGGCACGCATCGCTTCAAGACGCAGTGGGGCACGCATGACGAGCAGCTCTGGTGGTACGACCGCGCCGCGACGGCCCATGTGAAGACGCCGTCGCCGACCGACTCCGGTTACTCGTGGGGCCCGCGCGTCTGGAAGCGACTTCCCACCGCCGTCGCGACGATGCTCGGCCCGCGCATCGTGCGCTACATCCCTTGATGGTGTCCTGATCTTCCGCCGCCAGCTTCCGGTGAGCTCCACGATCACCGCACGCTCGCTCATCGGCGCCATCGGGCCGGCATTCGGTGGCGGCTCGACCGATCGCGATGCGCTCACCGCGGAGCTCTCCACGGCATTCGGCGCGAGTAGCGTCGCGCTCGTCGACAGCGGCACCAGCGCGCTCGTGATGGCGCTGCGCATCGCCACCCGCGCGGGAGGAACCGTTGCGCTCCCCGCGTACGCCTGCGTCGACATCGGCGCCGCCGCGATCGTCGCGCAGCTCCGCGTGCGGCTGTACGACGTCGACCCCGTCACCCTCTCGCCCGATCTCGACTCCGTGTCGCGCGTGCTCGGCGAAGGCGTCGACACGATCGTCGTCGCGCATCTCTACGGCTATCCGGCGAACGTCCCCGCCGTCGCCGCTCAGGCGGCAGCGCACGGCGTCGCCGTCATCGAGGATGCCGCGCAGGGCGCGTGGGGCAAGCTCCTCGAGACACGGCTCGGCGCCTTCGGCCCGCTCGCCGTGTTGAGCTTCGGCCGAGGGAAGGGGATGACGGGCGGAGGCGGCGGCGCGCTGCTCGGGATGGGCGATCGATACACGGATGCCATCGCATCCGCGGCGGCGCGATTGGAAGCACCTCACAGCGGAATTCGCACACTCGCGCTCGCGAAGGCGCAGTGGCTCCTGGGGCGGCCATCGCTCTATGCAATCCCTTCGGCGATTCCCGCGCTGCATCTCGGCGAGACGATCTACCATCCCGCGCACGAGCCGCGCGCCATCACCGGCGTCTCGTCGTCGCTGGTGCGCGCGGCGCTCGCTCGCGCGGACGCCGACCTAACCGTGCGACGCGCGCATGCGGACGAGCTCGACCAGATGGCCGCGCGCTCGAGACGCGTCCAGACGATTCGCGCGCTTCCCGGGAGCTTGCCTGGCTTCCTTCGTTTTCCCGTACACGTGGCTGACGCGCGCATGACGCGTCCCGACCTCGGCATCGTGCGCGGTTACCCGGAGACACTCGCAGAGCTCGCGGAGCTGCAGTCGTCGCTCATCGGTGGTGAAACCCTCACCGGAGCACGCGAGCTGCGGCGCACACTCGTCACGCTCCCCACGCACGCGATGCTCGACGACGGTGACGTGCGCGCCCTGACCAACTGGCTGGGTTGACGAATAGTGATGCTCGTGTAAGGTTGGGTCGTTCGACGCGCCAGCGTCGATTACGGTACTTGCTTCCCAGGCGAGAACCGACGCGATAAGACGGAATCGCCCCTGGTTGGCGATCTCCCACCGCACCACCACCGAGCGGCGCGATTGCCGGGCCTATGTGCCCTGCGACAAAGGCAAACCCGTCGAAAGGCGGGGACGCAAAGCCAACGAGGCTACGGCGCCCAGTGTGCGCGCCATGCCGGTCGGGTTGCCGTTGACCGGAGACTCGAACAATGCGCGCATCACGCATCGCATTGGCCGCGATCATTATCGCGGCCGCGGCCTGCACGGACTCCACCTCCCCCGTCACGCCGAATGCCAGCAAGAACGACTATCTCATCCACGGCAAGACGGCGGCTACGGCGACATCTGCCGTACCCGCATCGCTCTACACGGGATACTCTGCGCAGTCGCCGCACTGGCAGCATATCACGACGATGATGACGGACTTCTACTACGGCTGGACGCCGGCCGAGCGCGCGTGGGCCGGCGCGCATTACGACGAGGCAATGTCCGGCACGGGCTCGGCATGGCGCGCGGTGAATCCGACGGTCGGGCATTTTCCGTACGCGCTATCGTGGACGACGATGACCAGCTCCGGTGGCCTCGCCTCCTCGTACTACGCCGACATGAAAAGCTGGTACGCGACTCACACGCAGTACACGCTCGAGAAGGCGTTCGTGCATA
>JBDSHG010000016.1:0-20228 GCA_039918615.1 Gemmatimonadaceae bacterium | reverse complement strand
CACACGTTTCGTCGGGGCCCCAGATCGAGCGCGCCCACTCGGGAAACGGGCCGCGATCGTTGGCGAGCCGCTCGCTCTCGCGCTTCGACTCGACGTCGAGGAACTCCATCACCTTGCGGCCCATCTCGACGCCGTCCGGCGAATCGTAGGGAATCGCGAGCTTTACCAGCATGTCCGCGAAGCCCATCAGCCCGAGGCCAATGCGGCGGATGCGCTTGGAGAGCGAATCGATTTCGGGGAGCGGATACTTGTTGACGTCGATGATGTTGTCGAGGAAGTGCGTCGAGAGATGGATGTCGCGCTTGAGCGCATCCCAATCCATGCGGCCATCGACCACGTAGTATCCGACGTTGACGCTGCCGAGGTTGCAGACGTCGTACGGGAGAAGCGGCTGCTCGCCGCACGGGTTGGTCGCCTCGTAGGGGCCGAGGTGTGGCACGGGGTTGAAGCGGTTCGCCTCGTCGATATAGAAACAACCCGGCTCGCCGGTGCGCCACGCGCCCTCGATCATGCGGTCCCACACCATCTTCGCGTCGAGCTGGCCAGTGACTTCCTTCGTGACCGGATCGATGAGGTCGTACGACTCACCGGCGCGCAGCTTCTCGATGAACTGCGCGGTGACTGCGACCGAAATGTTGAAGTTTACGATCTGCGTGAGGTCTTCCTTGCACGCGATGAAGTCCAGGATGTCCGGATGATCGATGCGCAGAATTCCCATGTTCGCGCCGCGACGCGTGCCCCCCTGCTTCACCGCATCCGTGGACGCGTCGTAGAGCTTCATGAAGGAGATCGGCCCCGATGCGACACCGGTGGTCGAGCGCACCATGGAGCCCTTCGGACGCAAACGCGAAAAGGAGAACCCCGTGCCGCCACCCGACTGATGAATGAGCGCCATCGAGCGAAGCGTGTCGTAGATCCCGGTCTGTCCGTTCGAGAGCGAGTCGTCGACCGGCAGCACGAAGCACGCGGAGAGCTGCCCGAGCGGGCGGCCGGCGTTCATGAGCGTTGGGGAGTTCGGCTCGAAGCGACGCTCGGTCATGAGCCGGTAGAACTCGTCCGCCACGGCCGCCGTCGCACCCTCGCTCGCGCCATATCGCCGATCCGCCTCTGCCACCACCGTCGCGACTCGCCAGAAGAGGTCCTCCGGCTGCTCTGTGGGCGCGCCCGTTTTGTCCTTTACCAGATACCGCTTCTCGAGGACAATCCGGGCGTTCTTGCTGAGGGCTGCCGGTGCGGCGGGGCGAGCGGGATGGGCCATGATCGGAAAACTCCTTGGCGAGACGAGACGCTCAAATATAGCGGAACCAGTGCTGGCGGCTCACGAGGCGGTGACCGGAAAAGCGAGAGAAAATGAAGAGCGAAAAAAGCGGCGCGATGTCGTGGGGGCGGACAATACCCGGGTTCGTGTATCCGCGCAAGGCGTTTGGTAAGCACTTATGCTGCAACGATTTACGCTATCCACATCACAAATGCGAAAGCGATGGAGGTCATCAACATTCCCTCCACAATGTCCCGCATTCCCGCAAGTCTCCCACCGGTTACCTCTTCGCGTCTCGCATCGCAAAAGCTCCCAACTCCCGACGCCGTACCACCTTCCAGCGTAACGGCGCTGTGCCCGCCACCACCCCTCCCCCACCCGCCCCTCCAATCAGTTCAACCCCCTAATCCCCACCCTTGCCCGCTTTCACGTGCCGACCAACGGGTACTTTCCCGCCCGATATTCCTCCTGAAGCGACAAATAGCTCTCCATCGTTTGTCGAATCCGATCCGTGATCTCCGACGTCGCCTCACGCGCCACCCGTGCCGGCACCCCCAGCACCACAGACCTCGGCGGGATGCGCATTCCCTCGCGACACACCGCTCCCGCCCCCACGAGCGATCCTGCGCCCACCACGACCCCATTGAGCAGGATCGCCCCCATCGCGATCAGGCAGTCATCCTCTACCGTCGCTCCGTGCAGCACCGCACGATGCCCGATCGACACGCGCGCCCCAACCACGAGCGGATATCCACGGTCGACGTGCAGCACTGCGCCATCCTGCACATTCGTATCGGCGCCGATCACGATCGACGCACTGTCCGCGCGAATCACCGCGGTCGGCCACACCGACGCGCGCGCGCCCAGCGTGACGTCGCCGATCACCGCGGCGAGCGGATGGATGTAGGCTCGGGGATCGATGCTCACGACACGCTCATCAATGGGGGGAAGGATTCAGAACGAAAAGCCGAGGCGGACGTACAGACTCGCGGAGCGCACACCGAACTCGGAGTGATTCACCACCGGGGCCGCAACGCCGATGCGCAGAAGGTACGGCACATCGTAGGGCACCGCGAGATTGATCCCGAGCTCTGCGCCCGCCGATGCGATCCAGTGGTCCGCAATCCCGCCCGGCACGCCGAAGTCGCTGCTCGCGCTCCCCGCATCGCCGAACAGCGAGAGCGACGTGCGATCGAGGAAGACGGGCCACAGTCCGAAGCCGTGTTCCGGGCGCGTGAGCGGCAAACGATACTCGAGCGACCCCGCGACGATGCGCGTACCGCTCTCGATTCCCACCGGAAAGCCACGCACGGCGAACGTCCGTCGTGCACCCAGCGAGATCCCCGGTAGCGCGGCGACGTCCGCGCCGCTCGCGCCGCCGAGATCGAACTCGTGGAGCTCCCCGCCATCCGCCGCACCCGCAGCCGCGCGCAGCGCGAGCACGTGGTGCGCACCCGATCCAATGTCGAGTGACTTGTACGCCGAGAACGCCGCCGCGATGTTCTTCGACGCGACGGTGCCGCCCCCATTGAGCCACTTCAGCCGCCCGGTCGCCGAGAGCGACACGCCATCCTCCGGCGAGATGGAGAGCGTCGGCTGCTGCACGTTCGACCACCCCGCGGATGACGACGCGATCCAGTAGCGCCGCGTCGGATCCTCGAGCCCGACGATCATCCCGATGAGCGCCGCCGGATCCGTCGTGTAGTCGCGCGCCTCGTAGGTGCCGTACACAGACAGATACGCGTTCGTGCGCACGCGCGGCCGGCTGAATGTCACTCCCAGATCGAAGTCGCGAGTGCGCCGAAAGAGGTTGCCGAGAAACGCGCCGCCGCTGTCCACCGCGCGATACGCATCCCAGTACTGCATGACGTCCGCCTGGATCACGGGCTGCCCGAGCCCCGCGTAGCGGTACGACAGCTCGCCCGTGTGATGGCCGTGCACGAAGTCGATCAGCACATCCGCCGCGTACGCATGCGTGCCGACGATGTCGCTGCTGCTCGTGTACGCACCAGCGGTGTAGTCACCGAAATCGTTCTGCCCAATGAGCGGCAGCCAGTAGCGCGGGAGCAGCGAGTGCCACGGCGAGTAGTCGTGCGCGGGCGCACTGCTCGACGCGGGTGGTGGCATCGGCGGCGCGGTATCGGCGCGCGTCATTCGCACCGGTCCGCCCGTCGGGCCGAGCAGCACACGACCCACCAGCGGCGCGACGCCGACGTGAAAGCCATCGCTCTTCCACCGCACGGCGGCGATCGAGTTCCCATCCGGCGAGATGGTCGGCCAGAACACACCGGTCGTCGAGCTCGTGAGCCGCGTGCTGATGTCGCCTGGCTGACCGCGAGCGCCGATTCCATAGAGCTGCGACACCCCCGTCCGATCCGACGCATACACGACCGCCGCGTCATTCAACGCCCACTCGGCCTGCCCGTTCGATGCGTGATCGCGCACGAGCGAACGGATCACGTGGCCGAGGGTATCGAGAATGACGATCTCGGTGAAGCCGCCGCGCGTCCATCGCGTCGCCGCGATGCGATCGCCGTGGCGCGACCACTTCGGCTCGGCCCACTGCGTGTCGGGGGAGACGCTCGTGATGACGCGGATCGAGGAGCCATCGGGGCGCACCCGCGCGAGCGCCGTGGTGCCGGGAGCGAGCTGCACCGCGATGAGCTCTCCGTCGGCGCGCGCGTCGACCTGGCTCAGTCGCGCACCGTGCGTCAGCCGCGTCGCGTGGCCGTCCTTCTCGTGGTAGAGATCCGAACGGTCCGTATATGGATCGATGAGATCGAGCTGCGAGTACATCACAGAGCCATCGCGCAGCGGCGCGTTGGGCGACACGCCGTTGCGACGCGAAAGCCGCTCGGTTTTCCCGCTGGGTGACCAGCGCGCGAGCATCGGCGACTGTCGACCGTTTGACGCGACGTAGATGAGTGAGCCGTCGCTGGTCCAGCGCGGGTAGCCAACGAAGTATCCGCCCTTCGTCACGTCGTGCCAGTCGGCCATCGGCAGCTGCTCGGCCGCCGCGCTCGCGACGAGGCTGTCGCGCCAGCCGCGCCACGCATCGCTGAACGAGATGCCGAAGCCCTGCACGGCCATGTGGTTCAGGCGGAACGGAATCGTGGTGCCGCTCGACGTCTCGACGAACTTCCGGATCGATGGCGCGCCGCGAGTGCGCGCGAGGTAGTCCATGAAGAGCGCGCCCGCTCCGTAGGCGATGTCGCCGTTCGGATAGCGCGTGGTCGCGAGACTCCACTTGTCGATACCGAGCACGCCGTGCGCGCGCGCGGTGGACGCGATGATCATCTGCTCGTACGTACCATCGACGCGGCCGAAACCCGTGAGGTCGCTCTCGAAGTAGACGGCGAGCCCCTCGGTCAGCCACCCGGGCTCGTAGAGATTCGGAAAGAGCGCCGGCGAGCGGCCGAACACGCGCTGCGCCACGCGCCACCAGCCGCGCGTGCGATCGAGATGGAAGACGTGCGTGAGCTCGTGCGTGATGACCAGGGTGAGCCAGTCATCGTAGAAGCGAAGCGACATGTCGTCGAGCGGCGGGTGCGCGTACACGACGACACGATTCGTCGGGAAGGGGGTCGTCAGCCCGTTCGAGAAGTCGACGTTGTCCGCGATGACCAGATCAATGGGCCCGCGGGGCATCGTGAGCTGCGAGGCGAGCTTCGTGTATGCGTTCTCCGCGGTGATCACCGCGCGCCGCGCCGCCGGCTCGACTTCCGGCGTAAAGTGGATGTGGAAGTGCTTCGTGTCGATCGTGCGCCAGTGCGCGTTCGGGATCACCTGCGCGGCACCGCGCGACGCCGCGCACACGGCTGCCAATACGAGCGCGGCCAGCGCGCGCCCAGCGTTCATTGAGCGGACAGCGACCGGAAGTAGCTCTCCAGACCGTCGACGATGGCGGTGGCGTACCGCTTCTGGAATTCGGGGGTGCGCAGCGCGTTCTCCTGCTCGGGGATCATGAGGAACGCGCCCTCGCAGAGCACCGCCGGCATCCATGTGGGCCGCGCGAGGCGCAGGTTGTCGTAGTTGATGCCGAGGTTGCGGAGCCCCATGCGTGCGACCATCGCGCGCTGCAGCTCGCGCGCGAGCGGAACCGAGTGCGACCGGAAGTAGTACGCCCCGGTTCCGTTCGATGTGAACGGATTGATCCCGTCGGGAAGCGCGTTCAGGTGGATCGAGACCAGTGCGTTCGCGTTCGCCTTGCGTGCCATGATCGGCCTGTCACCCAACGGGACGGGATCGGGAGTGCTCCGCGTCATGAAGACTCTCGCGCCCTTCGCCTCGAGCATCTGTTGCACGTCGAGGCCGATCGCGAGCGTCGGCACGGCCTCGTAGAGCCCCGTCGGCCCCGTCGCACCGATGGGCGGATGTCCCGGGTCGATCGCGATGGTGAGACCGCGCAGTGGCGATGATGGATCGATGTGCGGCGGCCGGCGCACGCGCAACACGAAGGCGCCGTTCTGCCAGAAGGCGAGATAGCCGTACGACGGCGACGACAGCTGCAGGGTGAAGTGGCCGCGGTCGGTCGCCTCCTGCGTCCACTTCGCCTCGCGCACGAGCGAGTCGTTCGCGCCGTAGTTCACGATGTCGGTGTTGATCATCGTGTCGTAGAGCGTCACGGTGAGCTCGTTGGTCCCCTCGTCCACGAAATACGCGGGACGCACAGCCATTGGCACGACGAGATCCACCCACTCCGGCTGCGGCACGAGCCGCGCATTCCCCGCCACGCGCGCGGGCGGAAGCCACGACGTCGCGAGCGGATGCAGCTCGGCGCTGTTCACCCACACCTCGAGACGCGAGTCGAGTCGCACGCGCGAGAAGTCACCGCTCCTCCCCGTGACGGCGAGCGCGGTGCCGGGGAGGAAAAACCACTTGTATGTGCCGCCCGGGATCGGGCGTCCGATGAGCTCTTCGTCGCTCGCGTCGGCGCCGGCGCTGTCGACACCGAGCACGGCCCACTGCTTCGCGAGCGCGACGCCGATGGGAGGGACGGCGACGTGGATGGTGTCGCGGTCGCGCGAAAGAATGAGCTCCGTGCGCGCGCGGAGTTGGCGCGCGGGGATGTCGGCAGCGAACGTCGTCCCGGCACCGGTGAGCGCCATCGCCGTGCCCGCGTCGCCACGCCAGACGACGCTCGCGTTCGGCGCGCTGCGCACGCTCACGCGCACCGTGTCCTCGTCGCGGAGCACGAGGCGGCTGTTGGGCGAGACCGAGCCGCTGTCGTACGCGAGCGGCCCATCGAGGGCGAGCTTGACCACGGCCGGCTTGAGCCGCACCGGCTGTTCGAGTCGCGCAGTGTCCGCGCCCGCGACCGCGACGAGCTCGTACCGCGGGCTGTCGAGCGCAGGGACCGGCAGCCACGCGAGGAAAGCGCCGTTCGGTGCGACGGGAACCGCTGCGCCGTTGATCCACAGCTGCGCCTTCCCATTCCCCACTGATCCAAAGATGAAGTTGGAGTCGCGCGCCTCGACCAGCGAGTTCGCCACCGGGTAGATCACGGCGGGCTTGAGCGCGCCCGTCACGAGCGGAACCGGCGGCAGCATCGAGGGGGTGGCGACGCTGGGAGATGGAGCCGGAGCGGGAGCGGTCGCGGCGGGAGGTGTGGCAGTTGCGCAGGCAGCGAGCAGCACAGCGACGCCGACGAGAGATGAACGCATTGAATCCAACCTAACCGCCCGTCCCGCGCGGAGGGAGCGGATTGCATCCACGAGCGTGACTCGAATCATCACGAAAATTCGATTGCCCTGAAGAGGGACGATTGGGCAATCACCGTTAAGTCGTTCTCAGCACTTGCTTTCATTGCCCTTGGTATTGACCTCGCCGTATATTCACGCGTCTTACCGGGGTACTCCCTGGAGGCCACACTTGATTGACTGCGCATTTTGCGGACGCTCGAACACAGCCGAGTCGCTGTATTGCATCGATTGCGGAAAGCCGGTCGGTGTTGCGGCTGAATCCGAGTCGGCACGCATCGCGCCGCCGCCCGTCGTCTCGATGCCGCTGCTCGGTGCTCGATCCGCGCATCTGCATCGCCTGTCGCCGAGCATCGGCCGGCGCGCGTCGAGCGCCGCGCGCGCACTCGATTTTTCGCTCACGTCCCACACGCCCGTGCCTGGAGGAGAGACAGTGAGCTGTGCGTGGTGTGGCAGCATCATCGAGGCGGGACTTCCCTTTTGCGCGCACTGCGGCCGCCGCACGGACGCGAAGCTCGCGACCGCGCAGTCCTGCACGACGTGCGGCTCTGCGATCCGGCCGGAGCTCGACACCTTCTGCGCGACGTGTGGCACCTCGCTGCAGGAGAATGAGGAGGGAACGCCGGGCGCCCCCGGTCCGGCCAAGATCGTCTCCAGGACGCTGCCGTTCACCGCGAAGCGCAGCGAGGTCACCGCTCGCATCGCCGTGCTCGACGAGCAGGGCGAGCCCAAACGCACCGTCGCCATGAGCGAGTCCGAGCTGACCGTCGGCCGCGGTGCGTGCGATCTGTCGTTCGAGGATGACCAGTATCTCTCGCCGATCCACGCGCGCTTCGTCCTCCGCGAAGGCACGCTCTTCGTTCGCGACCTCGGCTCCTCCAATCGCACCTGGGTGTTCATCGACGCGCCGTACTCGCTCGCCGACACGGACGTCCTCCTCATCGGCTCGCAGATCCTCGAGTTCCAGCGCCTGGGCACGCCTGCCGCACCGCGCGCGGATGCCGACGGCACGCGCCGCGTCGGCTCCCTCACACCGACGCCGGACATCGCGCGCCTCTCGCAGCTCCGCAGCGACGGCAGCGTGCGCGACAGCCAGTATCTCGCGCAGGGGCGCACGATCACGATCGGGCGCGACGCAGGCGACTGGACCTTTCCGTACGACCAGACGATGAGCGGCCGGCACGCCGACCTGCGCGAGCTCGATGGCGCGTTCATCATCCACGACCTCGGCAGCCGCAACGGCGTCGGCATCGCGGTGCGCGGCGAGCGCGCGCTCAAGGTGGGACAGCGCGTGCTTCTCGGCGATCAGGTGCTCCGCGTGGAGAGTGTGTGAAGAGTTGCCCGCAGTGTGGCAAGGAGTACGACGAGCACACGAAGTTCTGCCCCACTGACGGCTCGACTCTCCGTTCTGCATCGGGCGGCGACATCATCGGCTCCATCATCGCCGATCGCTATCACGTGATCCGCAAGCTCGGTGAGGGCGGGATGGGCCAGGTGTATCTGGCCGAGCACGTGAAGATGGGGCGCATGAGCGCGATCAAGGTCATGACCTCCGCGCTCGCGAACGACGTCGACGCCGTCGGCCGGTTCAATCGCGAGGCTGCGAACGCGAGCAGGATCAACCACCCGAACATCGCCGCGATCTATGACTTCGGCGAAACATCGGATGGTCTCATCTATCTCGCGATGGAGTTCGTCGAGGGCGAGTCGCTCACGAAGCTCTGCGAGGCGCTCGGCGCGCTCCCCGCGCCCCGGGCGGCGGAGATCGCGCGGCAGGTGGCGAGCGCGCTCGAGGCCGCGCACGAGCGCGGGATCGTACACCGCGATCTGAAGCCCGACAACATCATGATCTCGCGCGGCCGCGACGGCGCCGATCTCGTGAAGGTCGTGGACTTCGGCATCGCGAAGGCAGCCGAGGGCGCGGGGCAAAAGGTGACGCGCACGGGGCTCGTGGTGGGGACGCCGGAATACATGTCGCCGGAGCAGTTGACCGGCGACACGCTCGATGGTCGCAGCGATCTGTACGCGCTCGGGCTGGTGACCTTCAACATGCTCACGGGGATGCTGCCATTCACGGGGCAGACGACGCAGGAGGCGCTGCTCAAGCGGCTCACGGACCGTCCGCTGTCGCTGGCGGAGGCGCGCACCGATCTCGTGTGGCCGCCGGCGCTGCAGGCGGTGATCGATCGTGCACTGTCGCGGCTCGCGTCGGACCGATACCAGCACGCGAGCGAGTTCGGCGAGGCGATCGTGGCGGCGGTGCGCGGGATGAGTGCGGACGAGGTGGAGAACGCGAGGACGCTAGTAATCCCGGGGGCGGCAACCGGCGCGGCCTCGGGCGCACCAGCGGCGCCGACGATGCTGGCGCTGGCGGCGACGGTCGTGCCAGCTCCCGCGTCGGCGCGCGATCGGTTTCTCGTTCCCGCGATTCTTGCTGCGGCGCTGGTCGTTGCCGTGGGTGGCGCGATGTTCATGCGCTCGCGCGCGAATGGGGCGAGCGCGACGGTGGCGAGCGAGCCACACGTCGATTCCGCGGCGTCGTCGCTGAGCGCGACGTCGCCGCCATCGGCGAGCGCTGACAGCAGCAATGCCAAGCCGGACAGCGACAATGCCGCCGCTACGAGTGGCGCGGCCGGCGTGAAGACCGACTCGGTCGTCACGGCAACCGCGCCCGCGCCTGCGCCCCCGGAGCCCGCCGCGGCGCCGGCGCCCATCGTCACGCCGACCACGCACGGCGCGGGAGCCAGGCCCCCGCGCACCCGCACCATTCCGAAGCCGCCGGCGGGTACCACGTCGCCCTCCGCGGCGCCGACCACTCCCCCTGCCTCCCCGGTGGCGGCGCCCGCGCAGCCGCCCTCCACTACCTCGCCCCCGACGAACGCCGAGCAGGCGCGCGCACGGATCGAGGCGGCCGGACGCATGGTGGACGAGGACAAGCCGGCCGAGGCCATGACCGCCGTCCGCGGCGCGATGCCGCTGCTCCCCACCCGCGATGACAGCGTCACCGCGCTTTACTACCTGTCGCGCGCTATGATCAAGCGTGCGGGAACCACGGGCGACGAAGCATCCCGTACGCGGGCCTGCTCCATTTTGACCCTGATCACGAAGGCGACGTCCCATCCCAAGGCCGGCGAAATCCGGTCGTTCTCAGCGCAAGAGTGCAAGTGAACGTCATTTCGCATACCTTGTATCCGTGACCAGCGCCAATCCGCAACCAGACGCCGTGCCCGGCGACGTCATCGTGAACGTGTTCGGCCGAACCGACGTCGGCCGCGTACGCGATCACAACGAGGACTCGTTCCTCGTCGCCGACCTCACGGCCGACAACGCTTCGCTGCAGCCCGAGGTGCGTACGCATCTCCTCGGCAGCCACGGCTCGCTCTTCATGGTGGCCGACGGACTCGGCGGCGCGGCGGCAGGTGAAGTCGCGAGCGAGCTCGCGATCCTCACCGTGCAGTCGGAGCTTCGCTCGCAGTGGCGCTCGGCGTCGGAGCGAAATCCCGAGCTGTTCGCGCGGGCGATCAAGTCGGCGGCCGAGGCGGCGAATGCGAAGATATTCGCCTACGCGGTAGAGCATCCGGAGTCGCGCGGGCTCGGCACCACGGCGACGATCGCCGGACTGCTCGGCGACACGCTCTATCTGGCGCAGGTGGGAGACAGCCGTGCCTACCTCGTGCGCAACGGCGTCGCGCTGCAAATCACGAAGGACCAGTCGCTCATGCAGCGGCTCATCGAGGCGGGAGAGCTCACGCCGGAAGAGGCGGAGCGCAGCGAGCGACGCAATATTATCCTGCAGGCGTTGGGCCCCGAGCCGACGGTGAAGATCGACCTCACCTATCAGAAGGTGCGGAAGGGCGACACGCTGGTGCTCTGCACGGACGGGCTGTCGGGGCTGGTGCGGAAGGATGAGATCGCGGAGATCCTGGAGGAGAGCAAGGGCGACCTGCTCACCGCGTGCAAGGAGCTCATCGATCGCGCGAACGAGAACGGCGGGCCGGACAACATCACGGTCATCGTGGCGCACTTCGAGGGCGAGGGGCTGACGGCCGCAGAAGAGGAGGAGGCGGTGGGACACGCGGTCTTCCCGCTGCCGGGCTCGCAAACGCCGGTGACGCCGCGCCAGCGGTTCGTCGATGGACCGACGGCGCCGTTTCGCAGGCGCAATACGGGAGCGATGCCGGCGGAGGCGGATCCTGCCCCGGAGATCGACACCTTCGCACCGATCGCCGCGCCGCGCCCGATGAGTGCGAAGGGGCGCTCCTTCCTCTTCATCGTCGCGGGCGCGCTGCTGGTGATCGCCGCGCTCCTGATTTACCGGATCTACAAGGACGGCGTGATCCGCGGCACGCGGCCGGATCAGTCGCATCCGTCGGCAGCGGACAGCGCGGTGCGAACGTAGACAGTGTCGCGGGCGTCGCAACACAAGCACGAACAATTGAAAAACGATTGAATTGATGAGAGGCTCGCGTGCCCGGTGGATCTCGCCTACTCCGCGACCAGTGTCCTCGCTCGGCGCAGGTAGAGCACCCCGGCTAATGCGACTACGGCGGAAGCGCTCGCGAGTCCCCATTGCTGCAGCAGCAGCGTGCCGATGGTGATGTTGACGCCCAGCAGCGTTGCGACGCCCGCGAAGACGCGGCGGACGTCGCTTGCGAGATGTTGGCGCGGAGAGATTCCCGTGCGCGCGCGCACGGGGCCCCAGGCGCCGCCTGGCCGCGCGCGGGTATAGAAAGCATCGAGCGTCTCGTCGCTTTCGGGCGGCGTCAGCCACATTACGGTGAGCCAGAGCGCGGTGACCACCGCGGCCATTCCCGTTTCGCGAATCCCGAACTCGAGCGCGCGCAGCGACGGCACCGTGTAAATGATCGCGGCGACCAGCACGCTGCCGACGAGCGCGGCGATCTCCGCCCACACGTTGATGCGCCACCAGAACCATCGGAGGATGAGCACCGCGCCGGTGCCGGTGCCGAGCGCGATGAGGAGGCGGAAGGTCTCGCCGATGCTGTGGAGGTTGAAGGCGACCGTCGACGCCACCGCCGTGATGAGGAGCGACGCAATGCGCCCTGCCCACACCAGCGAGCGCTCCGACGCGGCCGGCGCGAGGAAGCGCCGATAGACATCGTTCACGAGATAGCTCGCTCCCCAGTTCACCTGCGCGCTCACCGATGACATGAACGCCGCGACCAGCGATGCGAAGACGAGGCCGAGCATCCCCGCGGGGAGATAGCGCTTCATCAGCGTCGGGTACGCCATCTCGCGATCGGCGAGATTCGGGAGCACGATCATCGCGATGAGCGCCGCGATGATCCACGGCCAGCAGCGCACGACGTAGTTGATGATGTTGAACAGCCACGCCGCCTTCTCCGCATCCTTCTCGCTGGGCACCGAGACGAGCCGCTGCACGAACTGTCCGCCGCCGTCGGCGCCCTTGTACGCCCACCACTGGATCGAGATGTAGGCGAAGAATGTCGGCAGCGGGAGCAGCGCGCTGCCGAGCGAGGGGAAGAACGCGAGATGATCGCCCTTCCCCGCTGCCGCGAGCTTCGCAGGGAGCACCGAGATGCCGCCGATCTCGTGGAGCGCGTACTTCGCGACGACGATCGCACCGATGAGCGCGAGCGCGAGCTGGAAGAAGTCGGTGGTGACGACGCCCCACAGGCCGCTGAATGCCGCGTAGAGCAGCACGATGGCGGCAATCAGCACCACCGCGCGCGCCTTTTGCGCGTCGCCATCGATGCCGAGCTGCGTCCAGATGCCGAGAGCGTCGGCGACCTTTCGCATCGCCAGCATTCCGTACGCGATACTGATCGCGTTGATCGGGAGCGCGAAGAGGAAGGCGCCGGTGCCGCGCAGCACGGCGGCGGCCTTGCGGCCGTAGCGGAGCTCGGTGAGCTCGTAGTCGGTGAGGATTCCGGCGCGCCTCCACAATCGCGCGAACAGGTAGATCATCGACACATGTGCGACGACGAATGACCACCACTCCCAGTTGCCGGCGATGCCGCGTCCGATCACGAGCCCGCTCACGTAGAGCGGTGTGTCGACGCTGAAGGTGATCGCCGCCATCGAGGCGCCGGCGAGCCACCAGGGAATCGTGCGTCCGCCGACGAAGAAATCCTCGAGCGAGCGACTCGCGCGGCGCGCAAGCCAGAGTCCGATCGCGAGCGTCGCGGTCATGTAGACCGCGACTACCGTCCAGTCGATCGGGCGCACGCTACCGCGCGCGCATGATCCAGCGGGCGGCGGCGCTCTGCATCGCCGTTTCCCCGCCCCACGCGCTCACAACGCAACGTGCGAACGTCAGCTGCGAGGCAAGCCGCGGATGACCGAACTGAATCACCGTCGCGTTGGGGCGCGCATCGCACGCCTCGTGCACGGCGGCAAGCGCGGCGTCACTGTAGCCGACGCGCTGCTTCCACGCGCGCGTCTCGCCGAACAGCGCGACCACCGAATCGTTGTTCGATGCGGGATCGAACTTCTCGAGGCGGCGTGCCTTCCAGCCGGCATCGAAGAGCGAGTCGAGCAGCGACTCGCGCGACGGCGGCGGATAGGGGCCGCCCAGATCGTCGTCGACGATCACGATGTCGAGCGGTGCATGCATCACGGCCGGCGCGCCGTGCACGATGTGGATGACACGGTCCGCAAGCTGCGCGCCCCACAACACATCGGTACCCGAGGGACGGCGGTACTCGTTTGGCGGCGACGACCACTGCGCCCACTTGAGCCGGCGCCGGACGGAGCCCTGGATGCGCGCTGCGTCGAGACGATGGAGCGTCACCGCGCGATCGATCGCAGTTGCGACCGCCTCGAGATCCTTCGGGTAGAGCAGCAGGTCGCACCCCGCATCGAGCGCGCGAATCGCCGCCTCCTCCTCGCCATGCTCGGCGATCGCCCCCTCCATGATCATCGCGTCGGTGACGATCAGCCCCTCGAAGCGCATCTGCTGCCGGAGCAGCCACTGCAGCATCTCGCGCGACATCGTGGCGGGGGCCCCGCTTGCGTCGAGCGCGGGAAAGGAGACATGCGCGGTCATGATGCCGGCGACGCCCGCCTCGATCGCGGCGCGGAAAGGCGCGAGATCGTGCTCCACCAATTCCGCACGCGACGCGTCGACCACCGGCATCCCGGAGTGCGAGTCGGTGTGCGTGCGCCCGTGCCCCGGAAAGTGCTTCGCGCACGCGAGCACTCCCTCCGCCTGGCACGCCTGAATCCACGCCTGCGCGAGCATCGCGACCTTGCGGGAGTCGCTGCCGAGCGAGCGCGTGCCGACGATCGGGTTCTCGGGGACGATGTCGAGATCGCACACCGGCGCGAGATCCCAATTGAGCCCGAGCGTGCGCGCCTCGCGCGCGGTGAGTCGCGCCGCGCGGCGTACTGCGTCCGCGTCGTTGAGCGACGCGATCGCAGCGAGTGGCGGCAGCCCGGTCGCTCCGGAGAACTGCTGCCCCGCGCCGCGCTCGAGATCGGCGGCAATGAGCAGCGGCACGCGCGAGCGCTGGCGCAGCTCCTTCGTGAGGGCGCGCACACGCTCCTGGTCGCCTCCGAAGAGGATGAAGCCACCGACGCCGAGCGTCAGCGCCTTCTCGATCGCATCGCGCTCGTGCTTGAAGCCGTGGTTCGAATCCCAGCGGAGCGCGGGAAGAAGGAGTGCGGTGGAGGCGTTCATGCGGGCGTCAGCTTCCCAAGCACGCGCGGCCCGCGCGCACCGGTGGTCGCGGGAAGATTTCCCGCGCGGCGATCGAGAAAGAGCCGGCCCAGGAAGGCGAAGGCGACCGCTTCCTTCGCGTCGCCATCGAAGAAGATGGTGTCGAACATCTTCACCGGAAGCGGTGCGACGGCGACGGCGATCGCACTCACGAGCGCCGGATTCCGCGCACCGCCGCCCGAGAGCACGACGTCCGCAACGGGCGCCCATACGAAGCGACGATACGCATCCGCGATCGAGCGCGCAGTGAAGGCAACGGCCGTCGCGATCACATCCTCGTTCGTCGCCGTAACCTTCGCTTCGCGGCATCGGTCGATGAAGCGCGCCATGTACGCGCGGCTGAACAGCTCTCGCCCCGTCGACTTGGGCGGCGACGACGCGAAGTACGGCTCCGCCAACGCCTCGCGTACCACGCTCTCGATCGCAGTGCCGCGCGTCGCGAGCGCGCCGTCGACATCGAACGCCATCCCCGGCACGAGCGCGCGCACGATGCCATCGATGATCGCAACCCCGGGCCCCGTGTCGAACGCGACCACCGGCGCCTCGACGTCGCGCGGCGGCACGATGCTCACGTTGCCGATCCCTCCGATGTTCTGCAACGCGCGCCATGCACCGTCGGCGGCGAAGAGCAACCGGTCCGCGATCGACACCAGCGGCGCCCCCTGCCCACCAGCCGCCACGTCACGCACGCGAAAGTCGGAGATCACGTCGAGCCCCGTTCGCTCCGCAATGACAGCGCTCTCTCCGATCTGCCAGGTCGCGTGCGGCGCATCGTGCCAGATCGTGTGCCCGTGCGACGCAATCGCACGTACGTCACGCGGCGCGAGCCCCGCTTGTGCGATCACCGCCAGCGCCGCATCGCCGAGCCAGGCGCCGAGCTCGAAGTCGAGGCGCCCGATGTCCGCCAGCGACGCACCATCGAGTGCGCGAAGGAGCCGGTCGCGCTGCGCGCTCGCGTACGGCCGCTCGTGGTACGCGAGGAGCTCGGCGCTCGCTCTCGCCGGCTCCCCGCCGAAGCGCACGGCCGCGGCCGAGATGCCATCCGCCGAGGTGCCGGACATCAGCCCAATCATCACGTCACCCGGCACGTCGCCGCTCGCGCGATCATCGGTCACTCGACCGGCGGCGGAGCGTTCGGAATCACGCGGCGCACGACGCCCCCGGCATCGCGCAGCGCGCGCTCGGCCTCCTCGCGCGAGAATCCGCGCTGCTGCATCACGATCGCGGTGCGCACTGAGCCGCCGGCCCTTTCGATGCTGGCGCGCGCTTCCCCGCGCTCGACCCCCGTCACCTCCATCACGATCCGCTCCCCGCGGTCGACGAGCTTCGCGCTCATTGCGCGCAGATCGACCATGAGATTGCCGAACGTCTTCCCGATGCGGATCATCGCGCCCGTGGAGATCGCGTTCAGCACGAGCTTCGTCGCGGTCCCCGCCTTCATGCGTGTCGACCCCGTCACCGGTTCGGCGCCCGTGATCGGGATGATGGCGACGTCGACGAGCTCGAGCACGGATGCCGCCGGCGGCGAGCACGCGAGGATCCCGGTGCGCGCACCGAGCGCGGCGGCGCGCTCAAGCGCGCCGCGAACGTACGGCGTCGTGCCGGAGGCGGCGATGCCGAGCACGAAGTCGCGTGGGCCGACCTGGTGCGCGGTCATGGCCTCGGCGCCGTCGGCGACCACATCCTCGGCGCCCTCCTGCGACTTCGTGAGCGCCGGGAGCCCGCCCGCGATGATCCCCTGCACCATCTCCGGATCGGTGCCGAAGGTCGGCGGGCACTCGCTCGCGTCGAGCACGCCGAGCCGCCCCGAGGTGCCGGCGCCGACGTAGAAGAGCCGTCCTCCCGCGCGGAACGCCAGCTCCGCGAGCTCGATCGCGCGCGCGATGTTGTCGCGCTGCGTCGCCACCGCCTCGAGCACGAATCGGTCTTCGGCGTGCAGTAGATCGACTATCTCGCGCGCCGATGCGAGATCGATGTCCGCGGTGCGGGGATTTCGTCGCTCGGTGAGGCGAGGATCGGAGTGCGACGCGGTCACGTACTCGGGTGAGATGAGGAGGTGACGCGACGCGTCACGCGGGCTAACTTATGCCGCGTCGTGCGCCAGTAGCAAGAGATTTTCCAGGAGAGCTCGTGCATCCACGGTCAATCAACGCGCAGCGCACGATCGGTGTGATGGCCATCACCGCCGGGGCGCTCCTCATCTCCTGCCATCCGGCCAAGCGTCCCGCCGCCGCGCCGCCGCCTGTCACCCTCCCCAACGCACCGATGTCGATGGACGCGGCGAAGGCGATCAAGGCGATCGCCGACACCGCGCGGAAGCCGCTCCCCGACGCGTGGCCGCTCACCGGCATGCACAATTCGGCGACCGCGCCGCACGCGATGGTCGCGAGCAACAGCCTCCTCGCCAGCGACGCCGGCCTCGAGATCCTGCGGGCCGGCGGTAACGCGATCGACGCGGCCGTCGCCACCGGCTTCGCGCTCGCCGTGACACACCCCGAGGCGGGGAATCTCGGCGGCGGCGGCTACATGCTCATCCGCCTCAACGATGGGCGCTCGTTCGCGCTCGATTACCGGGAGATGGCGCCGCTCGCATCGACGCGCGACATGTTCCTCGATTCGCACGGCCGTGTGACGGAGCGCAGTCAGACGGGGCATCTCGCCTCGGGCGTGCCCGGGTCCGTCGCAGGGCTCACGACGGCGCTCGCGCGCTACGGCAGCATGCCGCTTGTGAGGGTCATGGCGCCAGCGATCCGCCTTGCGGACAGCGGCTTCGTCGTCGACAGCGCGCTCGAGGAATCCATCCGGGGAAATGCGGAGAAGATCGCGCCGTTCGCCGGCGCCGCGCTCTTCATGCCGGACGGGAAGCCACCGGCGATCGGCTCGCTGTTCAGGCAGCCTGCGCTCGCGAATACACTGCGTGCGATTGCCGGCAATGGCGCCGCTGCGTTCTACACGGGGAGGATCGCGGACGAGATCGCGGCGGAGATGAAGCACGGCGGCGGGATCATGACGAAGGAGGATCTCGCGCGCTACGCACCCGTGTGGCACGCGCCTCTCACGGGGAAGTACCGCGACTACACGCTGCTCGTGATGCCGCCGTCGTCCTCGGGCGGGATCACCGTGCTCGAGACGCTCAACATCCTCGAGCAGTTCCCCGCCACTCCGGCGGGCAGCGTGCTCGGCTACCATCTCATGGCAGAGGCGCTGCGTCGCGCCTTTGTCGACCGGAATACGAAGCTCGGCGATCCGGCGTTCGTGCCGGTGCCCGTCACAGAGCTCACGAGCAAGGTCTACGCGCGCGATCGCGCCGCGTCGATCGACTCCCGGCACGCGACGAAGACCGGTGCGTTCGGCGGCGCGAAGTCCGAGGGAGTCAACACCACGCACTACTCGGTGGTGGACGACCATGGCAACGCCGTCGCGACGACGACGACGCTCAACGACCTGTACGGCTCCGGCGTGTACGTCGCCAACGTCGGCATCTTTCTCAATGATGAGATGGACGACTTCGCGGCGCGTCCCGGACAGGCGAACATGTACGGACTCGTGCAGGGCGAGCAGAACGCGATCCTTCCTGGGAAGCGGATGCTCAGCGCGATGTCGCCGACGATGGTCATCGACCCGAGCGGGCATCTGCTCATGGTGATCGGCTCCCGCGGCGGCCCGCGCATCATCACGAGCGTGACGCAGGTGATCGTCGACGTCATCGATCATCACATGAGCTTCACCGATGCGATGTCGGAGCCGCGCATTCACCATCAGGCGTGGCCGGACCAGCTCCACTACGAGCCGAACGGGCTCTCGTTCGAGACGGTGGACTCGCTGCGCGCGATGGGACATGCGATCGAAGCCGCCCGCTTCGCGCCGGGCGGCTTCGTTGGTCGTGTGATCATGGTCGGGCGGGTCGCGGACGGATGGGAAGGCGTCGTCGACCCACGGACATCGGGCGGCGCCGCGGGCTACTAACCGCGCGCAACACGCAACATCGCGTGTCGCGCGCCCCCGCTCCGCTACTCCCCCTGAATCTCGGCCGGCGCGTTGAGGTGGACCTTGATGTTCCCGCCAACGGGCACGCAGCCGTCGTAGCCCGCCGTCCCCATCGCGACCGCAGTGCCGGCTGCCGCACCGGTCGCCGCACCGATCACGACGCCCTTGGTGTTGTGCCCGATGATCTGGCCGATGATGCCACCGATGATCGCGCCGCCGCCGACCTTTGCCACATCCGACGTCGTGCTCGCGTTGCGCACCTTGTCGACGTCGACATGATCGATGGTCGCGTCGATCGGATAGCTCTTCTCACCCCACGTCAGATTCGTGACGTCGAAGGTCATCTGGATCGGCTCGCCCGTCTTGCCGCTCTGCTTGAGTTGCGTGACGACGATGACCGCCTTTGCGCCCGACGGGATCGAGACGCCGTTGCTGCCGGCGTAGCTCTGGTTGAGCGTCGCAGTGAACTTGTCGCCTTCGTGGTTCGTGTTCGTGCACACGCGCTCGGTGGACGTCATGTCGAGCGTCGTGCCGCTCGCGATCGAGCCGACCTTCGCCTCACTGCCCTTGGTGCCGCGGACGACGGTGTTCCCGCTTGCGGTCGTCGTTGGCGCTGGCGCGGCCGGAGGAACGCGGGTGCCCGTGCTGGGCGTCGGAGTCTTCCGCGGAGGGGCGGGAGCCGGCGCAGGCGCAGGTGCCGCGGCTGGCGCGGGCGGCGCGTCGTTCAGCTGCGGCTGGGCGGCGGAGTCGCGGTTCGCCATCGCCAGATCGCGCGCGTACGCGGTGGAGTCCTGCGCGAGCTGCGCGCTATCCGACTTCTTGCAAGCGCCCAACACCAGCGCGGAGGTCAGCGCAATGGGAGTGAGCCACCGGGTAATCGACATGTCGTGCTCCTTCGGGTAATGAGTCAAGGATTAGAGGGCAATCCGCATGCCACGCATGGGCTCGCCGGGCCACAAAACGAAAAATAGCCGACGATCGTTTTCTCAGGGCGTGACGAGGATCACTTGCCATTCGCCGAAGCTCTCGATTGGGTAACAAACATTGGATAAAACACGGCTGACACATATGATTTAGCGATGACACGCGCCTACATCGACGACGTATCGGCCGAGCGCCTCGCCACGCTGCAGGAACACAATCTGGAGCTGTCGCGTCTGGTCGCGGAGCTCCGCAACGAGGCCGCGTTGCGCACGCAGTTTCTCTCGAACATCTCGCACGACCTTCGCACGCCGCTCACGGCCATCATTACGCACGGCGAGATCCTCCGCGACGGCATCCTCGGCGAGCTCACCTCGCAGCAGAAGGACAGCGTCGGCGGGATCATCGGCGGTGGCCGCCAGCTGCTCGACATGATCGGCGAGATCCTCACCTACGCGCGCGGCGCGGCGCATCAGCTCACGCTCACGCGCGTGGAATTCAGCATCGAGTCTGCCGTCGAGCAGGTGTGCGCGCTCAACGAGTCGCTCATGGCGAAGAAGACGCTCGAGCTCACGGTAACGATCGAGCCGGGGCTTCCGCCGCTCTACGCCGATCGCGACAAGGTCTCGCACATCCTCGGCAATCTCCTCGGGAATGCGAT
>JBDSHG010000015.1:0-3243 GCA_039918615.1 Gemmatimonadaceae bacterium | reverse complement strand
AAGGGAATGGCCAGAGCGCGCTCATCGAGGCGATCGCCGGACTCCGCAGGGTGGAGAGCGGCGAGATCCTGTTCGGCGGCCGCGACGCCACCTCGATGTCCGTGCGCGAGCGGGATGAGCATGGCCTCGCGCACATCCCCGAGGATCGCCACCGCCGCGGCCTCGTCCTCGACTTCTCCATCGCCGACAACCTCATCCTCGGCCGCGAGCGCTCGTACACGCACGGCGGCGTACTCGATCGCGCGCGCATCCTCGCCAACGCGCGAGAGGCCATCGCGCGCGCGGACATCCGCCCCGCGAACCCGACGCTTCCGGCGCGCGCGCTCTCGGGCGGCAACCAGCAGAAGATCGTGATCGCCCGCGCGCTGTCGCGCCCGACGATGCAGCCGACGCTCGTACTCCTCGCCGCACAGCCGACGCGCGGCGTCGACGTCGGCGCGATCGAGCTCATTCACGCGCGCCTGCGCGCCGCGCGCGACGCGGGGATGGGGATCCTGCTCGTGTCGGCCGAGCTGTCGGAGATCCTGGCGCTGTCGGATCGCGTAGCGGTGATGTACGGCGGGAAGATCGCGGCCATCGTAGCGCGGAGCGACGCGAGCGAGGAGATGCTCGGCCCGCTCATGACGGGAGCGACGACGTGAGCGATCCGGTGTCGGCACCAACTGCGACCACGGCGGAGAACGCGACGCCCGCGCCCGAGCGCACCATGCGCGACCATGTCATCGAGGCCGTGCTTCCGCCGCTCGTCGCGCTGCTCGTCTCCATCGTCGCCGGTGATTTGCTCATCCTCGCCGTCGGCCAGTCGCCGGGTGCGGTGTATCGTCTGATGCTCGAAGGCACGTGGGGCAACGCGTACGGCTTCGGCCAGGTGCTCTACAAGACGACGACGCTGATCTGCACCGGGCTCGCCGTCGCCGTTGGGCTGCGCGCAGGGCTCTTCAACATCGGGGCCGAGGGGCAGCTGGCGGCGGGCGGGCTCGCGGCGGCGCTGGTTGGTCTCGCGCTTCCGGCCGGGACCGCGGCGCTCATTGCCGTGCCGCTCTGCACACTCGGCGCACTCGCCGCCGGCGGCGCGGTGGGCTTCGTCCCTGGCGCGCTGCGCGCGAAGTGGGGCGCGCACGAGGTGATCACCACGATCATGCTCAACTTCATCGTGCTCGCCGCACTGAGCTGGCTCCTCTCCACGCGATTGCGCGTTCCGGAGACGCTGCACACGCAGGCGATCCACGCGGGCGTGCTCCCGCGCCTCTCCGTGCTCTGGTCCGCCTTCCACGGATCTGCCGCGAATGGCTCGTTGGCCATCGAACTATTCGCGTCACTTCTCATCTGGTGGTTCCTTTTCCGTACGCGCGGCGGCTTCGAGCTGCGCGCGGTCGGACTGCAGCCCGCTGCAGCCGAGAACGCGGGGATCGATGTTGGCCGCACGTGGATCCGCGCGCTTACCATCAGCGGCGCGCTCGCGGGACTCGGCGGCATCAACTTCGTGCTCGGCTACGAGCACTACTACGAGGAAGGGTTCGCGACCGGAGCGGGCTTCCTCGGCATCGCCGTTGCGTTGGTTGGTCGCAGCAATCCGCTCGGCGTCGTGCTCGCGGCGTTGTTCTTTGCGACGCTGTCGCAGGGCGGGCTCGCGATCAACGCGCTCGTACCGAAGCAGATGGTCGACGCACTGCAGGGTGTCGTGATCCTCGCGATGGCGGCGTCGGTGCCGGAAGTTCGCCGCGTTCTCGCACAGGCCCGAGGGAAGCGATGAGCGAGGTGCTCGCCTTCATCGCGCAGACGCTGCGCATCGCGGTGCCGTATCTCTTCGCGGCGGCGGGTGGAGTGATCGCCGAGCGCTCGGGGATCATCAGTCTGACGCTCGAGGGATTCATGCTCGGCGGCGCGTTCACCGCGATGCTCGGCAGCTACTGGTCCGGGAGCCCGTGGATCGGCGCGCTGTGCGGCATCGCCGGCGGCCTCGCGTTCGGGATGCTGCACGCCGTGTCGACGATCCGCTTCAAGGCGGATCAGGTGGTGTCCGGGATCGCGATCAATCTGCTCGCGGTCGGGCTCACGCGATACTTTCTCAAGCTGATCTTCGGCAGCTCGTCGAACTCGCCGCGCGTTCCTGGATTTTCGGCGGGGACGAGCGCCGGAGCGCTGATGTCGGGACTGCTGCACAATCCGCTGATTCCTCTCGGGTTGTTGATTATCCCCGCGATGGCGTGGCTGTTGTACCGCACGCCATTCGGGCTGCGCGTGCGGGCGGTGGGCGAGCATCCCGAGGCGGCGATGACGCTCGGCGTGTCGGTGAAGCGCGTGCGCTACCTCGCGGTGGCGCTCTCGGGCGCGCTCGCGGCGCTCGGCGGCGCGTATCTCTCGCTCGACCAGCATCAGTTCACAGACGGCATGAGCGCGGGGCGCGGTTTCATCGCGCTGGCGGCGATCATCTTCGGGCGCTGGGATCCGTGGCGCGCGGGGCTCGCCTGTTTGTTTTTCGCCGCGGCCGAGACGCTGCAGATCCAGCTGCAGGGGATGCAGGCGATTCCGAGTCAGTTCGTGCAGATGATTCCGTACGTGCTCACCATCATCGCGCTGGTGGGCGTCGTGGGGCGCGCGACGCCACCCGCCGCGCTGGGCAGGGAGTAGCTTTCTCGCGTGACGAACTTCCTGCAGAAGCGGCTCGACCTGATGCGCACCGGCGACGCAGGAAAGCTCAGTGTGCTGATGTTCACCGCGTTCATCGACATGGTGGGCGCGCTGATGATCATCCCGCTCCTACCGTTCTACGCGGTGCGATTCGGCGCCAGCGATTTCGCGGTGATGGTGCTCATCGCCTCGTTCTCGGCGATGCAGCTCGTGAGCGCACCGTTGTGGGGGCGCGTTTCGGATCGCTATGGGCGGAAGCCCGCGCTCCTGTTCGGACTCGGAGCGAGCATGTGCGCGTACGTCGTGTTCGCGTACGCGGACTCGTACTGGTTGCTGCTCGCATCGCGCATCATTCAGGGTGCAGGTGGCGGCACGACGGGAGTCATTCAGGCGTACGTCGCGGACAGCGTGGCGCCGAAGGATCGCGCGCGCGGGCTCGGCTGGCTCTCGGCGGCGACGAACGCTGGCGTCGTGATCGGTCCGGCGATCGCGTCGTTCTCGCACAAGCTCGGCCCGCACTGGCCGGGGATGATCGCGGCGCTCCTGTGCGCGCTCAACATCCTGTTCGCGCTACGATATCTCCCCGAGTCGCACGACGTGAATGCGCGCCTG
>JBDSHG010000014.1:0-35733 GCA_039918615.1 Gemmatimonadaceae bacterium | reverse complement strand
TCCGACACGGTCACCAGCGACCGCAGCGTGGCCAGCTGCTTGTCGAAGGCGCTTCCTTCGATGAGCAGCATTTGCACGAGGCGGGCGAAGTGTCGGGCGAAGGTTAGAGCGTATGACATCGATGCTTGAAAGGGTCCTCGTCAGCGGCCTGAAAAATCTGTTTCGAGGGAGTTTCTCCCGATATGCGACAGATGACGGCGGGTGATCGTAACATTATGATCGCACGCGTCTTGCGCGAAATTCAGGTCGTGCGTAATGACCGCTGCGGCGCCCCTCGATCGCTGCAATTCGAGGGCTGCCCGAATGAGGCCCCGCCCCTCCGCATCCTGCCCTGCGGTGGGCTCGTCCAGCATCAGAAATCGCGGCCGCGATGCCAGCGCCGAGGCGATCGCAAGCCGCCGCTGGAGCTGCGGTGCGAGATCTCCGGGATGCGCACTCTCCATGGCGCCCAACCCCACCACTGCGAGCGCCTCGCGCGCCTGTGCCAGCGCCGCACTCCGTGACGCGCCGAGCGTGCGCGGCCCAAAGATGGCTTCCTCGAGCACCGTGCGCGAGAAGAGCTGGCGACGCGGATCCTGGAAGACGAGACCGACGATGCGCGCTCGCTCGTGCACCGGAAGCTCCGTCAGGTTCAGCTCACCTACTCGAATCCGGCCAGCGCGAGCCGGCACGAGCCCCATGACCGTTCGGGCAAGCGTGCTCTTCCCCGCGCCGTTTTCACCGATCCACGCGACGATTTCGCCCTCGCCGACGGTGAGCGAGAGATGCTCGAGCACTACGCGCTCGCCGTAGCCGGCGCTTAGTCCGTCGACGCGGAGGAGCGGTGGGCGCGCCCCATTGCCCGCACGCGGTTCCTTCGTGGTTGCATTGGCGGCGGAGCGAAGTGAGCCGAGTCGCGGATCGAGCGGCGGCGTGCGCCCGAGCACGTCACGCGGCGCACCGCTCGCGATCACCGCGCCGTCCGCGAGCACGAGCACGCGATCCGCGAGCGCCGCGAGCAACTCGAGATTCTGTTCGACGATGAGAATCGCTGCGCCGTCGTTGCGCAGCGCTCGAATCGCGTTCGCGAATGCCGCGGCGGCCTCCGGATCGAGCTGCGCGGTGGGCTCATCGAGCACCAGCAGCGGCGCGTCGAGCGCGAGCGCGGACGCGAGGGCGACGCGCTGCAGCTCGCCGCCGGAGAGCTCGCGGGGAGTTCGATACGCGAGGTGCGCGGCATCAGCGAGCGTGAGTGCGCGGTCGACGCGCGCGCGGATCTCCGCCGATGGAAGCGCCTGATTCTCCGGCCCCACCGCCACCTCTTCCTCGACGGTTTCGCCGAGCTCCGTGAGCTGCGTCGACGGGTTGGCGAAGACGAACGACGCGGGCGGGCGGCCGCCGAGCGGATGCGTGATCGTGCCGTCGATCGTCGCGGGGAGCGTGCGGCCGAGGAGCCCGGCGGCGGCGAGAGCGAGGGTGCTCTTCCCCGCGCCGACGTGCCCCGCGATGCCGACGATCTCGCCGCGCGCGATGTCGAGCGCAATGTCGTGGAGCGCGACGCGGCCTTCGTACGAGATGGAGCGAATGCGCATCGAGAGCGCGAGCGGGCGCGCGATTCGGGCGGCGCTCACGAGGCAATGCTGAGCGAGTGGACGAACTCCCGGAGCCGCCATGCGATCACACCGGCGAGCCCGAGCCAGACGATCCGGCGCGCCCAGCGCTCACCCACGGGATCCGCGATCGGCGAGAGCGCCGTGCGCCGTGCACCGGCATCGAAGGCGCGCGCATCGAGCGCGAGCGCCCGCTCCTCCGACTCCGTCACGAGCCCGACGATGAGTGGGCCCGCAAGCGCGGGGAGCGCACGCAGCCGCCCTCGTACGCCGGTCCCCTTCCCCAGCGCGACGCCGCGGCATCGCTGTGCATCGATGACGTCATCCGCGCGGCGCCGCGCGTCCGGCACGGCTTCGAGCGACGCGATCACCAGATACGCCGCCCACGACGGGAGCCCGCGCGCCGCGAGTGCGCGCGTGAGCCTTCGCGGCGCGACGCCCACGACGATGACGCCGAGCGCCGCGATGGCGGCGCCGAGCCGGAGCGAGATCGCGAGCGCGTCGAGCGTGCCGGCGCGAGACGGGACCCACCGCGCGTGCTCGGCGGCGGCATTGGGAATGGCTGCGTCGAGGAGCACGAGGAGAACGAACGTCGGCACCACGACGAGCGCGGTGAGCATCGTGACTTTCCATCCGATGCGGCTCATGAACGCGATCGCGAGCGCCACCGCCAGCACCGCGGCAGGCGTCCACGGTTGCGGGCCGACGAACGCGACGAGCACCATCGCCATCGCGCCCGCGAGTGGAGAGATCGGATTCCAGCGATCGAGCGGGCTCGTCACGCGGTCGCGCCCCGGAAGCGCGCGCCGAGTCGGCGCGGCAGCCGCTCGAGCACGAGGTACACGAGCACACACGAGAGCGGCTTATCCATCGCATCGGTCACGACCGCAGCGATCTTCGCTGCGCTGTCGACGCTCACGCCGAATGCGGCGCGAATCGCGATCGTGAGAATCCCCGTCCCGCTCGCGGTGAGCCCGCCCATGAGCGCGATCACGATCACCGCGGAGCAGAGCGCAGCCGAGACGCCGATCACGAGCCCCGCCGCGAGCGAGCCCGCGAGCGAGCGGAAGGCGCCCATCTTTCCGGCCAGCCCGGCGAGCCAGCCGATCACCATCGCCACCGGGATGAACGCGAAGAGCGCGGGCGACACGAGGAGGCCGAGCACGCTGTTCGATACGATCCCCGTGAGTATTCCCGCCCACGGCCCCGCCAGCACCGCCACGAGAATCGTCCCCACCGAATCGAGATAGACGGGAAGCTTGAGCGCCCCGACCACCGCGCCGAGCGCGAGATTCAGCGCGACCGCGCGTGGAATGAGCGCGAGGGCGAGCGTGGAGAGCGGACGTCTGGCAGGAAGGGGCACCGGCGGATAACATACTACTCGCAGCGCACTCCTCACCACACCCACCGCTCCCCGCATGTCTCCTGCATCCCCTCGCCGCGCGGCCTTCGCCAGTGCGGTCGTCTTTCTTTTCGGCTGTCACGGCGCGCGCGTCGCTCCAGAGTCCGGCGCAGCGCCGCATAGCGCATCGGCGATCTCGGACACCGCGCGCATCCGCGCGGACATCGTCTACCTGGCGAGCGATGCGCTCGAGGGACGCGGCACCGGCACGCCGGGGAACGACAGCGCGGCTGCGTATCTCGCGCGCGAGTACGCGCGGATCGGACTCACGAAGATCGACCGCTCCGCCACCTGCCCGCAGATGCGCCCCGGTGTGCGCGAGTGCGTCCTCGGACGCGCATCGTATCTGCAGTACTTCTCCGCGCGCTCGGCAGCCGCCGCGCACGCGGGACTGCCCAGCGAGCTGCCGACACAGAACGTCGTCGCGCTCCTTCCCGGCACGGACGCCGCGCTACGCACGCAGTACGTCGTCATCGGCGCGCACTTCGACCATCTCGGACGCTCCGCCTTCGACGCGCTCGACCCGGAGGCGAAGGATGCGATCCGTCACGGCGCCGACGACAACGCCTCGGGAACCGCCGCCGTGCTCGAGCTTGCGCGACGCTTCCACGCCGTCCCTGCACGCCGCCCGATCATCTTCGTCAACTTCAGCGGCGAGGAGCTCGGCGACCTCGGCTCCGAATATTTCGTCGAGCACGCGCCCATTCCCGTCGATAGCATCGATGCGATGCTCAACTTCGACATGGTCGGCCGCCTCCGGAACGACAAGCTGATCGTCTACGGCACCGCAACGGCAACCGAGATGCGCGGCATCGTCGACAGCGCGAACTCCGGTCAGCCGCTCGCGATCGATCCCGTCGGCGACGGCTTCGGTCCATCCGACCACGCGTCGTTCTACGGAAAGAAGGTGCCGGTGCTGCACTTCTTCACCGACATGCACGAGGACTATCACCGCGCGACCGACGTATCCTCGAAGATCAACATCCCCGGCGAAGTACGCGTGATCGACTACGCCGAACGGATCGCGCGGAGCATAGCGGATCGTCCGGCGCGGCTGACGTACGTACGCTCCTCCGCGCCACCGCCGAAAATGACGGGCGGCGGACCGGGGAAGGGCACGTACTTCGGATCGGTCCCCGACATGGGATCCTCGGACGCGCCCGGCGTGAAGCTCGCCGGCGTCACCGCCGGCAGTCCGGCCGACAAGGCCGGCGTGCACGCCGGCGACATAATAGTCGAATTCGGCGGCAAGACCGTGAAGGACATCTACGATTACACCGATGCGATCAACGCTCACAAGCCCGGCGACGTCATCCAGGTCGTCGTCATGCGCGCGGGCTCACGGCTCGCGCTTTCTGCCACGCTCGGAAAGCGTGGCTCCTGAATCATTCGGAGGCTCCTGATGTATCGTCGTCCGCTCGCTGTGTCTCTCGCCCTCGCCGGCCTCTGCGCGGCGCCGCTTGCTGCGCAGGATTCCGCACTCGCTGCACCCGGCACGTTCGTGCTGCGCGCGGCGCATCTCATCGATGGCACCGGCGCGGCCGAGATCAATAACGCGGCGATCGTCATCGTCGGCGACAGCATTACGTGGGTCGGGACCGCCGCGAACGTGAAAGTGCCCGCCGGCGCCCGCACGATCGATCTCGGCGATGCCACGCTCCTTCCCGGCTTCATCGATGCGCACGTGCATCTCGCGGGGCGCGAGCTCGGCGATCCCGAGGCGGACGAGTCGGCGGTGCACGACTACGACCAGTACAGCGCGATCCTCGGCGTCAACCACGCAAGGAGCACGCTGCTCGACGGCTTCACGAGCGTGCGCAACGTCGGCTCGCCGAACTTCGACGACATGGCGCTGCGCAAGGCAGTCGACGCGAACCAGATCTGGGGGCCGCGCATGGAGAACGCCGGCTACGCGATCGGCATCACCGGTGGCCACTGCGACGAGAACGGCTTCAAGCCCGGGCTCTTCGACGGCAGCTACAAAACCGGCATCGCGAACGGTCCCGAAGAGGTTCGCGCCGCAGTTCGCTATCAGATCAAGCAGGGCGCGGACGTCATCAAGACGTGCGCGACCGGCGGCGTGCTCTCCGAGGGGGACGCGGTCGGCGCCTCGCAGTACACGTATGAGGAGCTGAAGGCGATGGTCGACGAAGCGACGAAGCTCGGCCGGAAGGTCGCCGCGCACGCGCACGGCACGGAGGGGATCAAGGTCGCGGTGCGCGCCGGGGTGAGCTCGATCGAGCACGGCTCCTTCCTCGATGAGGAGGGCGCGAAGATGATGGCCGCGAAGGGAACGTACCTCGTGCCGACGCTGAGCGCGGGCGAGGCCACCGAGGCGGCCGCAAACAACGGTGTGCTGAAGGGGCTGCGCCGCCAGAAAGCGCTCGATGCGGCGAAGGCGATGCACAACTCCGTGAAGATCGCGCGTGCGAACGGCGTGAAGATCGCACTCGGCACCGACGCCGGCGTCGGCAAGCACGGCACGAACGCGCACGAGTTCACGCTCATGACGACGTGGGGCGGGATGACGAACATGGAGTCGATCGTCGCGGGAACGATGAACGGCGCGAAGCTCCTCGGCTGGGATGCGCACGTAGGCTCGCTCACGGCGGGCAAGTGGGCCGACATCGTCGCCGTGCCGGGCGATCCGCTCAAGGACATCAAGAACATGGAGAAGGCGCTCTTCGTGATGAAGGGCGGCGCTGTCTACAAGACGCCGATGGTGGCGTTGCACCCGTAGTCGCGGAGCGCGGCGTGGAGCTCTATCACACCGCGTACGGACCGGAGGACGCAGCCCGGCTGCTCGTGCTGCACGGCGGCCCGGGTGCATCGCACGATTACATGTTGCCGCAGATGCTCGAGCTCGCGAACGAGTATCGGCTGATCTTCTACGATCAGCGCGGCGGGGGACGATCGAAGGACGATGCCGATCGCTCCCCCATCACCTGGAAGACACACGTCACCGATCTCGCGGCGCTCGTGCGCGAGCTGTCGCTCGAGCCGCTCACCCTCGTCGGCTACTCGTGGGGCGGACTGCTCGCGCTCCTCTACGCGATCGCCGCCGCGGGCGGCTTCCGCGACGAAGGGATCGTCTTCACCGCGAGCGAGCCCGCGCCGGCGCCCGTGCGCATGGTACTCATTACCCCCGCCCCCGCAACCAGCGACTTTCGCGCACAGTTCAGCGCAGAGTTCGCGCGCCGGCAACGCGAGCCGTGGATCGCCGAAGCGCGCGCAGCGATCGCGGCGTCGGGGCTCCGCGAGCGCGACCCCGCGGCGTTCGCGAAACGGATCTTCGAGCTCGGCGTCGCCGGCTACTTCGCCAACCCCGCGCGCGCGGCCGAGCTTACGCCATTCCGCGTCATCGCGCGCGTCCAGGAGTCGGTGTGGGAGAGTCTCGCGGGCTACGATCTCACGCAGAAGCTCGACCTCGTCGAGGCGCCGACGCTCGTGCTGCACGGCGCGCACGATGCGATTCCGCTCGGCTCGTCGGAGATGATCGCGGAGGCGCTTCCGCATGGCGAGCTCGTGGTGCTCGACGAAAGCGCACACGTCCCTTACGTTGAGGGCAAGGACGCATTCTTCGCTGAGGTTCGCGACTTTCTCCAGCGCACGAGAGCCCAGCCATGACGCCATCGGACGAGACGATCGAGCGCGAGATCGCGACAATCACTACGGATGATCGGCGCCTCGCGGTCTCGCTCAGCATCACCTTCGATGGGATCGAGCACGTCGGTCGCCTCTGGTTCGCGGAAGAAGAGTGGGAGGACGAGGGAATTCCCGACCGTGGTACGATATCCGGGCGCACGACCGAGGAAGTCATCTCCGCGGCGCGCGAGCTTACCGAGGCCGAGCTGATAGCGCGGCATCGGCGCGCGACGGTCAACAAGCGGCGCTATCTCTCCCTCCGCGCCGTGACCGACGAGATTCTCCGCAAGGTGCGCTATCTCAATCAGGTCGCGGTGTCGATGCGTGCAGGGCTCATCGATCTCGATGGCGCCGCGCAGGAGATCGACTACACCGAGCACCAGCTGCACGAGCTCGTTGCGCGGCTGCGCGACGCGGCCGGCGTCGAGGAGCAGGCCTGATTCCTGCGAACTCTGCACGCGTGCCAGCGCGACTGACTCCATACGAGCTGATCCTCGAGCCGCTCGAGCGCGAAGACTTCCCGGCAATCCGCGCCGAGGGCGAGCAGCGCGGCTCGGATGTGCACAGGCGCGATCAGTTTCTGCTGCTCGGTCACGCGGGCGCCGCGCTCGGCGAGATGGTCTCCGATGATGCGGATCCCGCGAGCATGGACGAATACGGCGAGCTCCTCTACCAGGGCTTTCAGTTCTGGAGCTACGGCCGTCGTCTCTATTCGTTCGAGGACTCGGTGACGGCGCTGCTCACCGAGGCCGACTACCAAATGGGCGACTGGATCTTCGCGGCGCCGCCCGCGGCGTATTTGCAGTTTCCGTATCAGAGGCTGTGGGCTCGCGTAAGTGCCGACGCGCCGTACGAGCCGCTCGACGGAGTGTTCGCGGTGGCAGCGGAGACGGAGCAGCGCGCGGACTCCGGCGCGCATCTGCGCGTGCAGATGGTGCTCGGCCTTCGCGAGGATCGCCCCGGCGTCTCGCTGGTGTCGTACCGCGATGATCTCGACCCAGCGAAGGCGGCCGCGCGCGCCGAGCATCCGTGGAGGGCAGAGGGGGTCGCGTACGCGAACGCGATTCCGGGTGGGGAGCGAATGGGATATCGCACGCTGGCAACGACGAGCGAGCTCGAGGCGATGGTGATTCGCGCCTTTCACTATCTCGACACGCATCCGGATCGCCTCGAGCGAGTACAGGAGACCGGCGGCGAGGGAGTGACGCAGCTCCCGTACATCCGCGTGCGGTGAGCGGTGGATCCACGCTCCGTCGCGCACGCGCTTGCGCAGATCGCGGACTTCCTCGAGCTCAAGGGCGAGAACCGCTTCAAGAGCGCCGCCTACCGTAACGCCTCGCGCGCCGTGATCGGCGTGCAGACGGACGATCTCGCGCCGATGCTCGCGAGTGGCGAGCTCGCGGAGCTGAAGGGAATCGGGCCCGCGACGCTGTCGACGATTCGCGAGCTGGTGGAGAGCGGAGAGTCGCGCTACCTCGAGCAGCTGCGCGCCGAGACGCCGGAGGGATTGCTCGAGATGCTTCGCGTGCCGGGACTTGGCACCGCGAAGATCCAGAAGATCCACGAGGGGCTCGGAGTGTCGTCGCTGGCGGAGCTCGAAGCGGCGGCCGCGGACGGCCGGCTCGCGAAGCTGCCGCGCTTCGGAGCAGGGACGGCGGCGAAGATCCTCAAGGGGATCGCGTATCTGCGCGAAAACAGCGCGTACATGCTGTATCCGCGCGCCCTCTCCGAGTCGGAGCACATGCTAGCCGCGGTGCGCGCGCATCCGGATGTCGAGCGCGCGATGGTGGCTGGATCGCTGCGGCGGCGGAATGAGGTCGTGCGCGACATCGATATCGTCGCGGTGGTCGCGTCGAGCGGCGCGGCGCCGGAGCGCGTGGCGGCGGAGCTCGCGCGCGCGCCAGGCGTGCGCGAGGCGGAGGAACGCGGCGCAGGCGCGGCGACGATTCACTTCGTGGATGGCAGCGTGCTCGATGTGCGCTGCGTGCGTCCCGAGGAGCAAGCGGTCGCGCTCTGGCGCACAACGGGGAGCGCGGCGCACGAGCGCGAGCTGCGCGAGTGGGCCGCCTTGCGCGGCACGAGCATCGTCGGGGACGAGCTGCGCGACTCCGATGGCGCGCGCATCTCCGTGGGCGATGAGCGCGCGCTCTTCCGCGCGCTCGGCCTCGCCTACATCGCGCCGGAGCTGCGCGAGGGGCGAGGCGAGATCGCGGCGGCGGCGAAAAACGCGCTGCCGACGCTCATCGAGTCGAGCGACATCACGGGCGTGCTGCATTGCCATTCCGACTATTCGGATGGCAAAGCCACGATCGCCGAGATGGCGGAGGCCGCCCGCGAGCTCGGCTGGAGCTACATCGGGATCTCCGACCACTCGCAGTCGGCGTTCTACGCGGGCGGGCTCAAGCCAGAGGCGGTGATCGCGCAGCACGCCGAGATAGATAGTTTGAATTCAAGGGATATCGGCATCATGGTGCTGAAGGGCGTCGAGGCGGACATTCTCGCAGACGGACAGATCGACTACGATCCCGCGCTGCTCGACCGCTTCGACTACGTGATCGCCTCGGTGCATTCCCGCTTTTCGATGGATCGCGAGACGATGACGGCGCGCGTTCTCCGCGCGCTGGATGATCCGCACGTCGCGATCCTCGGCCACCCGACCGGGCGGCTGCTGCTCAGCCGCGAGGCGTACGCCATTGACATGGAAGCGGTGATCGCGAAGGCGGCGGCACAGGGCGTGGCGCTCGAGATCAATGCCGATCCGCACCGCCTCGATCTCGACTGGCGCCACTGCCAGCTCGCGAAGTCGCTCGGCTGCTCGTTCGAGATCGGCCCCGATGCGCATTCGACGCGCGGGCTGCAGAATACGGAGTTCGGAGTGGGGATCGCGCGGAAGGGGTGGCTCGAGGCAGGGGATGTGATCAATACCTTCGGCACGGAGCGGATCGTGGAGCGTTTACGGCAGCGGAGAGCGAGATGAAAGCGAAGCAGATGGCGAAAAAAGTGATGAAGAAAGTCGCGAAGCAGGTCGCGAAAAAAATCGTGAAGACGGTCACGAAGAAGATCGTGAGGAAGGTGGTGAAGTCGGCGAAGCCGAAAATCGTCCTCCTCCCTCATCTCAAGGAACGCTGGCCGCGCACCCTCGCCGAGCGGAAGGCGCGCGCGACGGAATACTACAAGCGACTCTCCGCGATGTACCCAGACGCGCACTGCGCACTCGATCACGAGAATCCCTATCAGCTCCTCGTGGCGACGATCCTGAGCGCGCAGTGCACCGACAAGCGCGTCAACATCGTCACCCCTGCGCTGCTCAAGCACTATCCCTCGCCCGTCGAGCTGGCCAATGCAGAGCGCGAGGAGCTCGAGACCGAGATCAAGAGCACGGGCTTCTTCCGCAGCAAGACGAAGAGCCTGCTCGGGATGGCGCAGGCGCTCGTCGAGCGGCACGGCGGCAAAGTCCCGGACACGATGGAGGAGCTCATCCAGCTTCCCGGCGTCGGCCGCAAGACCGCCAACGTCATCCTCGGCAACGCCTTCGACAAGAACGTTGGAATCGTCGTCGACACTCACGTCACGCGGCTGTCGGAACGGCTCGGCCTCACGCGCGAGACCGATGCGGTGAAGATCGAGGAGGATCTCATGCCTCTCTTTCCGACCCAGCACTGGACGATGGTCTCACACCTGCTGATCGAGCACGGACGCCAGATCTGTATCGCGCGGACGCCGCTCTGTGAGCTGTGCAAGCTCAACGACATCTGCCCGTCCTCCCGCGTGTGAGCACCGCAGGGTGCGGATGCGGGCGGCCGTTGGCGCGATTAACTTGGGGTGCTGCTCTACTTCGACTTCGACTTCCCTAGCCGGCTGGTTGCTTACATGGCGAAGAACGCTACGATCGAGACGAATCGCGGAACCATTGTCGCGGAACTCTTTGAAAAGGATGCACCGCTCGCGGCCGGCAACTTCGAGAAGCTCGCGAACAGCGGCTTCTACGACGGTGTGAAGTTCCACCGCGTCATCCCCGACTTCATGGTGCAGGGCGGCGATCCGCTCTCGCGCGACCTCCCGGTGGGCGACCGCCGCATCGGCACGGGCGGCCCCGGCTACCACATCAAGTGCGAGACCAAGGGGAACCCCAACAAGCACGACGTCGGCGCGCTCTCGATGGCTCATGCCGGGAAGGACACCGGCGGCAGCCAGTTCTTCATGGTGCTCGACGAGAACAACACGCGGCACCTGAACGGCGTGCACACCGTATTCGGCAAGATCACGAGCGGGATCGACGTCCTGAAGAAGCTCACGCAGAACGACACGATGACGACCGTCCGGGTCGCCTGACCTTTCCTTGGAGGAGATGAAATGCCCGCACCAAAGGAAGGAGATCTCAAGGCTGGCCTCACCGGCATGATCCTCGGCGCGGTGGTGCTGCTCGGGGCAATGACGGCGATCGTCCACTTCACGAACGAGCATTACGAGGCTGAGAAGCCGCCGGCCGCGGCGGCGGCGCAGTAAACCGCTTCGAGGAATGGAAAGCGGGGCGGGCGCGAGAGCGTCCGCCTTTTTTGCATCCCACCCACTCGAGTTCGCTGGCCTGGTTGCACGAATAGTCGCATTCGAGTAACTTACTCGACAGTCAATTACTTGTTACCCCGACTTTCCACCCGGGAACAACTCTACTGACGAGCCGTTTAGTTACTCTCGCACAACCACTAGAGCCCGATGTCTGAGTCCACCCAAAGTTCCGCACCCCGCTGGCGCCGCCTTCCCGGCGAGCGCCCGCGCCAGATCCTCGACGCAGCGCTCGAGGTCTTCGGCGAGCGCGGGCTCGCGGCCGCACGTCTCGAGGACATCGCCCGCACCGCCGGCGTCTCCAAAGGCACCATCTACCTCTACTTCCCCAACAAGGAAGCGCTCTTCTGCGAGATGATCCGCGAGATCCCATCGCGGCATATCGCGTCCGTCGAGGCGATGATCACCGAGAATGCCAGCGCGCGCGAGCAGCTTCGCGAGTATCTGCACAATTCGTGGGATTACGTGCGCACGCCGTCGTTCGAGATTCTTTATCGCCTCATCCTCAGCGAGCTGCATCACTTCCCCGATCTCTACGAGCAGTTCATCGAGGAAGTCCCCATGCGCTCCATGCGCATCCTCGGCGACATCGTGAAGCGCGGCATCGCCAGCGGCGAGTTCCGCGACATCGAGCCGCTCGCCGCGGGACGCATGCTCCACTCCGTTCTCTTCATTCACGGCGTGTGGGCCGCCAAGCGCGCCCGCATCCCGTTCATGCGCGATCTATCCGACAACCAGGTGCTCGATCAGCTCGTGGACTTCTGCCTGCACGCCATCGGCCAGCTTCCGGCGCCAACCGCGTCAACCATGCACCCATGACCACCAGCTTTCGCACCCTCCTCGCGTTGATTCTGCTCGCCACCAGCACCGCGGCTGCCCAGGATTCCGCCCTTGCCCGCCCACTCACCCTCGGCGACGCCGCGCGGCTCGGCGCGCGCCAGAACGCGTCGGCCCTGGAGGCCCGCGCGCGCACCGCGCAGGCCGCCGCGCGCATCACGCAGTCGCGCTCCGAACTTCTCCCGTCGATCTCCGGATATGCCGCGGAGAATGGGCGCTCGTACAACTCGGCCACCTTCGGCATCACCTTCCCCGGCTTCGACGCAAACGGCGAGGTCGTTGGCCCCGTCAACATCTTCGATGTGCGCGCGAAGATCACGGAGACGCTGTTCGACTTCGGCGCCTTGCAGCGGATCAAGGGCGCTCGCACCACCGCGCGCGCGTACGGCGCGACCGCGGCAAACGAAGCCGAGCTGTCCGCGCAGAATGCAGCCAACGCGTACCTGCGCGCACAGCGCGCCGATGCGCAGCTCGGGGCGCGGGTCGCCGACTCGGTGCTCGCGGATTCGCTGCTCGTCATCGCGCACGAGGAGCTGCGCGCTGGAGTCGGCGTCGCCCTCGACGTCACTCGCGCGCAGTCGCAGTTCGCCACGATTCGTGCGCAGCTGATCGTCGCGCGCAACGAGCAGGATCGCTCGCGCCTCGATCTGCTGCGCGCACTCGGCCAGCCGCTCACGGCGACGGTGAGCCTCGCCGATAGCCTCAACGGCCTCGTGCTTCGCGACACGACCATCAACGAGGCGGACGCGATCGACCTCGCGCTGCGCACGCGCCCCGATCTTCGCGCCGCCGACGAGCAGATTCGCGCCGCGGAGCAGGAAGTCACGGCGATCAAGGCCGAGCGGCTGCCGTCGCTCGCGGCCTTCGGCGACTACGGCTACATCGGGAAGGACCGCCTGCTCGGCACGTACGACTGGGGGGTGCAGGTGTCTATTCCGATCTTCGACGGATTGCGTCGCGAAGGGCGAATCGAGGAGGCGAAGGCGATCTCCAACGAAATCGACATCCGCCGCCGCGATCTCCGCCAGCAGGCTGCGATCCAGGTGCGCGGTGCGCTGCTCGATCTCAGGTCGGCGAAGGAAGAAGCCGACGCCGTAAGAGAAGCACTCAGGCTCGCGCAGCAGGAAGTCGCGCAGGCCCAGGAGCGCTTCCGCGCCGGCGTCGCGGGCAACGCGGATGTCTTCACCGCCTCGCTTTCGCTCAACTCCGCACGCACGCAGGCCGTCGATGCGCTCTCGAGCTATCAGGGCGCGAAAGTCGCACTCGCACGCGCGGTCGGCTCCGTGACGGCGCTTCCGTAACTCTGATTTTTTGCAATCACGGACTCATCGGCATCAACGACGCAGAGGAATAGCAACATGGGGACGACCACCGAACAAGCGACCACGCAGCCACAGCCGGCGACGCCACCGCCCGCGGCGCGTCAGCCCGCGCCTGCGGCTCCGCCGAAGACGACGCGGAAGAAGATGATCGTTCTGGCGATCGTCGCCGTCGTCATCGTGGCTGCCCTCATCTGGGGTGTGAAGACCTTCATCTACTCGCAAGCCCACGAGAGCACCGACAACGCGCAGGTCGACGGACACATCGTCCCCGTGCTCGCGAAGGTCGGCGGCTACGTCACCGCGGTGAGCGTCCAGGACAATGACTCGGTGCAGAGCGGAAAGACGCTCGTTCGCATCGACGACGCCGAGTACAAGGTGAAGGTCGCGCAGGCAGACGCGGATCTCGCGGCTGCGCAGTCGACCGCGGGCGGGCGTCAGTTCACGGGGCAGTCGCAGGCGGCGGTCGCCACCGCCACCGGCAATCGCTTCGCGGCGGACGCGCAGATCCAGGCCGCGCTCGCGAATCAGCGGAAGGCGAACGCGGATCTCGCGCGCATGCGCGATCTCGTAGCGAAGCAGATCGTCTCGGCGCAGCAGCTCGACGCGGCGCAGGCGGCGTCCGCAGCGGCAGCAGCGGATGTCGAGGCGCTGCAGCGTCAGGCGGCCGCCGCGGGCGGCGCCGTGCAGAACGCGCAGGCCGGCGTACGGCTCGCACAGGCCAGGCTGCAGGCAGAACAGGCGGCGCTCGACAATGCGAAGCTGCAGCTCAGCTACACGGATGTGCAGGCGCCCGAGACGGGAACCATCTCGAAGAAGCAGGTCGAGATCGGGCAGCTTGTGCAGCCCGGACAGACGATGATGTCGATCGTCGCCGATACGGGAACGTGGGTGACGGCGAACTTCAAGGAGACGCAGCTCAACAAGATGATCGTCGGTCAGCCGGTGGCGATCGAAGTCGACGCGTATCCCGGATGCGAGGCCGAGGGGACGGTGCAGAGCCTGAGCGGCGCGACGGGCGCGCGCTTCGCGCTGTTGCCGCCGGACAATGCAACCGGCAACTTCACGAAGGTGGTGCAGCGCCTTCCGGTGCGCATCGCCATCACGAAAGGGTGCGGAACGACGCGACCGCTGCGCCCGGGGATGTCCGTCGTCGCCCACGTGCAAACGAAGAAATAAGGAGCACCGCTCTGTGAGTTCCGAAGCCACACTTCCGTCGCGCGACGACGCGCTCGCGCTCGTGCACGAGTACACCGCGAGCGAATCGCTGCGTGCGCACATGCTGTCGGTGGAGGCGGCGATGCGGGCGTACGCAGCGAAGTTCGGCGAGGATCCCGAGCGGTGGGGGCTCACGGGGCTGCTCCACGACTTCGATTACGAGCGCTTCCCGAACAACGCACATTCGGCCACCGCGGAGCATCCGGCGGAGGGCGTGCGCATGCTCGGCGAGCGCGGCTATCCCGAGGACGTGCTGCAGGCCATTCTCGGCCACGCGACGTACTGCGGTGTGGCACGCGAAACGAGGATGGCGAAGGCGCTCTTCGCCGTCGATGAGCTCACGGGATTGATCACGGCATCGGCGCTCGTCCGCCCGTCGAAGAGCGTGCTCGATCTCGATGGGAAGTCGGTGAAGAAGAAGATGAAGGACAAGGGATTTGCCCGTGGGGTCAGTCGCGAGGACGTGACGCAGGGGGCCGCGGAGCTGGGGGTGGATCTCGACGAGCACATTCAGTTCGTGATCGAGTCGATGCGACCGGTTGCGGACTCCCTGGGCCTCAGGGGCGCGCCTGCCGCCGGGTGAGCCCGGTTGGCCAACGATAGTTCGCAGCGGCGCGTATGATCGAGACGCCACGATCATCAGACATGACCGCTGTTCCACTGCACATCCTCGATCGCCCGATGACCGTCCCGCCGGCTGAACCGGCGCTGCCGGACGCCGAGCGCGAGTTGGTGCGTGAGGCGCAGGCGGGGAGCGAACCGGCGTTCGCGATGCTGGTGCACACGCACATGCGCCGCGCGTACGCGGTGGCGCGTGCGATCTGCGCCACGCACGAGGATGCGGAGGATGCGGTGCAGGACGGCTTTCTGCACGCGTACAAGGCGTTGGAGCGCTTCCGGCCAGAGCAGGCGTTCGCCTCCTGGCTCAACCGGATCGTTGCGAACGCCGCGCTGGACATTGGTCGTCGCAGGAAGGTGCGGGATGCCGATTCGCTTCCGGAGACGCTGTCCGTACCGCAGTTCGATCCGTCCGAGCGATCGGAGCTGCGTGGTCGGCTGGGCGTCGCGCTCAACGTCCTTCCCGAGCGGCAGCGCTCGGTGCTGGTGCTGCACGACGTCGAGGGGTATACACACGGCGAGATCGGAACGATGCTGGGAATTCCTGAAGGAACGGCACGATCGGACCTTCATCATGCACGTGCATCACTGCGCGAGCGGCTGCGCGATCTCTGGGGTGAGCGATGAAGCTGGAACCGAGGATCGGCCCGGAAGGGCGAGACGACGAGTTGACGCGTGCGCTGCGTGTGATGCACGCGGCGCCGGGTGGGGAAGCGTTCTGGGAGGCGCTCGAGCGGCGCATCCTGTCGCGCGTGCTCTCGTCGGAGGACGATCAGTGGTGGCGCCAGCTGACGCACTGGCGTCGCGGACTCGCGATAGCGGGAGCCGCGGCGGTGCTGGTGGCCGCCATTGCTGCACAGCACTCGAACCATGAGCGCTCGGTCGCCGCCTACCGGGAAATCGACGCCAGCTCGGTCGTGCCGGTGCAGGTGGCCAGCGAAACGGAGCGCGAGGCATCGCGCGACGTCACCCTGCGCTACGTCATGGGTCCATGAGCAGGAGCTCACGATGAGGAAATCGAAGTCGCTCGCTCTGGGCTTCCTGCTCGGCACGTTGGTGGCCGGTGGGGCGCTCGGCTTTTCGCTGGATCGCGTGCTGAGGCGTCCCGCCTGCGACGCCAATACCGACCGCCAGGCTGTGCGAGGCTACATGGCGTCGAAGCTGCAGTTGAGCCCTCTACAGCGAGCGCAGGTCGATAGCCTGCTCGATAATCGCCATCGTGAGCTAAGCAAGATCGTCGCGCCCGTCCGCCCGCAGCTCGATTCCGTACGCGAGGCGACTCGCGTGCAGATCAAGCGGCTGCTCGACCCAAGCCAGCAGCGGCGTTACCAGGACTGGGTGGACGAATCGAAAAAGGAAGAGGCGAAGCAGCAGTGAATCCCGCCTCACAATTGATGTTCGTTGTGGCGCTGGTGGGAATCGCGCAGCGCTCGGGCGCCCAGAGCGGCGCGGATTCCTCCCGCACGATGTCGTTGCAGGAGGCGGTCACCTTCGCGCAGAAGAACTCTCCGCTCGCGGTGAATGCGCGCGGGCAGCTGCGCTCGAGCCGCGCTGGTGTGCGCTCGGCGTACGCCGCCTTCCTGCCGACGCTCGACATCCAGGCAACGAACACGCAGAACAGCCCCGCCGGCGTCGTCATCGACAGCTCCGGTCACGTCTTCTCCGGCAAGTGGCAGAACTCGCAGGGCTTCAGCACAGGGCTGCAGCTCTTCGATGGATTGTCGCGCCTCTATCAGATCCGCGCGAGCAGGGCCGAGGTGACGGCGGCGCGGGCGAACGAGGTGACGCAGACGTTCCAGATCGCACTGCTCGTATCCCAGCAGTACTACGCCGTGCTCGCAGCGAAGGAATCCGAGAGCGCGGCGCGCGCACAGCTCGATCAGGCGCAGCAGCAGCTCGCGGTGTCGCGCGCGAAGGTACGCGCGCAGACGTCGACGAAGTCCGACTCGCTGCGCGCGATCATCCAGGTGGGCGATGCGGAGCTCGCGCTGCTCCAGGCGCGCAACAATCTGCAGACGGCCAACGCCACGCTCACACGCCTCGTCGGCGAGCCGTACAAGGTCACCGCGAACGCGGCCGACACGATCACCGGGCCGACGGTAGAGATCGACAGCACGAGGCTCGTGCAGCTCGCGGAGGTCAGTCCGGCGGTGCAGCAGGCGCAGGCGCAGCAGCTCGCGGCGCAAGCCCAGTACCGCGCGGCGCACGCACCGTACTTCCCGAACATCTCCGTCGCATACAACCGCTCGCGTTACCACAGCGACAGCTCGTTCAACTTCGCGCACGGCGGCTACAACTACAGCGGCACGCTTCGCTTCACCGTGAGCTATCCACTGTTCAACGGCCTCACGCGCGAGCAGGACGTCGTCAACGCGGACGTCGCGCGGCAGAACGCGGCGGCCGAGGCGCAGGATGCGGCGCTGCTCGCGCAGCAGAATCTCGTGGCATATATCGGCACGCTGCGCACGGCCCAGCAGCAGATCGAGATCCAGCAGGTATCGGTGGTGGCTGCGGAGGAGGATTTGCGTGTGCAGCAACAGCGATATCAGCTCGGCGCTTCGATTCTGCTCGACGTGCTGACATCGCAGACGCAGCTCACGCAGGCACGCCTCGCGCTGATCCAGGCGCGATACGACTATCGCGTGGCCAAGGCGCAGCTCGAGGCACTGATCGGACAAACACTGTGAGGCTGTGGATATGAGCGCGCCGACTCGGAGACCGCACGTGAGACGAGCAGCGATTCTGCTCGCAGCCGCGATGGGCGTGGCGGCGTGCAAGGGGAAGAAGGCGGATCCCGCGTCGGCGATCCAGACCGCCGCGATCTCGCGGCAGGACATCGTCGTCGACGTCGAAGCGACCGGGGTGATCCAGCCGATCAACGCCGTGCAGGTGAAGTCGAAGGCGTCCGGACAGGTGATGCATCTGCACGTGGTCACGGGCGCGCAGGTGAAGCCGAACGATCTCCTCGTGGAGATCGATCCGCGCGACGCGAGGAGCCGCTACGAACAGGCCGTGGCGGCGCTGCAGGCGGCACAGGCGAGCGTGACGGTGACGAAGGCGCAGCTCGACCGGTCGCAGTCGCTGGCGAAGGAGGGAGTGATCACCGCGCCCGAGGTGGAGACCGCGGTGCTCGCGTCGGCGAACGCGGTGTCGAATCTCGTGGCGGCACGGGCGGCGCTCGACCAGTCGAAGATCGCGCTCGAGGACGTCACGATCCGCGCGCCGATGGCGGGGACGGTGATCGAGAAGAATGTGAGCGAGGGACAGGTCATCAGCTCGGCGACGAACACCGTGGGCGGCGGCACGACGCTGCTCACGATGGCCGACCTCGGGCAGGTGTACGACTCGACGCTGGTCAGCGAGAGCGACATCGGAAACGTGAAGGCGGGGCAGACGGCATCGGTGAAGGTCGATGCATATCCGAACCGGACGTTCACGGGGAAGGTCGAGCGGATCGCGCCGCAGGCGACGGTGCAGCAGAGCGTGACGATGTTTCCGGTGCTCATTCGTCTGGACAATCGCGACGGCGCACTGATGCCGGGGATGAACACGGATGTGTCGATCCTCGTGGAGAATGCGGACAACGTGCTCGCGATTCCGAACGATGCGGTGCGGAGCATGAAGGACGCGGCGACGGCGGCGACGGCGCTCGGACTGGATCCGGCGGCGGTGCGCGCGAGTCTTGCGAGCCAGCGCGGAGGCGGTGGTGGTGGAGGCGGCCGAGGCGGCGCGGGTGGCGCTGCCGCTGTGGCGGTGACGCAGTCGCAGTGCGATTCGGTGCAGAAGGTGCTCGCCTCGCATCCCGCCGCGCAGGTGGCGCTCTCGAAGTACCGGCAGCAGGTGCGCACGGACACGGCGCACGCCACGCAGCTGCGCGCGAGCGCGAAGGCGACGACGGACAGTCTGCACCTCGATGCGGGAGTGCTGCGCGGATGCATGCAGCTGCGCCGCTCGAGCGCCGGCGGGTCCGCGCTTTCCATGGGAAGCGCAGATGAGACGCCGGTTGCAGGGAACACGAAGCCGCATGCGGGGCTCGTCTTCGTCGCGGCCAATGGGACCTTCGAGCCGCGCATGGCGATGCTCGGCGTCGGCAACTACGACGTGACGCAGGTGCTCTCGGGGCTCAATGAGGGCGACAACGTCGCGCTCATCAATGCGGCGATGCTGCAGCAGAACCGGCTGGAGCGACAGCAGAAGATTCAGAGCCGCATGGCACTTCCGGGGGTGAATCAATCGCAGGGCGGCGCTGCGAAGGGTGCGGCGAAGGGTGCGGCGACTGGCGGCGGACGCGCGGGCGGCGCGCGCGCGACGCCGCCTGCTGGCCCTCGACCGCCGTGATCGCGTGCTGATCGGCGAGGTCATCATGGTCGCCCTGAGCGCGCTGCGCGTCAACAAGCTGCGCTCACTGCTCACCATGCTCGGCATCGTCATCGGCGTCGGCGCGGTGATCGCCGTCGTCGCGCTCGGACGCGGCGCGCAGCAGGCCGTGAACGAGCGCATTTCGTCGCTCGGCACGACGATGCTCACCGTCATCCCCGGGCAGGTCTTCACCGGCGGCGTCGCGTCGTCCACGGATCGCGCGAAGCTCTACGTGGAGGATGCCACGGCGCTCGCGCAGCGCGGGACGTTTTTCGCCGGCGTCGAGCCCGAGATGTCGCGCTCACTGCAGGTGCAGTATCGGAACGCGAACACCAGCACGCGTGTGATCGGCACGACGCCCAACTATCTCGACGTGCGCAAGTACACGATCGCGGGCGGCCGCATGTTCACCGAGGCAGACGACAACGGCCGCCAGCGCGTCGCCATCCTCGGCGCCACCACCGCGGCGAACCTCGGCGCGGATCCGCCTGAGAGCGCGGTCGGCTGGATGGTACGCATCAGCGGCATCCAGTTCGAGATCATCGGTGTGCTCGCACAGAAGGGCGGCGCGAGCGGCTTCAACGATCCCGACGATCAGGTGCTCATCCCGCTGAACACCGGGCGCTTCCGCGTCTTCGACACGAAGAATCTGCAGTCGATCAACGTCCTCGCGGCGACCGAGGCGCTGATCCCTCAGGCGATGACCGAGATCGAGAGCATCATGCGACGGCAGCATCGCCTGCAGACAGGGCGCGACGATGACTTCGAGATCCGCAATCAGTCCGACTTCCTGAACGCTGCGCAGCAGACGACGCAACTCTTCGGCACCCTGCTCGCCGGCATCGCCACCGTGAGCCTGCTCGTCGGCGGCATCGGGATCATGAACATCATGCTCGTCTCCGTCACCGAGCGCACGCGTGAGGTGGGCATTCGGAAGGCCCTCGGCGCCACGCGACGGAACATCCTCGCGCAGTTCCTCATCGAGGCCGTCGTGCTCTGCGTCATCGGTGGGATCATCGGGATCCTGGTCGGATACGCCGCTGCGGTCGTGATGCGCTACTCGATGCACTGGAACACCGACGTCTCTCCCGCCGCCGTCGGCGCGGCCTTCGTATTCTCGGCGCTCGTGGGAGTTGTGTTCGGCGTATGGCCGGCGCGGCGCGCAGCGGGGCTCGATCCGATCGTCGCGCTGCGCTACGAATAGCGTCGTGCGCGGATGCGAGAAGCCGGCCCCGCGCAAAGGCGCGAGGCCGGCTTCATCATCGTGCGGCTGCGGCTAGTGCTTCTTCGCGCCGTCGGCGGTGTATTCGGTGTTGTTCTTGTCGAGCTTCTCGTCGATCTTCTGCTCGGCCTTGCCGAAGTTCTTCTGGACGTTGCCCTCGGCCTGCTGCGCGCGCCCCTTCATGTGCTCGCTGGTGTTGTCGACTGCGTCGCCGATATCGCCGCGGACCTTGCCGACGGTCTCCTTCACGGTGCCCTTGATCTCGTTCGCGATCCCCTTGCCGGCCATGTCGTTGTTCTTGTCCATTTTGTGCCTCTGCGTAAGACGTTGAAGTCCGGCTCGCCACCCTGCAGGCGCGCCGTTACAGTAATGAAGGGCAAGGCACATGCCGCGCTTTGATGACGTGTGGAGGCTTTAATGTCCCTGCTGGCCAACCAGTCAGGGGCTGGTCAGTACTCGCAATGCGGGGCTCCGGACCGCAACTTTGGTGTTGTGCTTTTGCCCGCCCGCTAGACTACCGCGGGCGAGCTTCGCAGCCCGAATCCTCTTTCGCTCTTCATGCCTCGATTGTCGTACCTCCGCACCGCATCGCTGAAGGCGACGACGACCGGATTCACGCTTCTGCTCGCCGCGGCATGCGCCACCGGCGGCGGTGCCGCGGCGGTGAGCTCCCGCCAGGACGATGACTTCGCGCGGCAGCAGGTGCTCAAGCGCTTTACCGATGTGGACTTCCAGCTGCAGCTCGCTGGCGAAATGATCGTGCGGAAGGTGCAGTACGCAGGCGCCGACGACATGATCATCCCCGCGTATCTCTTCATGCCGCGCGACACGACGCGCAAGCACGCGACGATCGTCATGGTGCACGAGGATCTGCACGGGGACTTCAAGACACTCTACGTGCCGGAGCTGCGCGCACTCGTCCATCGCGGCTACATCGTGATCGCGCCGGAGTATCGCGGAAGCACCGGATACGGACGGGAGCACTACGAGGCGATCGACTATGGAGGCAAGGAAGTCGAGGACGTGATCCAGGCGCACGACTTTCTCGCCGCCCTCGTCCCCGAGGCCGATCTCGACCGCCTCGGCATCATGGGCTGGAGCCACGGCGGCTTCATCACGCTCCATGCGATCTTCCGCCGCCCCGAGCTGTACAAGGCGGCCGTCGCGATCGTCCCCGTGGCTGACCTGCAGACGCGCATGCAGACGCACGACGCCGAGTATCATCGGCTGTTCACGATGCAGAAGGCATACGGGGCGACGATCGAGCAGAATCCAAAGCCGTATCTGGAGCGCTCTCCGATCACGCACGCGCGTGAGCTGAAGGTACCGCTCCTCGTTCACGCGGCGGACAACGACAGCGATGTGTTCGTCCCCGAGAACCGCCATCTGCGCGACTCGATGGTCGTCGCGGGGAAGGACACCGCGGGGCTCTACACATACCGGGAGTGGCACAATCCACCGGGCGGCCATCAGTTTTCGCGCGTGGACACGAAACAGGCGCGAGAGAGCTGGTCCGAGACCCTCGCGTTTCTCGACGCGCGGCTACACCCGGAGCGCTAAATCCCTCTCCCCTGCAACTCCGCGCGCTTCTTGCACGCACCCCTCACGTGACCGCCAGCTTCCCAGCCGCCCGCGAGCGGCCGACCGTCGAGCTGAATCCGTCCAGGAAGCGCGTGGCCGTGCTCTCGCTCACCGCACTCGGCGTCGTCTACGGCGACATCGGGACGAGCCCGCTGTACGCGATGAAGGAGTGCTTTCGCGGCGGCGCCACTTTCGGATCGAGTGTGCTCCCAACGCCGGACAACGTCTTCGGCGTGCTGTCGCTCATTGTGTGGGCGCTGACGATGATCGTCACCATCAAGTACATCTTCTTCATCATGCGCGCGGACAACGACGGGGAGGGCGGGATCCTCGCGCTCCTCGCGCTCATCCAGCAGCGCCTGCACAAGGACAACGACGCCATGCGCCTGACGGTGCTCGGCGCGCTCGGGCTGTTCGGTGCCGCGCTTCTGTATGGAGACGGCGTCATCACCCCCGCGATCTCGGTACTCGGCGCGGTCGAGGGCATCGATGTCGCGACGCCCGCGCTCAAGCATCTCGTCGTGCCGATCAGCGTCGTCGTGCTCTTCGTGCTCTTTCTCGTGCAGCGCGGGGGCACGACGAAGATCGGACGCGTGTTCGGACCGGTGATGTTTCTCTGGTTCGGGAGCATCGCGCTTTTCGGGCTGCTGGAGATCGTGAAGGAGCCGACGATCCTGGCGGCGGTGAATCCGCTGTACGCCGTGAAGTTCTTCATCAACCACGGCTGGCACGGCATCTTCATTCTCGGCTCCGTCGTGCTCGCGGTGACGGGTGCCGAGGCGCTGTACGCCGACATGGGGCACTTCGGACGACTTCCGATTCGTCTCGCGTGGGCGGTGTACGTCTTCCCCGCCCTGCTGCTCAACTATTTCGGCCAGGGCGCGCTGCTGCTGCGCGACCCGAGCGCATCGATCAATCCGTTCTACCGCCTGATTCCGGGCGGGCTGATCTTCCCGATGCTCTTCCTCGCGACGATAGCCGCGGTGATTGCGTCGCAGGCGCTGATCTCGGGAGCGTTCTCGCTCACGCATCAGGCGATGCAGCTCGGCTACTCGCCACGCCTGACCGTGACGCATACGTCGAAGCTCGAGGCCGGGGAGATCTTCATTCCGCAGGTGAATCGCGCGCTGATGATCGGCAGCATCGCGCTGGTGCTCTTCTTCAGATCATCGAGCGCGCTCGCGTCCGCGTACGGCATCGCGGTCACGGGAACGATGGTGATCACGACGATCCTCTTCACGCAGATCGCGCGCAGACACTGGGGCTGGTCGCGCTTCAAGGCGATCGTCTTCCTCACGATCTTCCTGGTGATCGACGGCGCATTTCTGTTCGCGAACGTGATCAAGATCGAGTCGGGCGGCTGGTTCCCGCTCGCGGCGGCGTTCGTCGTCTACCTGATGATGACGACGTGGAATCACGGGCGCAGGGCGCTGCACACGCTGCTGCGCGAGGGGAGCCTGCCGATCGATCTCTTCCTCGACGACGTGAAGCGCCGGAAGCCGCCGCGCGTGCCGGGGACCGCGGTGTTCATGACGAGCGACGAGAGTGGCGCACCGGTCGTGCTGCTGCATCACCTCAAACACAACAAGGTGCTCCACGACCAGGTGATCCTGCTTTCGGTCGTCACCGATGACGTGCCGGAGGTGGCCGCGGGCGAGCGGGTGAAGGTCGATGCGCTCGGCGAGGGCTTCTATCGCGTGATCGCGCGCTACGGATTCATGCAGCAGCCCAACGTGCCGTCGATCTTCCCGCAGTGCGCGCCGCTCGGTGTGAAGCTCCGCCCGAACGACACGTCGTACTTCCTCGGTCGCGAGCAGCTGATTCCAACCGGGCGCTCGCAGATGCCGAGGTGGCGAAAGAAGCTGTTCGTGGTGATGTCGCGGAACGCGCAGTCGGCGACGCAATTCTTCGGGCTACCGCCCAACCGGGTCGTGGAGCTCGGCGCACAGATCGAGTTTTAATGCGCCGAGTGGCGGCTGCCGTCTTTGGAGTGCTCGCGCTCGCAGCAGTCGCGGGGCTGGCGCGAGCGCAGGGCGCCGACAGCTCGACGAAGGACAGCGATCCGCATACTGCGGAACCAGAGCGTCCGACGATAACGACGCCCGCGAGCACCGTCGCTCCCGGGTGGGTCGAGCTCGAGACTGGAGTGGAGCGCGATCGCCTGGATGGCGCGCACACCTTCTTCACCCCCACGGTGCTCAAAGTCGGCGTGCGCGAGCGTGTGCAGCTCGATTTCATCGGCTCCTTTCAGCATCTCTCGGGAGCGACACCATCATACTCGGGGATTGGCGACGTGAGCGTCGCGGTCAAGTGGCGCGCGCTCGAGAAGGCAGCCGTCCTGGGCGACTTCGCAGTGCAGCCGTCGCTGAAATTTCCGACGGGATCGGCGGCGCACGGCACGGGCACGGGGACGACGGATGTGGAGCTGTTGCTGATCTCAAGTCACGACTGGGGGGCGTACGCACTCGACATCAATGCCGCGTATACGCGCCGCAGTGGTGACGGGAGCGAGGCGCCGAAGAATGCGACGCTGTGGACGGTGAGCTGTGGCGGCCCGGTGTACAGCTTCCTTGGCTGGGTAGCGGAATTCTACGGTTACCCTCGCACCACCGGAGCCGCGGGTGAAGATGGAATCGTTGCGTTTCTGACAGGCCCTACGGTTCAGATCGAGAAGTGGATCATGCTCGACGCTGGCGTCATCGTTCCGCTTACTGGAGCGCAGCCACACGCGTTGTACGCAGGGCTGACCTGGAACATCGGGAAGTTGTAGGGCAAGGGTGCGGAGTTACGGCGCCGCAGGTGCTTGCGCACGCGTGAAGAGGTAGCCGTCGCGGAACTGGTATTCCTTGTCGTCGACGCTGCCCTTCTCGCGCACTTCCTTGCGCGCCGTGTAGAGATTCCGGCCCAGCGTGATCGTGATGCGAACCTCGGCGGCCTTATCGTTGTCTTCTCCCTCGCCGGTGAGCACGAGCACACCGCGTCCGGTCTTGCGGAAGTCATCGAGACCGGAGACATGGTACGTCCACACCGACGTCTTCGTCTTCGATGACGTCTCGTCCTGATCCGTGAGCGTCGCCTTTCGTGCTGCCGGATCGAGCACGAAGCTGACGCGCTCGCGGACGGTCTTGGTCGGGCCGTCGTCGTAGACGTAGCTGAAAAGCAGTGAGCGATGGTCCGCCGACTCGGTGATCTTGAGCCACGTCGGGAGAAAAGTGCGCTCGTTGGTGGTGTAGTCGCGGTATTCGAGCTGCCCGGTCCAGTCGCCGACGAAGGCGCCGTTGAGATCGGCGTGGACTGCCGCAGTGCCCTGCGCGGCCATGCAGAGAGGCAAGCTGGACGTGGCGACGATCGCGAGCAGGCCGAGGCGCGAGGCCAGGCGTGAGTTGATCGGCATGTCGCCAAAGCTATGCACGAAGAGCACCGTTTTGCGCGCGCATTGACCTATCTCCTGCTTAATTTCGCCATGGCCACAACCAACATCGGCACGAGCTCGCCCGACCTCGACACTTTCGAGCATCACTGGCAGGACGAGGCGGACGCCGCCTTCCTCTACCGGATTCTCGCGAAGGCGGAGCCGGATGCGGCGAAGAGCGACATCTATCTTCGCCTGGCGATCGTCGAGGATCGGCATCTCGAGATCTGGGGGAAGCTGCTGAGCGACGGCGGCCGCGCTCCGAAGCCATTCCGGCCGAGCGGGCGTGCGCGACTGTTCGCGCTGCTCGGCAAATGGTTCGGTCCCAAGTTCCTGCTGCCGATGCTGCTGGCCGAGGAGGGACGAGAGGTACGCGGCTACCTCACGATGCATCGTGGCACGCCCGAGGGAGTTCCAGGACGTGGAGAGTCGCTCCTCCTCGCCCGCGAGTCCGCTGAGCACGCGAGCACCCTCGGCGAGATCTCCGGCAAGGGGATCGAGCCGTGGCATCGCACCGAGAGCGGCGGCTTCCTGCGGAACGTCGTCTACGGCTTCAACGACGGGCTGACGGCGAACTTCGGCCTCGTCGCCGGCATGATCGGCGCGAGCGCGCTTGCGGCGCATCAGACCATCGTGCTCGCCGGCGTCGCCGGGTTGATCGCCGACGCGCTCTCGATGGGCTCGAGCGGCTACCTCGCTGCAAAGAGCGAGCAGGAGGTGTACGACAACGAGATCTCGATGGAGCGTACCGAGATCGAGCTCATGCCCGAAGTCGAGCGCGACGAGCTCGCGCTCATCTACGAGGCGAAGGGGATGCACCGCGACGCTGCGTTCGCGCTCGCGACCGAGGTGATGGCCGATCCGCAGCGGATGCTCGAGGAGCAGGTGCAGGAGGAGCTCAAGATCGGCGACGCGCACACCTCGCCCATGCGTGAGGCGTGGATCACGGGGCTCGCAACGGCTGTGGGCGCGCTCATTCCTGTGTTCCCGTTTTTCTTCCTCACAGGCGAGACGGCGATGTTCACATCGTTCGCGCTCGCGATGGCGTCGCACTTTCTCGTCGGCGCGGCGCGGTCGGTGTTCACCGGGCGCGGGGTTTTCCGCTCGGGAATCGACATGTTCGTCGTCGGGCTCGGCGTCGCCGTGATCGGCTATTACGTGGGGGTGTGGGTGGCGAGTCTGCTGTAACGAAGCTCCGTGTGCTACGTTCTCCCTCCCGGCCGCACCCCCCGAACCCACGCACCGTCATGCATTCGACCGTCCGCGCCCTTTCGCTCGTTGCACTGGCTCTCACCTCCGCGTGCTCCAAGCCGGCAGCCACGCCCGCTCCCGAAGCATCCGCCAAGGGAGTGCTCATCGTCAATGCACGCGTGATCGATGGCACAGGATCACCGAGCCGCGTGACGAGCGTCCGTGTGATCGGCGATCGCATCGCGGACATCGGTGACCTGCACCAGCGCCAGGGCGAGACGATGGTGAGCGGTGCGGGGCTCGTGCTCGCGCCCGGATTCATCGACGATCACAGCCACGCGGACGGCGCGTTCTTCACGCACCGCGATGCGCTCGCGGATGTGAGCCAGGGGATCACGACGGTGGTCGTCGGGCAGGATGGCGGCTCGGAGTACCCGCTCGCCGACTTCTTCGCGCACGTGCAGCGCGAGCCGTCGGCGCTCAACGTGGCGTCGTACGTCGGGCACGGCACCGTCCGCGGGCTCGTGCTCGGGAAGGACTACAAGCGCGTCGCGACGCCGGCGGAAGTCGTGAAAATGCAGGCGCTGGTCGAGCAGGAGATGCGCTCCGGCGCCCTTGGGCTGTCGAGCGGGCTCGAATACGATCCGGGGATCTACTCGGATCCGAGCGAGGTGCTCGCGCTCGCGAAGACGGCGGGCTCGATGGGCGGCCGTTACATCAGCCACATGCGGAGCGAGGACTTCGCCTTCTGGAAGGCGCTCGATGAGCTGATCACGATCGGCCGCGAGAACCACATGCCGGTGCAGGTCTCGCACATCAAGCTCGCGATGAAGGCATCGTGGGGGCTCGGCGACTCGCTCATCCGCGTGCTCGACCGGGCGCGCGAGAGCGGCGTGCAGGTGACGGCGGACATCTATCCGTACACCTATTGGCATTCGGGGATGTCGGTGCTCTTCCCGCATCGTGACTTCGACAATCGCAAGGCGGCCGCCTTCGCGCTGGCTCAGGTCGCGCCGTCGGAAGGGCTGCTGCTCGCGAACTACGGCCCGAAGCCGGAATACGACGGGAAGACCGTCCACGAGGTCGCGAAGATCATGAGCGTCGACGACACGACGGCGCTCATGCAGTTGCTGCACGAGTCGGAGGCGGCCGAGGCGCGCGGGGACACGGCGCACTCGGACAACTCGATCATGGCGACGAGCATGGACGAGCAGGACGTCGCGAAGCTGATGACGTGGCCGTGGGCTTCCTTCTGCACCGATGGCGAGCTCGATGGCAGCCATCCGCGCGGCTTCGGCACCTTCACGCGCATCATGGGACGCTACGTGCGCGACCAGCATATCATGCCGCTCGAGGAGGCGATCAGAAAGGCGACGTCGCTCGCGGCGTCGAACGTCGGGATCGTCGACCGCGGACGCATTGCCGTCGGCGCGTACGCGGATCTCGTGCTCTTCGATCCGGCGACGATCGCCGATCGCGCGACGCCGACGGAGCCGCACCTCGTGAGCAACGGGGTGCGCCGCGTGTGGGTGAACGGCGCTTCGGTGTACGAGGGGGAGCACACCACGGACGCTCGGCCGGGACGCGTGATCAAGCGCGTCGTGACGACGGCGAAGTAGATGCCAGACGAATCGTGAGTGCGACGGTCATCGTCGCAGAGGAAGGGGATGAAGATCTCGATCGCTGCGATCGCGGAGGGCTAGCGCCGGTTCGGCGCTGCCCCGTTACACCACGATGTTGAGCAGCCTTCCCGGCACGAAGATGATCTTCTTCGGCGCGCCCGTGAGGAACCGCGCGATTCCCTCCTCTGCCTGCGCGAGCGACATCGCCTGCTCTTCCGAGATGTCGCGCGCCGCGCGGATCTTCCCGCGCACCTTGCCGTTCACCTGTACGACGAGCTCGATCTCATCGACCGTCGCGAGCGCGGGATCGTACTTCGGCCACCGCGACTCGAACACGCCGCCCTCGTGCCCAAAGAGCTCCCACAGCTCCTCGGCGATGTGCGGCGCGAACGGCGCGACGAGCTGCACCAGCGGCTCGACCTCCGCTCGATGCGCATCGCGCTCCGATGCACGCAGCACATTCATGTACTCCATCATCGCGGCGATCGCCGTGTTGTAGCTCAGCTTCGCGGTGTCGTCGCCCACCTTCCGAATCGTCTGGTGCAGCTTGCGCATGACGGCCACATCGGGCTCCCCCGTCGTGCGCGCATCGTGCGCCGACTTCCACAGGCGATCGAGGAAGCGCTTCACCCCCGAGATCCCGGCGTCGCGGAAGTCGCCGCCCTCCTCGAAGGGGCCGAGGAACATGAGGTACGTGCGGAAGGTGTCGGCGCCCCATCGCTCGAGATACTCGTCGGGATTCACGACGTTTCCCTTCGTCTTCGACATCTTCGCGCCATCGCGGATAATCAGCCCGTGCGCGCGAAAGCGCGTGTACGGCTCCTCGAAGGTCAGATGCCCCATGTCGTGCAGCACCATCGTGATGAAGCGCGAATACAGCAGATGCAGCACGGCGTGCTCGTTGCCGCCGATGTACGAGCTCACCGGCAGCCACTTCCTCGTGATCGTCGGATCGAACGCCACGTCGTCGAAGTCCGCGCTGGGGTAGCGCAGGAAATACCACGCGCTGTCGAGGAAGGTGTCCGACACATCCGTCTCGCGACGCGCGAGCTTGCCGCACTTGGGGCATGGCACGCGATACCACTCCTCGTGACGCGCGAGCGGCGAGACGCCCGAGTCATCGGGGCGGAAGTCCTGGATCTCCGGCAGGATCACCGGCAGCTGATCCTCGGGCACCGGCACCGCACCGCACTCATCGCAGTAGATGATCGGGATGGGCGGACCCCAGTATCGCTGCCGCGATATCGTCCAGTCGTGCAGCCGGAAATTCACCACGGGCCTCGCCGCGCCGAGCCCTACCAGCCACTCGGTGACACGCGCCTTCGCCTCGGCCACAGGAACCCCATCGAACATCCCCGAGCTCACGAGCCGTCCCGCCCCCGTGTAGGCCTCGGCGAGCGGCGCGTTCGCGTCCGCATCGTCCGGCGCGACGACGCGGATGATCGGCAGCTCGTACGCCTGCGCGAACGCGAAGTCGCGCTCGTCGTGTCCGGGCACGGCCATGATCGCGCCCGTGCCGTACTCCATCAGCACGTAGTCGGCGATCCAGATCGGAATGCGCTCCCCGGTCGCAGGATTCACGGCGTACGAGCCGGTGAATGCACCGGTCTTCTCGCCGCTCTCCCCCATCTTTCGCGCGACGACATCCTGCGTCGCCGTGCGCGCGCGATACGACTCGACCACCTCGCGCTGATTCGCGGTGGTGATCGCCGCGACCTGCGGATGTTCGGGGGCGAGCACCAGATACGTCGCGCCGAAGATCGTGTCGGGGCGCGTCGTAAACACCACCACCGGCGGCGCATCGGTGGCCGCGATCAGGAACGAGAGCTCCGCGCCCTCGGAGCGGCCGAGCCAGTTGCGCTGGGCGCTCTTGGTGGACTCGGACCAGTCGATCCACTCCAGGTTGTGCAGCAGCCGCTCGGCGTAGTCCGTGATGCGGAAGAACCACTGTTCGAGCAACCGCTGTTCGACGCGCGCACCGCAACGCTCGCACAAGCCGTTCTCGACCTGCTCGTTGGCCAGCACGGTCTTGTCGTTCGGGCACCAGTTGACCGCCGCCTTCTTTTTGTACGCGAGTCCCTTCTTGAACAGCTGCAGAAAGATCCACTGCGTCCACTTGTAGTACGTCGCGTCCGTGGTCGACAGCTCGTGCTTCCAGTCCACCATGAGCCCCACGCGCCGCAGCTGACGGCGGAAGTTCTCGATGTTCTGGGGAATGAGCTTCATCGGGTGCCCGCCGACCTTCAGCGCGTAGTTCTCCGAGTGGATGCCGAAGGCGTCGAAGCCGATCGGCTCGAAGACACTGTTCCCCTGCAGCCGCTGAAATCGTCCATGGATGTCGGCACCCGTGAACGCGAAAACGTTCCCGACGTGCAGCCCTTCGGCCGACGGGTACGGAAACATCATCAGCTGGTAGAACGGGGACGTCGCCGCCTTCAGATCTGGCTCGTTGGTGCGGCGCTCCTGCCAGCGGCGCTGCCACTTGAGCTCGAGTGCGGTCGGATCGTAGCTGGGTCCCTCGTCAGGGACCGGATGCGAAATGGACACGGTATAGTTGAATTGGATGCGCGCTCCCCACGGAGCGGCGGGGCAACAGTGAAATCTAGCCTTCCCCAACAGCCGGACAAGCACACGATCATGCGCAATACGCCGTGGCGCATCGCGCTCGCGTCGAGCGTGCCCGCGCTCCTCGCCATCGCGCTCGTTGCGGTGGCCGGCCGCGGATGGCTCAATTCCGCGCTCTACCAGATGCCGGCGCAACACGCCGCCGCGCTGCGCGACGTCACCGTCGCGTCGCTGGGGCTCGGCGCCATCGTCGTGCTCTCGATGCTGGTCGTCGCCGCGACCGTGGCACGCCGCGCGGCCGATCCCGTGGCGCGCCTTGCGCACACGGCCGAGCGGGTGGCGGCAGGCGATCTCACCGTCGCCTTCGACTCCAAGTCGGGGAACGAGCAGGTGCACCGTCTCCACCATGCGCTCGACGACATGATTGCGGCACTTCGGCGCCTCGTCCACGCGATGCGCGACGCGTCGGACGAGACGGCGACGATGTCCGCGCAGATCACCGCCGGCACCGAGCAGCTGTCGGCCACCGCATCCGAGTTCGCGCGCACGGCTGGGTCGCTGAGCCAGGAGGCATCGCGGATGTCGGCGGCGATCACCCTCACCGCTGCGGACTCCGACCGTCTCATGAGCGTGTCCGCGCGCCTCGACGCCGGTGCGCGCGACGGGGTCGCTCGCAACGACTCGCTCGCAGCGCTCGCGCGCCACAGTCGTGCGCGGCTCGACGACAGCGCCAGCGCGGTGGCGACGCTGGCCGCGGTGGCCGAGTCGAGCGCGACGTCGGCGGAGGCGGTGAGCCACGCGGCGCACGAGATCGGATCGTTCGTCACACTCGTGCGGCGCATCGCGCGCCGCGCGAAGCTGCTCTCGCTCAATGCCTCGATGGAGGCGGCGCGCGCGGGCGAGCATGGGCAGGGATTCGGCGTCGTGGCGTCGGAGCTGCGCGCGCTCGCGATCACTGCGGCGGAGGCGGCCGAGCGCACGGAGACGGCGGTGGCGCTGGTGCTGGCGCGCGTGGAGGACGCGCGCGAGAGCAGCCGGGAAACCGTCACCACGCTCGGCGTCGTGCAGCACGCGCAGCGCGAGGCGCACGGAAGCTTCGACGGCATCGAGCGCGCGCTCGATGAGAGTGTGGCCTGGCTGCGCGCCATCAAAGACGCGGCCACGGAGTCGGCAACGCTGCTCGCGAGCAACAACACGCGGCTCGCGGAGCTCGCGCACGGAACCGAGTCGTTCGCGTCGGCGATGCAGGAGGTCGCGGCGGGATCGGAGCAGCAGTGCGCGGGCGCGCAGGAGATCGCCGCGGCCTCCGCCGCGCTGGCGAGCGCGTCGCAGAGTCTTCAGGCGCGCGTGTCGGCCTTTCGCGTGGGCGCAGGCTGATGGCGCGCCCGTCGTCGGTCATCCGCTGGCGCGTGCAGTCGGACGAGCACTATCGCGCGATTCGCACGCTGCGCCGCGAGCATGCGCGGCAGGAGCGCCGCATCTGGCGTGAGCTGCGCTTCGTCGCGCTCGGCATCTTCCTGTGCATCGCGATCGCGATCATCGTGCGCCGGTGGCGCGAGCTGCACCACGTGCCGATCGCGTATCTCTGGGTGTTCGGCGTGCCCCTCGTGGCCGTCGGCATCTTCGCGGCGACGCGGCCGATCGCGATGAAGAATGCCGTCAAGCGCCAGCTCGCCGACGATCCGAGCACGCAGCAGGAACGCGCGTACACTCTCGATTCCGCCGGTTTCCGCATCGATGGCGAGAGCTTCCACGTGGAGCTGAACTGGGCGCAGCTGATCGTGGTGCGCGAGACGAACGAGTTCCTGCTGTTCTTCACGCGCAAGTCCGCGTACTACCTGCCGAAGCGCGCCATACAATGGCCGGAGCGGCTCGAGGGGATTCGCGACCTGCTCATCGAGTACATCGGCGACCGCGCGGACGTGCGATAGTTTAGTACTAAGGCTTCTTCAGCCGGTTGTACTTCGCGAGAATCGCCCGCAGTCGGTCGTGCGGCAGCGCCGTCACGTGAAGGTTGTCGGCGCCATCCATCGTCCGCGCGGCGACGAGCGCGTTGACGATCGCCTCCTCGACGCACTGCGCCGTCGCCTCGAAGAGCGGTGAGATCAGGTCGTTGGAGAGCATCGAGACGGCCGAAACCGAGTCCGGGCGGAAGGTCGCGTTCGCGGTCGAGAAGGCGATGAAGATGTCGCCGGAGCTGTTGGCGCCGATGCCGCCGTTGCGGGCGATCCCGAGCGAGGCACGCTTCGCGATGCGCTTGAGCTGGTGCGGAAGGAGGGGCGCATCGGTGGCCACGACGATGATGATCGACCCCTGGTCCTTCGTGGCGCCGTGCGGATTCGCGCAGCGCCCCCACCGCTCGCCGCTCGGGAGCGAGTCGCGCGTGTCGTAGCACGGAAGGAGATCGGGGATCTCCTGGCCGACGGGCGTGCCGGCGATGTGCAGCAGCCGTCGCATGCCATAGTTGCACTGCACCAGCACGCCAACGGTGTAGCCGCCATCGGCGGCGGCGAGCTTGCGCGATGCGGTGCCCGTCCCGCCTTTGAACTCGCCGCAGATCATCCCGGTGCCGCCGCCGACGTTCCCTTCGGGCACGGGCCCGCCGCGCGCTCCATCGAGTGCGGCGAAGACGTGCTCCTTGGTCACGTGAAAGCCGGCGACGTCGTTGAGCGAGTTGTCGAGCGTCTCGCCGACGACCGGCAACTCATAGTCGTACGTGCGGCCGTGCGTGATCGACCACTCGAGCGTGGCATCGCGCACGGTGCCGACGCTGAAGGTGTTGGTGATCATCACCGGCCCTTCGAGCATGCCGGATTCCTCGACCCACGTGGTCCCGGTCATCTCGCCGTTGCCGTTGAGCGTGAACCAGCCCGCGAAGACGGTGTCGCCGCGCAGATGCCCGCGCGGCAGGATCGCCGTGACACCGGTGCGCACGGGCCCTTTCCCGACGACGCGCTTCCCGCTCCCGCTGATGAGCGTCACCTCGCCGACCTCGACGCCCGCGACATCGGTGATCGCGTTGTAGGTGCCGGGGGTGCCGTCGAAGGGGACGCCGAGATCGCGGGCGCGCGGTTGGGTTTGAGCGAGGGCCGAGGGTGCAGCGAGCGCGAGGAGCAGGAGCGGGCGGAGGCGTCGCGGCATTCGAGAGTTCCGTGAGAAGTGATGAGCGAAGCTACGCCGCTACACCTGCTCTTCTCAAGCTGTCGTCTACGACCCCAGCTCCCCCAGCGCGTCGTCCAACCCCGCGAGCAGCGCCCGCACCTCGCGCACCGTGTGATCTCCCATGTGCCCCAGGCGAATCGTGCTCGCCGCCAGCGCGCCGTAGCCCGCACCAACCTCGAAGCCGCGCACGCGCAGCAAATGCGCGAGTCGCGCGGCATCGCCAGCGATGGTGAGACAGGTGACCGTCGGCGCGCGAAGCGCCTCGCTCGCAAGGATGCCGACGCTCGGGCGTCCGGCCCGCAAGCCGCTCTCGCTCACCCATTCGTGCACCGCGCCCGCCATCGCCGCGTGTCGCGCGAACCGCGCCACGAGCCCCTCGCGCCCGATAGCCTCGAGCTGCGCGTCAAGCGCGAATAGCTGCGGGATCGCCGGCGTCCCCGCGGTCTCGCCCTGCCGCCAATACTCATCCATGCGTACGATGTCGAGATACACCCCTCGATCGGTCAGCGACAGCGCGCGCTCCATCGCCCGCGCCGAGCACGCGATGAACGAAAGCCCCGGCGGCAGCGCCAGCGCCTTCTGCGACGCCGAGAGCACGACGTCCACTCCCGCCGCATCCATCGCGACTTCCATCCCCCCCACCGACGACACCGCATCGACCAGCAGCATCACGTCGTCGTGTACCGCTATCGCACGCCCATACGCCGCGATGTCCGCCACCACCCCCGTCGTCGTCTCGACGTGCACCGCAGTCACCGCGTCGTACGCGCCGTGCTCCAGCGCATCCGCGAGCGCCTCCGCGCTCACCGTCTCTCCCGGCGGCGCTACGAGCCGCGTCACGCTCCGCTCGCACGACTCCGCAATGCGCGCAAATCGCTCGCCAAACGCGCCCGACACGAGAGCCAGCACCCGCTCGCGCGAGTCGCATCGAATTGCCGACTCCATCATCCCGGTCGCCCCGCCCGAGGCCACGTACACCGGTCGCGCTGTCCCGAACAGCGGCGGCAACGCGGCATGCACGCGCGCCAGCAGCGCGCGCATCTCCTGGCCACGATGCGCGACCATCGGCCGCGCCATCGTGCGGAGGATCGCCGGGCGCACCGCCGTGGGCCCCGGAACGAAGAAGCGCGCGCCTAGACGATCCGTCCGGCCACCACGTCGTGTGTGCTCACGATCCGCACATCCTCCTTCACCCATCCACCCACGAGCGCCTCCACCGCACGCTCCACAATCGGCTTCGTCGCATCGAGCACGAGATGGATCGTGGGAATTCCTATGTCGATCAGCCCATCAATTGCGTACTTCACGCAGTAGTCGAGCGTCACGCCATAGATCACGATCTCCGTCGGATCCCACGCCTCGATCACCGTCCCCGTGTTCGGATTCGAGAACACGTCGAAGCGATGCTTCCGGATCAGCACATCGCCC
>JBDSHG010000013.1:0-2866 GCA_039918615.1 Gemmatimonadaceae bacterium | reverse complement strand
GGAAGGGAGCGCCGGTGCTCTCCGACGTCTCCTTCAACGTGGCGCGGGAAGAGGTGGTCGCCCTCCTCGGTCGCAACGGTTCCGGCAAGACGACGCTCATCCACATCGCGATGGGGATGCTCTTTCCACACGAGGGAGAGGTGCGCGTGTTCGGGATGTCGCCCACGGAGCGGCCCGTCGATGTGAAGAAGTGCATCGGCTACGTGGCGGAGGATCAGGTGTTGCCACCGAACTCGAACATCGAGGAGCTGCTCGCCTTCCACCGGTACGTCTTCAAGACGTGGGATTCCGAGCTCGAGAGGCAGCTGCTCGTGCGATTCGAGCTTGCGGGCAACAGCTGGCGGATCTCCCAGCTCAGCAAGGGACAGGCTCGTCAGGTCGCGCTCATCTGCGCGGTGTGTCATCGCCCGGATCTGCTCATCCTCGACGAGCCGGCCGGCGGACTCGACCCCGCGGCGAGACGCGAGTTTCTCGAGACATCGATTCAGCTGCTCAACCGTAACGGCACCGCGATCCTGTTCTCGTCGCATCACATGGGCGACGTGGAGCGGCTTGGCGGGCGCGTCGTGTTGCTCGATGAAGGGCGCGTGAAGCTCGACCGTCAGCTCGATGACCTCCGCGAGAAATTCTGCTTCGTGATCATCCCGCGCTACGCCGCGCGCGATATCACGATGATCGAGCGGTTACCGGGGTGCGTGCAGGTAAAGGCCGTCGTCGATCAGTGGCACGCGGTGTTCAAATGCACTCCCGAAGAGGCCTCGCTGCTGTTCGCGATCGAATTGGGACTCACGAATGTGCAGTGCACGAGCATTCCGCTCGAAGAAATGTTCATCGAGCTGGTTGGTGGCAAGCACACGGCGGAGGCGTTGTGATCCTGCAGCTCATGCGACGTGATCTGTCGTGGCGCATCTCCACGCCCGCCGTAAGCGTCGGCATTCTCGCCGTTGTCAGTTTCGTAAGGGTGCCAAGTCTCGCAATCATTGCTGGCATTCCGTACTGCTTTTTCGTCTGGTCGTGGATGCCGAGACGCGGCGGTGCATTCGATGCTGCACTTCCCATTCGAGGTCGCGAGCTGTTCGCGGCGCGATATCTGTCGGCGCTCGCGCTGATGATGCTTCCCTTTATCGTTGCGACAGTCGCGGGTGTCGTGAGCAGTGAGCGTGACTTTTCCGTCGGAGTCGTGTTCGAGTACATGGCGATTGTCGCCCTTGCGACCCTTCTGCCGTATGGACTGAGACCCGGTCAGGTGAGCGAGCCGCCACTTTGGCTCATCGCGCTCGTGTGGGCGGCCCTTGCCGGCGTAAGCGCGATCGTTCTGCACCTCCTCGATCCGTTCACCGGACTCGCGCTCTTCCTCGGAGCAACGATCATCGTGGGGCGCGCCCTTTGGATGGATCTTCCAGACTCGCTGCAGGTTGCTCGGAAGCATGTCGTCAAGAATCGTCCGATGCCGGAAACACTCGACCGACTCAACGATGCGACTTCCTTTCTGGTTCCCAAGCGATGGCTGTCGATAATGCGATCGCAGTTTTCGGCAACGGCATTCCTGTACTACGCATTTATTCTCTTCAGCGCGGTGGCTGGTACGTGGCTGCTCGCTCTCCTTATCACGTTGTCGGGCCTGGGAAGCCGCCTGCGCTATCGGATGCGCTGGCTGGAAGCCTACCCGCTATCGCATCGAGCGAGGTTGCTTTTCCTTCTACTTCCGACTGTAGGCGCTTCCATGTTGTGTCTGGAAGCGGGTCACATCATCTCCGACGTAGTTCCAATACTTAAATACAAAATGGGCAGCTACGCTCCCGAACCATCGGTGGATCGCGACTACTGGCAGAACCGGACGAAAGTTCGCCTGGAATACTGGCAGCTTCTTCACGGCAATCCCGTGCCATCGATTGTTGCGCCATGGGGCGAAGGCGCCGTCGCAGATACCATTTCGATCCTGGGAATGACCCTCTTCGATCCGTACACGACCGCGGTCAGCAACAGTGAGCGTTTTGTCGAATGGCAGTTTGCCCGTGCCACGAGGGCAGTCTACGGATATTCGATTTCCCTCTCGCAGAGTCGTGCCGGAATACAAGCTGAGCCAATGATCACAGGCTCGCGGGTCATGCAGCTGTTGAACGGGGGCGCGGCGGTTACGCTCGCGCTGTTCATTACCTGGATATTCGAAGTACTTCGCTGGAACGTTCTAGGCAGACGTCGCGTACTTCGCTATTCCGTGAATGCAATCCTGGGCGGGACATATTTGTGGGGACTCGCCTACTGGTTTCACTACATCACGCGTGCGCGCCGAATCATCTTGCCTCTCGCTGAGAAAGTGCTCTGGTGGGAATCGACTCTTTTGCCCGACAACATCGCTGTGGTAGCGATCACCGCGGTGATTCCGGCTATCGTGATGTACGCGCTGTTAGAATGGCAATTCGCGCGGTCGGAACTCACGGTGCGGGTACCCAAGGCGCAGAGCTAGCGTCAGAGCCGATCGGCAACTCACCAGCATACCGGCAGGATCGGCTTCGGCCGCGTGCTTTGCTCGCCGAAAGGCGAGCGAGTCTGATCGCGCAGGCTACGACAACCAGAAACGAGACGAAGATGGATTCGCAGACACCACAGCATGACGCACGCGTCGATCGTGCCTCGCCGCACAACATCGGCCCCGATGATCCGCGCTACGCCGATCTGAATCGGCGCGGCTTCAACAAGCGCTTCGAGGGCAAGCCCGACTACATCCGACTCGTCGGATCGACCGAAGACATCCTCGACGCCGTGCAACGCGCCGTGCGGAGCGAGCTTCGGCTCGCGGTGCGCAGTGGAGGGCATTGCCTCGAGGGCTTCGTCGCGGATCCGGCGGTGCGCGCGGTCATCGACA
>JBDSHG010000012.1:0-6009 GCA_039918615.1 Gemmatimonadaceae bacterium | reverse complement strand
GGACTCGTGGACGTGGGCGCCGGATTCGCTCTCGCTCGCATTTCACATCGCCCCGAAAGCGCACTGGGCTGACGGAGTTCCCGTTCGCGCAGCCGATGTGCTCTACAGCTTTCGCATCAACAGCTCGAAGCTCATCGGCTCCCCGGTGCTGCCGCTTCTCGCAGGCATCGATTCGGTCACCGCCCGGGACAGCCTGACTCCGGTCATCTGGTTTCACGCGCGTTCTCTCGAGCAGTTCTTCAATGCCGCAACCCAGGTGAGGGTGCTTCCCGCGCATCTGTTGCAGGCCATTCCGGACTCGGCGCTGCAGACCTCGTCCTTTGCGCGTAATCCTGTGGGAAGCGGCCCGTACAAGTTCGTGCGGTGGGTCAGCGGGAACACGATCGAGCTCGCGGCCGACAGCACCTTCCATCGCGGAGCGCCGAAGATCGACCGCCTCATCTGGAGCATCGCCGGGAGTCCCGATGCAGCGATGCTGCGGCTGTATTCCGGCGAGGCGAACTTCATCGCAACGATACGAAGACAGGACATCGCGCAGATCGCTACGCATCCGGAGCTCAAGCTGATGCGCTATCCGTCCATGGTTGTCGCTTTCGCACGATTCAACCTGCACGCGCGCAAAGGCGGCGCTCCGCACGCGGTCTTTGGCGATCGCGAAGTTCGCCGCGCACTCTCGATGGCAATCGACCGCCGACGCGCCGTGAGCACGGTCGTGGACAGCACCACCCCTCTCCTCATCGGTCCGCTCACGTCCAATCTTCCCACGTACGACCGAGGGCTTCCGAGTCTTCCCTACGCACCCGACAGCGCCGCATCGCTCCTCGAGCGCCGCGGATGGGTGCTAGGCAAGGATGGTGTGCGCCATAAGGGCGCCATTTCTCTGCAGTTCTCAATGCTTGTGCCGACAACCAGCACGGAGCGCCAACAGATGGCCGTACTGCTGCAGGACATGTGGAAGAAGGTCGGCGCGAAGATGGACATCGAGCGCGTGGACTTTCCGACGATGGGAAGTCGAACCGCCGCACGCGACTTCGACATGGCATTCGAACGGATGGCCCTCGATCCGACGCCGTCCGGGATTCGGCAGGAGTGGAGCACGATTGCGGCACGGGCCGGCGGCCCGAGCAATTCCGGTTCCTATTCGAATACTGCCTTCGATGCAGTGGTCGACTCCGCCGTCGGAACGATGGATCCCACTCAGGCCATCGCGCTCTACAGGCGAGCGTATGGCATGATCATCGAGGATGCGCCGGCGGTCTGGCTTTACGAATCGCCTTCGATCGCGGCGATGGCGACGAACGTCCATCCCGCAGCCATGCGCAGAGACATGTGGTTCGTGCATCTCGCCGACTGGACGATCGACGGCGGCTCCGCTCCCAAGGGTGCGAGCGTCGCGCTCGCAGCCGGCGCTCACTAGTAGATGAGGCGGCTGCTCGCGGGCCGTCTCCTTCAGGGACTCGCCGTCATTTGGCTGGTCGCGACGTTGACCTTCGTGCTGCTCCACCTCGCCCCTGGCGATCCCTACTCGTATCTCGGTGATCGTCGCGTCGACCCCGCCGTCGTTGCCGGATGGCGACATAGGTACTGCCTCGACGAGCCGCTTCCCGCGCAGTACGTCTGCTACGTCCGCGCCGTCGCGGGCGGCGATCTCGGCTACTCGGTGACGCAGCAGCGTCCCGTCCGCGACGTCCTCATCGAGTATGTACCGCGCACGATCGAGCTCATGGTGCTCGCGCTACTCGCGACCTTCGCCACCGGAATAGCGCTCGGCGTTGTGCAGGCACACAAACGTGGCACTTTTGCCGACTGGGGTAGTCGGGGCATCACGCTCGTCTTCTATTCGATGCCCGACTTCTGGCTCGCGCTCATGCTCGTACTCCTCTTCGCCTACTGGATCCCGATCTTCCCGATCAGCGGCATGGAAAACGTGATCACTGCGACCTCTGATGGAAGATGGGCGCATGCGGTCGACGTCGGGCGGCATCTCGTTCTCCCCGTCACCACGTTGACGCTGCTCACCTGCGCGGCGGTTGCGCGCTTCCAGCGCGCCGCGATGCTCGATGTCGGGCGGCTGGAGTTCGTCGTCACCGCGCGCGCGAAGGGCGTGCCGGAGAGCGCGATCACCCGGCATCACATCCTCCGCAACGCACTCCTCCCGATCATCACGCTCGCCGGGCTTGCGCTCCCCAGTCTCCTCGGCGGCGCCGTGCTGGTCGAGCTGGTCTTCTCGTGGCCGGGGATGGGATACATCACGGCGACGGCGGTGAGCAGCCGCGACTACTCACTCGTGATGTCCTCGGTGCTGGTGACGAGCGTGCTCGTGGTCGTCGGCACCATCGCGGCGGACATGCTCTACGCGGTGGTCGACCCGCGCGTGCGCCCGACGTAGGTGCTCGTCCTTCGCTGGCTGAGCGCCGCTGCGCTTGTCGTCATCATTTGTGTGGCTCTGTGGCGCTACTCGCATCCGCGTGCGCGCGCGACCGGCCATCGCGCGGTCTTCGCGCGCTACGCCGCGCATCCATCCGCCGTCATCGCACTCTTCACGCTCATCGTGATGTACACCATCGTCGCCTTCGCGCCATGGCTCGCGACGCACGATCCGATCGAGATTTTCGCGCAGGAGTTCGCGAACCATCCACCGTCACGCGAGTTCCTCTTCGGCACCGACTTCGCCGGGCGCGACATCTTCAGCCGCGTGCTCTACGGCGCGCGCTTCTCACTCATCATCTCGCTGCTCGCCACTGCGATCGCTGTGGTCGTCGGCACAGCGTATGGCGCGACCGCCGGATTCGTCGGCGGGAAGCTCGACACAGCGATGATGCGCCTCGTCGACGCCTTCCTGTCCATTCCGCGCATCGTGCTGCTCATTGCCGTCGGCACGCTGTGGGCGCCGCTCGGCGTCACCTCGCTCGTGCTCCTCCTCGGCCTCACCGCCTGGTTCGCGACGAGCCGTCTCGTGCGGGCCGAGGTGCTGTCGCTGCGCGAGAGGGACATGGTGGCGGCCGCACGGGCGCTCGGCGCGCGCGACCTCGCGATCGTAGCCCGGCACGTGCTCCCCAATGTGCTGACGCCGGTGATCGTCGCCGCAACACTCGGCGTGGCTGGCGTCATCATCAACGAGGCGGCGCTGTCGTATCTCGGCATCGGCATCCCCGATCCGTCTCCCAGCCTCGGCAACATCATCCGCGACGGCTCGCCGTATATCGCGACCGCGTGGTGGGTCGCACTCTTCCCCGGCATCGCGCTGGTCCTCACGTCGCTGGCGTACAATCTCGCCGGCGACGGCTTGCGCGATGCGATGGACCCGCGTCAGGTTGACCGGTGATGACCGAGCCGCTGCTTTCCGTGCAGGACCTCCGCACTTATTTCCGCACGAGCGCAGGGGTCGCGCGCGCGGTGGATGGCGTGTCGTTCGACATCGCCGCGAACGAGTCGGTGGGCGTCGTCGGCGAATCCGGGTGCGGGAAGTCCGTCACGTCGCTTTCGCTGCTACGGCTCATCCAGCGCCCCGGGAGCATCGAGCCGGGCTCGAAGATCGCGCTCGAGGGCACCGATCTCCTCGCACTCGACGACGAGGCAATACGCAGGATTCGCGGCAACCGCATCGCCATGATCTTCCAGGAGCCGATGACCGCGCTCAACCCCGTCTTCACCATCGGGGCGCAGCTGGCCGAGGTGCCGCGGGTGCATTCGCGCATCAGCAAGCGCGATGCCTGGGCGCGCGCCGTCGAGATGCTCGGCACCGTCGGCATTCCGGATCCGGCCGAGCGGGCGAAGTCGTATCCGCATCAGCTCTCGGGCGGGATGCGCCAGCGCGTGATGATCGGGATGGCGCTCATGCTCTCTCCCGCGCTGCTCATCGCGGACGAGCCCACGACCGCCCTCGACGTCACGATCCAGGCGCAGATCCTCGAGCTGCTGAGCGAGCTTCGGGAGCGCACGGGAATGTCGGTGCTGCTCATCACGCACGACCTCGGCGTCGTCGCCGAGTCGACGTCGCGGGTGATCGTGATGTATGCCGGCGAGATCGTCGAGCAGGCGGGAGTGCGCGAGCTGTTCGCGAAGCCGCATCATCCGTACACCGAGGGGCTGATGGCCGCGATGCCGCGCGCGGGGACGAAGCGCGAGCGCCTCACGGTAATCCCGGGCGCCGTTCCATCGCCGTACGACTGGCCCACCGGCTGCCGCTTTCACGAGCGCTGTCCGTACGCCTGGGAGCGCTGCGAGCTCGAGCATCCGCCGCTCTACCAGATCGGCGCGGGGCACGTCTCGCGCTGCCATCTCGCGGTCGAGCCCGCGCGGCGCAACGCGCCGCACGTTCCGCTCGCGGCGCGCACGGGGGCGGGCGCATGACACCGGACACGTCGGCTCAGAAGCCGTTGCTCGAGGTGAGGGAGCTCACCAAACACTTTCCGATTACCGGTGGCGTGATGCGACGTGTCACCGGCGCGGTGCGCGCGGTCGACGGCATCTCCTTCGACGTCGCTGCAGGCGAAACGCTTGGCCTCGTCGGCGAGTCGGGGTGCGGCAAGACGACCGCGGGGCGCGCCATCCTCCGCCTCATCGAGCCGACGTCCGGAGAGATTCTCTTCGATGACGCCGACGTGCGAAAGCTCGGGAAGGAGCCGCTGCGCAAGCTGCGGCGCCAGATGCAGATCGTCTTCCAGGATCCGTTCAGCTCCCTCAATCCGCGCATGACCGTCGGCGCGTCGGTGCGCGAGGGGCTGACGATTCACAAGCTGGCGGAGGGGAGCGCGGCGGATGCGCGCGTGCGCCAGCTGCTCGAGGAGGTGGGGCTGCGCGCCGAGCATGCGACGCGATACCCGCACGAGTTCTCCGGCGGACAGCGCCAGCGCGTCGGCATCGCGCGCGCACTGGCGGTCGAGCCGAGGTTCATCGTGTGCGATGAGCCGGTGTCTGCGCTCGACGTCTCGGTGCAAGCGCAGGTGATCAACCTGCTGCAGGATCTTCAGCAGGCGCACGGGCTCGCCTATCTCTTCATCGCGCACGACCTGTCGGTCGTCGAGCACATCGCCGACCGCGTCGCGGTGATGTACCTCGGCCGCATCGTCGAGCTCGCGAACGCGGACGATCTGTACGCGCTGCCGCTGATGCCCTACACGCAGGCGCTGCTCTCGGCGATCCCGGTGCCCGATCCCGAGGCGAAGCGCGAGCGGATCGTGCTGCGCGGCGACGTTCCCTCCCCCGCGAATCCGCCGTCTGGATGCCCGTTCCATCCGCGATGCCAGCATCCGCAGAAAGATGCGTCGTGCTCGGTGATCGTCCCGCCGCTCGAGCTCAAGGAGCCCGAACACTGGGCTGCGTGCATCAAGCAGCTGCCGACGCGCATCTCGTGGCCCGAGCAGCAGGCCGCCGGCGCGACGAAGCCGCCCGAGCGCATCGTGCCCGTTCGCGCAATCGCGTAACGCGCACCATCCTTCTCCAGCCTCAGCGCAGGAGCCTCGTGTCATCCGCAGTCGACATCCTTTCCACCGCCGCCGATCGCCCGCCGGCGCTCGACGACACCGCGCTCTTCGGTCACCCGCGCGGACTCGGTCTGCTCTTCCTCACCGAGATGTGGGAGCGCTTCTCGTACTACGGGATGCGGGCAATCCTCATTCTGTATTTGACGCAGGCGCTCCACTGGAACACGGCACGCGCCGCGAAGCTGTACGGCACCTACACGATGCTCGTCTTTCTCACGCCGCTCATCGGCGGCTACCTCGCCGACCGGGTCATCGGCACGCGACGATCGCTCGTGATCGGTGGACTCATCATCGCCGCCGGCCACTTCTGCCTCGCCGTCAACTCGATGACGATGTTCTACACGGGGCTCACGCTGATCATCATCGGCACGGGGTTCTTCAAGCCGAACGTCTCGACGATGGTGGGCCAGATCTACGCCGACGGCGATTCCCGACGCGACGCCGGCTTCACGATCTTCTACGTCGGCATCAACACGGGCGCCTTCCTCGGCGGTCTCATCTGCGGCTACCTCGCGGATACGAC
>JBDSHG010000011.1:0-8074 GCA_039918615.1 Gemmatimonadaceae bacterium | reverse complement strand
TGCGATCCAGATCTGATGCTCCTTGATGAACGCAATGCGGTCACCGCGCGGCGAGGTCACCGGCAGGTCGCCGTCGGAAAGAAGCTGCGGCTCCTTGCGATCCTTCCCCTGCGCGAACGGGACGACGAAGATCTCGACCTTTGGCTGCGCCGTCGAGAGCGCGGGATTGGGCTCGTGATCGAGCGGCCAGTTCGCGTCGTGATCGCCGCCGCGCACGAAGACGATGAACTTGCCGTCGTTCGTGATCGAGAGGTTCGTGAGCTCCTGCCCATCGTCGGTACGGTAGTCGGTGATCTGACGCGCCTTGTAGTCCGGCCCTTCAGCCGCCCAGACGTTGCGGACGCCGCTGCGGTTGAACACCCACGCGATGCGAGCGCCGCTGTCCGACGAGGTCAGCTCTTCCGTGTATGGGTAGCTGAGGATCTGTTCGAGCGAGAAGCTGCCCTCCGCACTCTGCGCGCGGGCGAGCCCAGGCGTAGCGATGCTCATCGCGAACGCGATTGCAGCGGTACACGCGAAGCAAAAGGCAGCGCGCGACCGGAATGCGCGCATCGATGCGTTGGGGTTCATGAGGACGACCTCGTCGTTGCGATATGTGAGAAGCACGATCTAGCGTTCCCGCGACGCTACGCGCGCCGACTCCGCGAGCACCGCTGCGCCGACGAAGAGTGCGCCCTCGGCCGCGTAGAAGCCCGACGAATGTGCCGCGATCTTCCTGCCGCCGTGCTCGCGTGCGCCGATGCGCATGAAGCACCCGGGAATCCGCTCCATGTACGCTGCGAAGTCCTCGCCCCCCATGTTCGTCGTGCCGAGCGGCACGAGCGCGCTTGCGCCGAGCACGTTGCAAACGGCTTCGCGAGCGATCTCCGCGGCGTCGGGAGGATTTACGATCGGCGCGGTTCGGCCGCTGATGTCGACTACCGCGGCGAGGCCGTAGGTGGTGGCGATCGCCTCGGCCATCCGGCGAAGCTCTGTGGTGAGTAGGGTGCGCGCGGAGACGCTCGTCGCGCGGATCGTGCCCGAGAGCTCGGCGCGCTCGGGGATGATGTTGGACGCGCTGCCCGCCGCAATCGTGCCGACGGTGACGACGCCCGGCTCCGCGGGGTCGAGCCGCCGCGAGACGAGCGTCTGCAGCGCACCGATCAGCGCCGCAGCGCCGACGATGGGATCGGACGACTCGTGCGGCCGGGCACCGTGTGCGCCGGCTCCCGTGAGGATAATCGTGAACGTATCGGTCGAGGCCGCGAGTGGTCCCGCCTGCGCCACGATCTGCCCGACCTCGAAGCGCCGGTCGACGTGGCCGCCGAAGATCATCTGCATCGCGTCGAGCGCGCCACTGTCCAGGATCGCCTGCGCGCCCTCCCCGACTTCCTCCGCCGGCTGCAGAATAATGAGCACATCGCGCTCGGCCGGATTCTCGATCAGCAGTCGTGCGGCGCCCACGGCCCACGACGCGTGCACGTCGTGCCCGCAGGCGTGCATCACTCCCGGCGTCTCCGATGCGAAATCGAGATTCGTCGCCTCGGTGATCGGGAGCGCGTCGATGTCGCCGCGTACGCCTATCACGGGGCCGCCGCGCGTGCGTCCGGGTACGCGCGCGATGAGCCCCGTCCGAGCGACTCGTGTGACATCCGCGACGCCGAATGCCCCAAGCGCCTTCGTCAGCCGTTGTGCCGTCCCCTCCTCCGCCCACGAGAGCTCGGGGTGCCGGTGGAGGTCGCGCCGCAGCGCGATCAGCGAGGCAGCAACCTCGGGTGCGAAGAGCGACTGCAGCGACTCAGGCAACGCAGCGGTCATGCGCGAAGTACCGCGGAGCGCACGGTGAGATCATCGATGCGGTCGACGTTTACGGTCACCCCGATGCCGGGTTTGTCCGTGGGCACGCGAACCATTCCTGCGGAGCTCATCGTCCATTCCGGCGTGACGATATCCTGCTCCCAGTAACGCGCGCTCGGGCTCACATCGCCTGGCTTCGTGAAGCCGGGGAGCGACGCAAGCGCGACGTTGTACGCGCGTCCGACGCCGCTCTCGAGCATCCCTCCGCACCAGACGGGGATGTCGTTCTTCATGCACAGGTCGTGAATCGCACGCGACTGCTGAAAGCCGCCCACGCGCCCCGGCTTGATGTTGATGATGCGGCCGCTCTTGAGCGTCAGCATGTCCTCCGCGCGGTCGAGACTCACGATGGACTCATCCAGACAGATGGGAGTGCGCAGCGCGCGCTGCAACTCGGCATGCCGCACGAGATCGTCGTGCGCGAGCGGCTGCTCGATCATCATCAGGTCGAACGCGTCGAGCTTCGCGAGCCGTGCGGTGTCGTCGAGCGTGTAGGCGTTGTTCGCATCCGCCATGAGCGGGGCCTTCGGATAGGCCTCGCGCACGGCGCCGACGAAGTCGAGGTCGTGTCCCGGCTCGATCTTGAGCTTGACCTTCTGATAGCCCTCGGCGAGCGCCTTCCCCACGCGCTCGACGAGCGCGGCGGGGGAATTCTGGATGCCGAGCGAGATTCCTGTTGCAATCTCGGCGCGCGTGCCGCCGATGAGCTTCGAGAGTGACAGCTTCTGCTTCTCGGCGAAGAGTGCCCACACGCCCATCTCGACGGCTGCCTTCGCCATCCGATGCTCGCGGAAGTTCAGCTCGAGTGCGGGATGCACATCCTCCGGATGCTGATACGAGAGTCCGAGCAGGCGCGGGGCGACGTACTCCTCGATGATCATCCACGCGGTGTCGACGGTCTCGGAGCTGTAGTTCGGCGTCTCTCCGGCGACGCATTCGCTCCACGTGGTTGCACCGTCTGCATCCTCCAGCTCGAGCAGCATGATGCGCCGGGTGGTGACCATGCCGGAGGAGATCCGGAACGGCTCCTTGAGCGGGAGGTGGATTTCCTTCATCGAGATGCGGACGAGCTGAATCATTGTCATGTCTCCGACGCGCGTACGGTGTAGAAGCACCGCCCCGTGTCCGGGGCGGAAGAGAAGCCGGTCACGCGATAGCCGCGCCGGAGATACCAGGTGAAAGCCTCGCGAGTCGTCATCCGCCACTCGTGCGCGACGTCCGGCGCCTCGTCGATGAGCGCGTAGATGTCCGGCGGAATCTCGATGCGGATGCGCGGGTCGTTTGGGAGATCGAGGAGCACCGGCGGATTTCCGTCGTGCTGCGGATTCACAATGAACGCATCGTCCGCGGTCTTCGCTAGCACCGGGGCGGGCGCGATCCAGTCGGGCTCTCCGTCTCCGATGTGCCATTTGACGATGAAGCGGTCGGTGCCGAGGTTTCCGTGCAGCGTGCTGCCGGTGTCGGGGCCGTAGAAATCGACGACGTATGCCGACGCGTAGGCGCCGAGCTTCACGAGATTCAGATAGGCATTGCGCGCGACGAGCGGATCGTACGTCCAGTGCATCGTGCTGATGCCGAGGGCGCGCAGCACGTCGCGCTGAAAATGCTTGAGGCGGCGCCCGATGCCGCGATCGCGGGCGGACGACTCGACGGCGAGCATGTCGGACCAGTGTGAGAGCTCGCCATCGATGAGGCCCGTCATTCCGAAGACGAAGCCGAGCATCTGCCCGTTGGCGTCGAATGCTCCGGCGACCACGCCGCCGAGCTTCTGCGCGAGCGAGAGGATGACCGTGGGGACGGTTCCGCTGTAGGTCTTGCCCCAGATGCGGTGCTGCATGCGGACGCACAGCTCCAGCTCGTCCTCGCCGGAGACGCTGCGGATCGTGATGCCGTCCTCGCCGCGGTGCACCGGTGGCGGAGCGATCGATCCCTGGGCGGCTGCGCGTCCTGTCATCGGGCGAAGTTGGTGAAGTGCCGCTGCGGGGGCGGTCGGCCATCAGTGGCGACTCTTCCGCAGTAGTGGTATACCGAACTAGTATACAATACCTCAGGTAGCGCCCATTCGCGAGAGCCACCGCCACCCGGCTTGCCGCACAATACACGTTCGTTCCGACGTCGCGTTCGCCGCGTCTCGCCCTCGCCGCCACGATCGCCACGCCGTTCGCACTCTCCCACACCCCGGCGAGCCATGTCCGAGTCCCGCTTTACGCCACAACTCAGAAAGGAGATCGCGACCTTTCTGATCCTGACGTTTGCGCTCAGTTCGATCTTTTACTACATCCTCGGCACCGCAAAGACGCTCAGCCTGGGCGGTGGACGCTACGTGCTGATGCTCATGTGGTGCCCCGGCGTATCCGCGCTGATCACGCGAATGCTCTACCAGCGCAACGTGCGCGGCGAGGGGTGGCGCGCCGGCGCGCCCCGATGGCTGGTGCTCGCGTACACGCTCCCCATCGCGTACGCGCTCGTCGCATACGGACTCGTCTGGCTCTCAGGATACGGCGGCGTCGATCTCTCACGTTTTCACACGCCCATATGGCGCTTCGTGCTTCTCGGCTCCGTCATGAGCCTCCTCAGCGCCCTCGGCGAGGAGCTCGGCTGGCGCGGTTTCCTCGTGCCCAAGCTCTACGAGGGATGGTCGTTCGCGCGCACCGCACTCGTGAGCGGTGCAATCTGGGCGAGCTGGCACATGCCCCTCATCATCGCGGCCGACTACAACGGCGGCACCCCCACCTGGTACTCGATCACCTGCTTCGCGCTCATGGTTCTCGGCATCGGCTTCGCGTTCGCCTGGATCAGGCTGCGCTCGGGGAGCGTGTGGGCCGCGGCCATCCTGCACGCAAGCCACAATCTCTACATCCAGGGCTTCTTCGACGTCGTCACGGTCGACAAGGGGATCACCAGGTATCTCGTGAGCGAATTCGGAGCGGCGCTGGCGCTGGTGGCGATCGTCCTCGGCTACATCTTCTGGCGGCTGCGCAATCAACTCCCCGGCGCTACACCTGGTGCATGAGCTCGCGCTCGTAGGCCGCAAGCACATCTTCCCGCGTGAGCACGCCGAGGAAAACGGGGTTCGCTTCGCTTTCCACGATCGGCAGGAGATCCGTTGCACGCGCATTGAGTTTGCCGAGCGCGGTGTGAATCGAGTCGGTCGCCAGGGCCACCTCGGTCGGCTCGGCGAGATCGGCAGCGAGGAGCAGCGGGGCCAGGTCGCCGCGGTCGAGCAGAGCGAGTCGCAGATCCGTGAAGGTGATCACGCCCATCAGTATTCTGTCCTCGTCGATCACGGGGATCGAGGTTAGTCGAGACTCCGACGTCGCTGCCACCACCTCGCCGAGTGTCGCGCTGGGTGCGACGCACACCGGTGAAGTGTTCATGACGTCCCGCACGAGCAGCCGGTGCATGATCGACCGATCGGTGCCGTGCGCGAGATGCTCCCCTCGGCGCGCCAGCCATCCGTCGTACAAGCCGTGCTTCGCGAAACGGTGCGACGTCGCCGCCGCGATCACCGACACGATCATGAGCGGAGGAACGAGGTTGTAGTCGTCCGTCATCTCGAAGACCATGAAGATCGCTGTGATCGGCGCATGCAGCGTTCCCGAAATGAGCCCCGCCATTCCCACCAGCGCCCATGCCTCCGGATGCAGGCCGAAGTGCGGCAGCAGCTGCTGCGCGAGCACGCCGATACCTCCGCCAAATGCGGCGCCGACGAACAGTGTCGGCGTGAATAATCCGCCCGATCCGCCCGAGCCGAGCGTAAGTGATGTGGCAAGCATCTTCGCAAACGCGAATGCGATGAGCAGATACCACGCGAATCCGCCGAATATTTCGATCGGGATTGCGAGATGCCCGGTGCCCATCAGCAGCCCGCCACCGAAATAGCCGAGCAGTCCGACTACGAGTCCGCCGAGCAGCGGACGCACCCACTGCGGTCGGAGTCGCTGAAACGAATCCGCCGTGGCGAAGTACATTCTCGAGTACATCGCCGATGCGAGCCCGCACGCAATGCCAAGCAGCGGGTACAACAGCAGGATCGCCAATGGCCGGATCCCGCCGTACGGCGGGATGTGAAACGCGGGGTGCGATCCGAGAAATGGGCGCACCGTGATCGCCGCAGCGACACTCGCGATGACGACCGGGCTGAACGCACCGATCGAAAACGATCCGAGCACTTCCTCGAGGGCGAAAAATGCCCCCGCGAAGGGCGCATTGAATGCCGCCGAGATTCCAGCAGCCGCGCCACAGCCGACGAGGATCTTTATCCTGCGCGGTTGAAAGCGAAGCACGCGGCCAACCACCGAGCCGATCGATGAGCCGAGCACCGCAGTGGGGCCTTCGCTCCCTGCGGATCCCCCGCCGGCGAGGGTGACGACCGCGGCGAGCGTGCGAACAATCACCGGCCGGAGTGGGACCACGCCACCGCGCTTCGCGACCGCGAGCTGCACATCCGGCACCGTCTGCCCTTCGGGAATGCGCGTCCATCGCACGATCGCCCACGCGACCCAGAGTGCAATCGAGGTGACCAGCGGTCGATAAATCGCATGGAAACTGGGCTCGATCCGTCCGCCGATCTGCAGCACGAGCAGCGAGTACGCGAGATCGATCAGGCGATAGAAGGCAACGACTCCGAGCGCGGCGACCACACCGATCACGAGCGCGAACAGCATCAGCTGCGTGCCCTCGTCCCAGTCTCGTCGCTCCAGCCACGAGACGACCCTCGCCCACGGCAGGCCGAGTTTTCCTATGATCGCCACGGAGCGCGCTCCTGAGCGCGCGGCCATCGTTCGCACCGGCGTCCTTCGTGAGATGCGCTCGCTCAATATGGGTCCCTCTCCCCTTCCTGAAGCTCGCCGAGCAACTTGAGATAGCTGTCGTAGCGCGATGCGCCGATCTTCTTGCCGGCCACCGCCGCTCGCACGGCGCATCCCGGCTCGTGCACATGTCGGCAGTCGCCGAATTTGCACTGGCCGATGAAGGGACGGAACTCGAGAAAGCAGTCATCGAGATCGCTGGCGAGCAGATTCCACACGCCGATCTCGCGCAGCCCCGGCGTGTCGACGACGAAGCCTCCGTCGGGGAGCGGATGCATCGCGGCGCCGACGGTGGTGTGGCGCCCCTTGTTCACGGACTCGCTGATCTCGCCTACGCGAAAGTTCAGCCCCGGGTAGATCGAGTTGAGGAGCGAGGATTTCCCGACGCCCGATGGCCCGCTCAGCGCCGATGTGCGCCCGTGCAGCGCCTCGCCAAGCTCTTCGAGTCCGATTCGCTCCTTTACGCTCGTGAAGTGGATCGGATAGCCCGGGAGCTTATACTCGTCGATCCACGCCGGAATTTCGCCGACGAGCTCACGCTTGTTGAAGACGATGCACGCGTGAATGTCGTTCGCGGCGGCGATCACGAGGAAGCGGTCGAGCATCCGCGGATGCGGCTCGGGCTTCGCGAGCGCGAACACCACGATGACCTGATCGATGTTGGCGACGACGACGCGCTCACCGTGCGCGCCGCCCGGCGCACGGCGCGCGAGCCGCGAGCGGCGCGGGTAGAGCTCCGCGATCACCCAGCTTCCTCCGCGCTCCTCCGGCTCGAGCCGCACGTCGTCGCCAACGGCGATCTTGTCCGCACCCTCCTGCTTGAGCCGGCCGCGCATCGTCGCCTGGTGCTGCGTGCCATCCGTCGTGCGCACGGTCCACACGCCACCCGTTCCGTTCATCACCACACCGCGCACGTCGCCCGGCTTGTCCGTCATCGCGGACACGTCAGGATCCATGCTCCGTGCCCTCCTCTCGCATCGCTTCCCACCAGGGGCGCGACGGAGGCGCCTTCGCGCCCACCATGAGATCGAGTTGCTTCTTCACCTCGTGCAGCGACAGCGCGCCGACGGCGAGCATCGCCTCCTCGGCAGTCGCTCCCCACGCGAGAAAGGGCGACTCGATGTGCCCGGTGACCTCGGGCTGCTCACCGCCCCAACGCACGAAGAGGAGATAGGCGCCGATGGGGCGGGCACGTTCGCCCGTTTCATCCGTCTCGATCGCGACCGTATAGGAACGGCCATCGGAGCCCTCGAAGGCAGCGGGCCGCGCGTGAACCGCCATGTAGCCGCCGAGGGTACGTTCATCGCCCTTGCTGTGATCGGGCGGCTCGTGTCGCGCCATCTACTGCTTGTAGCCGCTCATCATCTCGCGCACGACGTTGCCGGTGATGAACGCGAGATTCGCCGGACGCTCGGCGAGCCGCCGCA
>JBDSHG010000010.1:0-8315 GCA_039918615.1 Gemmatimonadaceae bacterium | reverse complement strand
CAGCGGTAGCTCGTTCAGCTCATCGCTTGGCGCGCAGGTGAGCGTGTTCCGCTGCCCGAGCTCGGCCGCCTGTCCCGCGTCGGTGCACTAGCGGCGCGCTCGACATGACGATCGCGCGCATCGCGCGGAGGACGGCGGGAGCAGTGGCTCTCGTCGTCCTCGCCTTTTTTACCCTCGTGCCCATCGGGCGCTATCTCGCGCGTGCGGGGTGGGCCGAGGCGGAAATTTTGCGGCGTGCGAGGCCGATCGCGAAGCTCGTGGCGGATTTATCGACGCCGTCGGCGACGCGCCAGAAGCTCGCACTCGTGCTCGCCGCGCGCACCTTTGCGGCGGATTCGGTGAAGCTCGCGGCGAGGGAGAGCTTTACCACCTTCAGCCACATCGACCACGATACGCTCGTCGTCGTGCTCTCGGCCGCATACCGCGACCGGCTGCGCTTCAGGACGTGGTGGTTCCCGATCGTGGGGAGTGTGCCGTACAAGGGCTACTTCGACGTGCGCGATGCGACGCGTGCGGCAGCGGAGCTCTCGCACGATGGCTTCGATGCGTATCTGCGCCCCGCGAGCGCGTTCAGCACGCTCGGATATCTGAACGATCCGCTGCTCTCGACGACGCTCGAGGAGGACAGCGTATCGCTCGTGAACACGGTGATCCACGAGCTCACGCACAACACCTTCTATGCGTCGGGGCAGGCGGTGTTCAACGAGTCATTCGCGAACTTCGTGGGTGCGCACGGTTCGGAGTGGTACTACGCGGTGCACGGCGACAGCGCCTCGGTGCGCCTCGCGCGGGAGGATTGGGTGCGCCAGAAAACGCTCGGCCGCTTCTGGAGCGCGGTGTACAACAGCGTCGACTCGGCGTTCACGGCGCATCCGGCGAGCAAGGCGGAGCGGCTCGCAGCGAGAGAGATCGTGTTCGCGGGCGCGCGCGCGCGATTCGCGAGCGAGATCGAGCCGACGCTGCCCGGCTACGATGCGAAGAAGCCGATCGCGCTGCACCTCGACAACGCGGCGCTGATGTCGCGTCGCATGTATCGCACGGGGCTCGACGACTTCGACGCGGTCTACGAGCGGGAGGGGAAGCGACTGCCGGCTGCCATCGCGCGCATCATTGCGCTCGCGAAGGGGAATGCGAAGGATCCGTTCGCGGCGCTCCGGGCGTACGTGGCGTCAGGGAGCGCCGAAGCGCCCGCGAAGTAGTGCGCGGAGGTCGAGCGGCACGCCTGGCGGCGCCTCGGGCGCGAGGATCGGTGTGGGAGCGGGGTAGGCGGCCATGCGGCGCATGCGATCGCGCACGCCGACGTCGATGAAGCGCGAGAGTTGATCGATGGTGTAGTCACTCCCCCAGCGCGCGCCGTAGCTGTTGAGCGGATAGAGCACGGCGAGGTGGTGGCGCGCGCGCGTCATCGCGACGTACATGAGGCGGCGCTCCTCCTCCATCTCCTCATCGCTGCGCAGTGCGCGCGATGACGGAAACCAGCCATCGACGGCCCAGATGACGAAGACCGCGTCCCACTCGCGCCCCTTCGCGCTGTGCGCGGTGCTGAGGATGAGCGCGTCGTCGTCGGTGCTGCCCCCGCTCGCGAGATCCTGCGTGGCGGAGGGGGGCTCGAGGGCGAGCTCCGAGAGGAAGGCCGCGCGCGACGGGAATTTGCCCGCGATGATCTCGAGCTGGTCGAGATCGGCGAGGCGCGGCTCGACGCGATCGTAGCGCTCGCGGAGGATCGCGTCGTACATGCGTCGCAGCGCGGCGATCTCCGTGGGCACGGCGCGGTCGACGTTTCCATCGCGCAGCGCGGCGAAGAGCTGGACGAGCGCCGTGTAGGCTTCCCTCGCGCGAGGCGGGGGCGTGAGCTCCGCGAGTGCCGTCGGATCCCAGCGGCGCGCCTGCAGCAGGTCGATCGCCGTGCGCGCCGTTGCATCGCCGATACCGGGGAGGAGCAGGAGCACGCGGAACCAGCTCACCTCGTCGCGCGGGTTCTCGAGGATGCGGAGGAAGGCGAGGACATCCTTCACGTGCGCAGCCTCGAGGAATTTGAGCCCGCCCCACTTCTCGAACGGAATCTTGCGGTTGGTGAGCTCGATCTCGAGATCGGCCGACATGTAGCCGGCGCGGAAGAGCACCGCCATCTCGCGGAGCGGCGTCCCCTGCTCGTGCAGCTCGAGGATGCGGTCGACGACCCAGCTCGTCTGCTCGTGCTCATCCTTTGCAGCAACGAGCGCGGGCGCCTCGCCGCCAGTGCGCTGCGTGAAGAGATTCTTGGTGAAGCGCTGCCGCGCGCGCGAGATCACCGTGTTGGTGACGTCGAGGATCGGCTGCGTCGAGCGGTAGTTGTGCTCGAGCGCGACCACCGTCGTCCCCTCGAACTGCTTCGGGAAGTCGAGCATGTTGCGCACGTTGGCGCCGCGGAACGCGTAGATGCTCTGCGCGTCGTCACCGACGACGGTGATGTTGCGGTGCGTCGCCGCCATCGCGCGGAGGATGCGCGCCTGCAACGCGTTGGTGTCCTGATACTCGTCGACGAGCACGTGGTCGTAGAGCGCGGCGATGCGCGCACCCAGCTCGGGCGAGCCCTCGAGCATCGCGACCCAGAAGAGGAGCAAGTCGTCGTAGTCGACGAGATTCCGCTCTTCCTTCCGCGTGGTGTAGCCGGCGAAGACCTTCTTGATGTCGGCGGCGAGCTCGCTGAACTGCGGAAGGTCGTCGCGGAGGATGTCCTCGACGGAGATCTCCGTGTTCACATGTCGCGAGTAGACGTGATGCAGCGTCTCCTTCTTCGGAAAGCGCGACTTGCGCTGGCCGAAGCCGAGCGCGGCGCGCGACATCCCCATCAGATCTTCGGCGTCGCCCTGGTCGAGGATCGTGAAGTCCTTCGAGAGCCCTGCTGCGGGGCCGTAGGCGCGGAGCAGGCGATGCGCCGTCGCGTGAAATGTGCCGCCGTGCACGCGCGCGCTCGATCCGCCCGCGAGTCGCGCCACGCGGCCGAGCATCTCCTGCGCGGCGCGGCGCGTGAAGGTGAGGAGGAGGATGCGATGTGGCGGCACGCCGCGTCCGAGCAAGTGCGCGACGCGATACACGAGTGCGCGCGTCTTCCCCGTGCCAGCGCCCGCGACGACGAGCAGCGGCCCGTTGCCGAACGTCGCGGCCGCGTGCTGCTGCGGATTCAGCTCCGCCGCGAAGTCGATCGCCTCAGGCATCCGATGCGTCGAAGACAATGCTCAGGCACGTCGGCCCGCCCTCGGCCTTCTGCAGCTCGGAGAGATCGACGGGGACGACGGTGAAGCCCCGCGCTTCGAGCTTCGCGCGCGTGCGCGGAAAGCTCGCCGGCATCACGAGGTGGTCGCCGATCGCGAGGACGCTCGCGCCCCAGGGCTCCGACGGATCGACGGGAAGCACCTCGACATCGCGGAAAACGTTCGTGGCCGCCCACTCGGGATTCGCGAGGAGGATGCCGCGTCCCGCGTAGGTGCACGCGGTCTTGAGATGCAGCGCGCCCGCGACCTCGACGGCGAGCACGATGTAACCGAGTGGTGACACGAGTGCGCCGAGCTGGTCGATCCCCTCCTGGTTGGTGCGGCTGGAGAGTCCGATGTAGAGCGTCTTGCCGATGCGGACGACGTCGCCGCCGTCGAGCGTCGCGGGTGCGGTGAGGTGCTTGACCGGACGATAGTTTCCCACCGCGCGCGCGATGCTGTCGGTCTCGCCGCGGCGCGACGTGGCACCCGGCGTGGTCACGATCGCGATCTCGTCGAGCACCATCGCGACGTCCTCGACGAACACTGCGTCGGGCAGCGAATCCTCCGGAGGGAGATGGTCGACGAGCACTCCGAGCTTCACGAGCGCAGCTTCGTATGCCTCGTGCTGACGGCGGGCGAGCGCGATGTCGATCGGTGCGCGGTCGCGGAAGGTGAGCTCGCCGTGCGCGAGAGACTCACTTACGCCGCGGGTGATGGCGGTCAGCATGGGCGGCGGGTCGAGTGCGAGGGGAGGGGGGAACAGGACCCGAAATATAGCGCCGGATTGCGGTGTCGGCCGCACTCCGTGCGCGTGCGCGGCCGTCTAACGGTTCACGGTGCTGAGCGTCGAGCGCGCGGGGCGGACACGCGAGCGTTGATCCGTTTCATGGTGGGCGCCGTGGTGTCGGGATGCACGATTGCCCACGTGTCGAAGGCGATCGGACCGATTTGGACCTCCGCGACGGTAATCACCCTGGCGGGCGTCACGTTACCGCTCGCAGTCAGCTGCGCGGGGGTGTACTCGTGAAGCTGCCCTTCCTCCTTGTCGCCCACCCAAAGATTTCCACTCTTGTCCCAGGCAAGTCCAGCAGGCCGCACGGTATTGATCGCAATCGTTGGAAGAGGAAATCCACCGGCTGCCAGCTGCCCGGGCGTGAACATATCCAGCTCGTAGTGAAGCTCATTCGCGACCCACAGATTTCCGTGTGTATCGAAGGTGAGAGCGCTCGGATCTGCAAACTGGGAATTGATGCGCATTACAGGAGTCGTCGGTCGCGCCTGCTCGAGCTGCGCCGCCGAAAACTCCACTAATTGGTCGGCACCGGCTTCCGACACCCAGGCATTGCCGGCGCTGTCAAAGGTGATCCCCTGCATTCCCTGCTCGTACATGGTCGAATCGACGACGCTGTAGGCGGCCGTCACGTTGTGACCGCCGGAGGCTACCTGGGCCGCACTGAATCCAACGAGCCCCTTTTGGAAGTCGGCAACCCAGAGAGTGCCGTGGCTGTCGAATGCCATCTGCTCAGGAATGCCGAGACTCGGACTGTCGATCGTGCGGGAGATGGAGATCGGGCTCGGAGAGTTTCTCGCGGCAATCGTGTACGCGTAGAGTGTGTCCGAGTACAGACGAGACACCCACAAGTCGCCGTTCACATCGAAGACGAGCCCATTGGACACGCCCACGGGCGTCGTGGCGAGCCTGCGGATCGTTCCCGGCATTGTTAGCTGCGCGCCGCCATACTCATTTACCGAGTTGGACACGTCCGAGGCCCAGAGCGCACCTCGCTCGTAATCGAGCGCGTACGTCACGGATACCTTCGCCGTGTCGCCCGCCGTCACGACAGCTGGACTGCCCACGACTGTTCCTGTGAACACCGTCTCGCCTACGATCGAGTCCGGACTTTCCGTCGAGTCGGCCGTGACGGTGTAGGAGCCCAGCGGTGCGTGTAGGATGATCGTAGTCGCCATGAGCGTTTGCGCGAACCCCCCAGGCCCGGCGAGCCGCACGGACGCCGGCGCGAGTGGTGCGGAACTCACCGTCACGGCGAGCGTACCCGTCGTCACCGGCGCGGTGGCCTTATCGCTTCCGCAGCCGAATGCGAATGCTGCCAGAAATCCGAAGGTGGCTCGGAACAGGCTCGAATCGCGCATGAGAGTTCCTCGCGGGAGGGTCGGGCGCCGATGTGTCGGCGCGGGCATATGATAGGTCCGGTGGCGCAGAGCGCAAGTCACGTGGGTCATCTGTACTGTTTCGGACCACTCGCTCCCGTTGCGCACGAGTGTCAGCGCGGAAGAAGCATCGCCTCGAGTGCGTCGGAACTCAGCGCTGCGGGTGCTCGCGAGAAGATCTCGCCGAAAGCCTGCGCCACGACGTTCGCGACCGTCGCGAGATCCGGCGCGCCGGCACCGAGCTCCTTCTCGACAGAAGTCATCGTGACACCCGCGAGCCCGCATGGGACCATGAGGTCGAAGTACGACAGATCCGTCGACACGTTGAGCGCGAAGCCGTGCCACGTGACCCAGTCGCGCGCGTGCACGCCGATCGACGCGATCTTACTCCCGCCGGTCCAGACGCCCGTGCGCCCCGCGCTGCGCTCCGCGGGGATCCCGACGGACTCGAGCGCATGCATCAGCACCGCCTCGACCTGCCGCAGATACCAGTGGAGATCCTGCTTGTGTCCACGAAGATTCACGATCGGATAGCCAACGAGCTGCCCCGGACCGTGGAAGGTGACATCGCCGCCGCGCTCCGCCTCGAAGAGCTCGACGCCGCGCGCTGCGAGCAGCGCGGGCGACGCGACGAGATTCTGCGCCTTCGAGCTTCGCCCGAGCGTGACGACGGGCGGGTGTTCGAGCAGGAGAAGGACGTCGTGCGCGATCTCGCCGCTGATGCGCGCGCGTGCGACGGCACGCTGGAGCTCGAGGCCACGCGCGTAGGGGACGAGGCCGAGGTGCACGACGTGGAGCGGGGCGAGCGTCGGAAGCGGCACCTCGGTCGCCGCGACCGGAGTCGCGGCGACAGCAGCATCACGCATTGAGCACGCGGCCCATCGAATCCAGAATCGCCTCCGCGATCGCCTCCGACAGGGTCGGGTGCGCGTGAATCGCGAGATCGACCTCCTCCACCGTGAACTCATTCTCGCGCGCGACCGCCAGCTCGTGAATGAGCTCGGTCGCGTGCGCGCCGATGATGTGTGCGCCGAGGATCTCACCGTACTTCGCGTCGCGAATGATCTTCACGAAGCCCTCCGTCTCCCCCGACGTGCGCGCGCGTCCGTTCGCCGAGAAGTTGTAGCGGCCGACCTTGTACTCGAACTTCTTGTCCTTCACCTGCTGCTCCGTCATCCCGATCGACGCGACCTCCGGGTGGCAGTACGTGCAGCTCGGGATGTTGCCATAGTTCAACTTGTGCTCGCTCTTCCCCGCAATCACCTCGGCCGCGACAATTCCCTCGCGTTCGCCCTTGTGCGCGAGCATCGGCGGACCGGCGACATCGCCGATGGCGTAAATCCCTTCGACGTTCGTCTTCATCTGATCGTCGATCTTGATGAAGCCGCGATCGGTGAGCTTCACGCCAAGCGCTTCGAGCCCGATGCCATCGATGACCGGCGCGCGGCCAGCGGCCACGAGCACCTTCTCGAAGGTGAGCTCTTTCTTCTCCGGCCCGCTGAGCGACAGCGTGACGGAGCCATTGCCGACCTTCGTGCTATCGATTTTCGCGTTGAGGATGACCTCGATGCCGCGCTTCTTGAAGCTCTTCGCCAGCTCCGCTGCCACATCGGCGTCTTCCACCGGAAGCATCGTCGACTGCGTCTCGAGCATCGTAACCTTCGTGCCGAACTCGTTGAAGACGTCGGCGAACTCGACGCCGACGGCGCCGCAGCCGACGATCGCCATGGTGGCGGGCGCCTTCTCGAGCACGAGCGCCTCATCCGAAGACAGGATGTTCTTCTTGTCGAGCGTGAGGCCGATCGACGGAATGCCCTTCACCCGCGAGCCGGTCGCGATGACGATCGCCTTCTTCGCGTCGTGCGTCGTCGCCGCGCCCTTCGCGTCCGTCACCGAGACGGTCCTCTTGCCGGTGAGTGTGCCGGTACCGAGCAGCCAGGTGATCTTGTTCTTCTTGAAGAGGAACTCGACGCCCTTCGAGTTCTGCGTGCTCACGCTGCGTGAGCGCTTCATCGCGACGCCGTAGTCCGTCGTGATCTCGCCGACGTTGACGCCGAAGCTCTTCGCCTCGCGCGCGCGATGGGCGATTGCGGCACTCTCGAGCAGCGCCTTCGCGGGGATGCATCCCCAGAGTACGCAGGTGCCGCCGAGTCCCTCGCGCTCGACGACGCCGACGGTGAGCCCGAGCTGCGCGCAGCGAATCGCACCCACGTAGGCGGCGGGTCCACCGCCAAGGAAGATCACGTCAAAGGAAGCCATGGTCAGTTCGATCCTGTAGTGAAGGCAGGCATCTGCTCAGAACACGAGCATGAGTGGGTTTTCGATCAGGCGGCGGAGCGTCTGCATGAACTTCGCACCGGTGGCGCCATCGACGGCTCGATGGTCGCAGCTCATCGTGATGCGCACGCGCGTGCGCACCGCGAGTTCGCCCTCGATCACGACGGGAACATCGGCTACCGCGCCGATCGCGAAGATCGCGACCTCGGGCGGATTGATGATCGCCGTGAACTCGTCGATGCCGAACATCCCGAGATTCGACACGGTCGCCGTGGCGCCCGTGTATTCCTCGGGGGTGAGCTTGCGTTCGCGCGCGCGCTTGGCGAGCTCGCGCGACTCGCGCCCGATCTCGCTGATGCGCTTCGTGTCGGCATCGGCGATGATCGGCGTGATGAGCCCATCTTCGACGGCGACGGCCATGCCGAGGTGCACGCGGTGATGCCGGCGGATCGAATCGCCGAGCCAGTGCGCGTTCACCTCGGGATGCTGGCTCAACGCCGTCGCGACTGCCTTGAGGATGATGTCGTTGTAGGAAAGCTTGAACTCGTCGCCGAGCGCGATCATTTGCGCGCGCAGCTCGCGGACGCTGGTGAGATCGAAGTCGGCGGTGAGGAAGAAGGTCGGGATCGGACC
>JBDSHG010000009.1:0-6051 GCA_039918615.1 Gemmatimonadaceae bacterium | reverse complement strand
CCCGGCGGCATCTATCTGTAATGCCACCACAGGACGCAATCGCGATCGGCGAGGAGCGGGCGTTGCTCGACGAGGCGGCCGCGGGCTCGACCGACGCGCTCGCACGACTCTTCGAGCTCCACAGCGCCCAGGTGCATCTCGTCGCGTACCGGCTGACGATGTCGGCCGATGAGGCCGAGGATGTGGTGCAGGATGTGTTCATCGGACTGCCGGAGGCGCTGACTGCGTATGCGCGCAGCGGCTCATTCGCGGGATGGCTTCGCGCGGTGACGGTTCGCACGACGCTGATGCGCATGCGATCCGGGCGCCGGCGCGAGGAGGCCGCAAAACGCGCAGGCGCCGGGAAGGAGAGCGCGTTGTCGAACTTCCTCCTCGACCGGATGGCGATCGCGACCGCACTTGCCGCGCTCCCTGATGATCTGAGAGTCGTGTTCATGCTGGGCGATATCGAGGGTTACACGCACGCCGAGATCGGCAAGCTGCTCGGCATTCGCGCGGGCACGTCAGAGGTTCGACTCCATCGTGCGCGGCGAAAGCTGCGCGCACTGCTGGGAGAGAGATGAAAAACGTCATCGATGAAGAGGCCGGCGTGCGTGAGTTGCGGATGCGGGCAGCCGTGATGGAGCCGCCGCCGCTTGCGCACGAGACGCTTGCGCGCGTTCTTGCGCGGCGCGCAGCAGGAGAGCGCCTCACACTGCATACGTCGGACGATTCGGCGGCACGCAATCATCCAGTCGCGCGAAGCATCGCAATTGGACTCGTGGCGCTCGCTGCATCGATCGTCGCCGCGGTTATGACGCGCAAATCGATCGCCGTGGGCGACGCCGAACCCTTCGACCACTCAGCGCTCGCAGCCGTCGACCTCGCTTGCGCGAGCACGCCGTCGACGTCGCGCGACTCGTCGACGCTCCGCCATCTCATGATTTCCGCGTTCGGCATTGCCGCCGCATGCGGCGCGGAGCTCGGCCAGGATGCGCCCATCGCCTTCCGTGCATCGCAAATAGAGTCCGGCACGTTCACCTACAGCAGCGTCACGATCACCGATGGTGTGTTTACGAGCACCCATCCATCCTCGTCGATCGCGATCTCCCGCACGACGTGGAATGGAACGCCGGCCATTCTTGCGGTTCGCGAAGGACCGCCAATGACCGGCGTCCATCTCGACTCGCTGGTCGTCTCAGCCGACGGCCCAACGCCGCTGTACTGGGCTAGCATCTATAAGACACAGCATCCGGGAGGAGCTATTCACGCCGTGTTCGACAGTGCCACGATTTCAATCGTGATGACTGGTCATCTCGACACTACCGCAACGCTCTCCTTTCATATGAAGAGCGGCCAGCTGCCGTTCGGCTTTGCACTCGCGCTGGACGTACCTGCACTTCCCCTGACCGAGGGATGGCACGGGACGATCGAGATCGCTCCGCCCATTCATCCGCGCGCCTTCAAGTACTTCGAGCGCCCCTGGGAAAGTATCTCGCTGCGGGTGGTCGGTCGCGAGACAATACGCGTGGCAGCCGGCCCTTTCGACTGCTGGAAAGTGCAGGTCGGTGAGCCCGCGGACGATTCCTTCATCTGGGTGAGTGCCGAAAACCACGTCGTCATCCGATCCGTGATGGTCACTCGATTCAGTGATACCTCATTCGAGGATCGCCACGATCTCGAGCGGATGGTTCTGGTCACTCCGTAACCGCAAACCAGGCATACTGTGACATCTCGCACCAAACCCGAATATCACTCCACCCTTCCGTAGATGTGCGTCGCCGCACGCACGCTGTCGTTCAAATCGAATTCGTAGTCGCGTCGGCTGCACAGCGTGAGTATGCGCGAGTCCGCTTCACTGAACTCGACCCCAACTCTCATCCGGACGGTTTGCCATGCGTGCTTCACGTACGATCGCTCGAGCGACTCTCGTCGCGTCCTCGTTCTGCGCGGTCGCCTTCCTCGCAGGCTGCAGCGATTCCAGCGGCCCCGCCAGCGGCGGCAGCAATAATCTCTCGATCGCCGTCGCGACGCTCACGTCCACGGCCGCCGGTCGCGTCGCCGGGCCCAACGGGATCGCACCGTCGCTCGATCGCCAGGTCACGAGTGCCGACAGCACGCATACGCTCGTGATCACCAGCGCAGCGCTCACGCTCTCGCGCCTCGAGCTCTCCACCGTCGACTCCGCCGGTTGCGCCGCGGATGATCATCCCGAGCCCAACGACGACCGCTGCCACGAGCTCAAAACGGGTCCGCTCCTCGTCACACTCCCCGTCGACAACTCTGTGATCTCAGTGCTCACGCTTCAGCTTCCCGCCGGAAGCTATCGTGCGCTCGAGGCGAAGCTTCGCGCGGTACAGTTATCCGATGCCGGCGGCGCCGCCTTCCTCGCCGCGAATCCGCAGTTCGCCAACGCAAGCGTGCGCGTCGAGGGCACCTTCGATGGATCGCCCTTCGTCTACAGCGGTACGCCCAACCTATCGATCGAGATGAGCTTCGATCCTCCACTCACCGTCGGCAGCTCGGCAACCGCGCTCACCGTCCACGTCAGCATCGATCGCTGGTTCGCGGATCGCAACGGGAACCTCGTGAATCCTTCGACGGCCAATGTCGGCGGCGCGAACGAGTCACTCGTGAACGACAACGTGCGTCGGTCCTTCCACGCCTTCGAGGACAACGATCACCACGGCGACGACGGCCACGGCGACGATGGCTTCGATGATCACGGCGGCGACGGCAGCCGCGCTCACTAGCAGCCGATAGTCACACGCGAGCCGATGCTGCACCGCCCATCACGCGAGAGGCAGTCGCAGCATCGCCTCGCATCCGGGTCCCTCCGCGCGATTCTCGAGCGTCAACGTTCCGCCATGCGCCTCCGCAATCTGCCTGCTTAGCGCGAGCCCGATCCCGGAGCCATCAGGCTTCGTCGTGAAGAAGGGCACGAACAGGTTCGAGCTGTCCGCGATGCCATATCCCTCGTCTCGCACCCACAGCTGCACCCACGCACCGCTCTCCTGCCATCCTACCGACACGCCGCCGCCCGTCTCCAGCGATGCATCCGCAGCATTGCGCACGAGATTGATCAGGAGCTGATCGAGCTGGTCAGCATCGCCGACGATGCGAACCGGCTCCGCCTCGTGCACCTCGACGTGCAGCCGCGTCTCCAGCTTGGCCGTACGCCGCACCCACGTCGGTACCTCCACGGCATCATGACGCGGACCGGGAAGCCGAGCGAGGATCGCGTACGACGTCATGAACCGGCTGAGCGACCCCGCGCGATTCGAAATCACGGAGAGCCCCTGCCGAACATCCTCCTCGGCTTCCGCATCGCGTACCGGCGCGTCGACGAGCGCCTGCAGGCTCTCGGCGATCGACTTGATCGGGGCAAGCGAGTTGTTGATCTCGTGGCCGAGCACGCGAATAATGCGCTGCCACGCCAGGCGCTCTTCGTCGCGAAGAGCCTTGCTCAGGTCCGACAGCACTACCAGTTGATGCGGCTGGCCATTCTGCCGGAAGGTGGTGCGACGGAGCTGCCAGCGTCCGCCCCCGCCCGGAAACATCGTGTCGATCGTACGCATCGCATCGCCGCTCAGGCACTCCTCGAGGCCGAGCTCCGCGCCCGTGCGGCCGAGCAGTCGCTCGCTTCGTTGTGCGAGGAGACGCTCGCCCGCGCGATTCAGAAGCTTGAGCCGGTGCGTGCCGTCGAAGGTGAAGATCGCAACGTCGATCTCTTCCATCACGGTGAGCAGAAGCGATGTCGCCTCCACGGTGCTCAACCGCTGCGATCGTAGTGTCGCGGCGAGCATGTTGACCTCGAGCAGCGCGAGCCCGAGTGCATCGCTGTCGCGCGCGCCACGCGCGCGAGTGGAGAAGTCGCCCTCGCGGAGCGCCGCGAGCATGTTCGAGATCGTCTGCAGCGGACGGATCACTCGCTCGCGCGCGGCCAGCGCGAACGAGACCCACCAGACCAGCACGAAGAGCGTGATCGTCCAGCGCACTTTGCCGTCGTAGTCGCCCAACCAGAGCAGCAGGATCGTCGCGCCGCCTCCCGCTGCGCCGGCGAGGAGCGCCAGCCAGAATACCCTCGACTCGTGCGTCAGCCCCCTGCGCCGGCGCCGGTGGTCAGAGGCCATGCACCGCCAGGCGCCGGTAGAGCGCGCTGCGGCTGATTCCGAGGGCCTTCGCTGCGTGGCTCACGTTCCCATCATATCTCGAAAGCGCCTTCTGAATCAATACGCGTTCGGCCTCCTCGAGCGTCACCTCCTCTGCCTTCGCACCCGTTGCGGCGCTCGGTCGCAGTGCGAGATCGATCGCGCGCACCTGCTCTCCCTGCGCGAGAAGTACCGCGCGCTCGACGACGTGGTCGAGCTCGCGGATGTTGCCTGGCCACGGATGCTCGAGCATCGCCTGCATGGCGGCGTTGTCGAACGATGTGAGCGGCTTCCCGTAGCGCGTGGCGTGTTTGCGCAAAAAGAAGTTGGCGAGCGGCGCGACGTCGTCACGGCGCTCGCGCAGCGGTGGGAGCTGGATCTCGATGGTGTTGAGCCGGAAGAGCAAATCCTCGCGAAAGCGTCCCGCCGCCACCTCGGCATGCAGATCGACGTTCGTTGCGGCGAGCACGCGCACGTCCACCTTGCGTGGACGCGAATCGCCGACGCGCTCGACCTCACCCGCCTGCAGCACGCGCAGCAGCTTCGACTGCTGGTGCAAAGGGAGATTCCCGATCTCGTCCAGGAACAGCGTGCCGCGATCGGCGAGCTCGAAGCGGCCCATGCGGTCGGCCTTCGCGTCCGTGAACGATCCCTTCACGTGCCCGAAGAGCTCACTCTCGAACACACCCTCCGAGAGTCCGCCCATGTTCACCGCGACGAACGGATGGTTGCGGCGCGGCGAGATCGCGTGCATCCAGCGCGCCGCGAGCTCCTTCCCCGTTCCGTGCTCGCCGCCGATCAGCACGTTTGCGTCCGACGGACCGACGCGGGACATCAGCTCGAGCACGGGACGCATGCGCGGCGACTCGGCGATGATCTCGGGCGCACCCTCGCCGCGCAGAATCTCGTTCTCGCCTTCGAGCCGCTGCGAGCGGCGCAGCGCGCGCGAGAGCTCAAGCTGCGAGTTCACCGTCGTGAGTAGCCGCGCGTTGTCCCACGGCTTCTCGATGTAGTCCCACGCGCCGCGCCGCATTGCCTCCACGGCGCTGTCGACGCTCCCCCACGCCGTCATGACGATGAGGGCCATCGTGTGATCGGCGGCCTGCAGCCGCGGGAGGATGTCGAGTCCCTCGGTGCCGGACGTCGTGTCGCGCGAGTAATTGAGATCCATCAGCACCGCGTCGAGCGCGCGCGTCTCCACCGCCGAGATGATCTCGGCCACCGAGCGCGCAGTCTCGATCTCGAAGCCGCGTCCCTTCAGCATCAAGCGCAGCGCCTCAAGCACGTCGGACTGGTCGTCGGCAATGAGGATGCGCGACGGCCGCTCTTTTCCTGAATCCCCGTTGGTTGCGATCACGGAGCTTCTCCTCCTCCCACCGCGTACGTGAGTGCCACCCGGCTACTCCTCCCGCAGCGTAATGATCGGGTCGAGCCGCGTCGCGCGCCGAGCAGGAATGTAGCACGCGAGTAGCGCGACCGCCGCGAGCAGCAGGGAGACGCTGAGCAGTGTGAAGGGATCGCTCGCGCCCACGTGGTAGAGCAGTCCGGCCACCACGCGTGACAGCGCGAACGCGCCGAACAATCCGATGACGATCCCGATGCCCGCGAGCGCCGCCCCGTGCGACATCACGAGCTGGAGCACCTTCCGTGGATGCGCGCCAAGCGCGAGGCGAACGGCAAGCTCCCTGGTGCGCTGCGTGACCATCGCCGTCATGACGCCGAAGATGCCGACCGCAGAGAGTGCGAGCGCAATCATTGCGAAGATCCCGAGGAGCGATGCGCTGAACCGTTGCCGTGAGAGCGAGGCATCGAGCACCGTTTCCATCGAGCGAATGGGACCGAGTGTCTGATCGGGATCGAGCGCTGCGAGGTCGCGCGGAAGTGCCGCGGCGACGCCCGCCGCATTTCTTCGAGTGCGCAC
>JBDSHG010000008.1:0-9579 GCA_039918615.1 Gemmatimonadaceae bacterium | reverse complement strand
GTCGATGCGCGGTGCAATGCTCGCGGCGCGCGTGGCGGGGGACAGGCGGAAGGCTGATCGGTATGCATCCGCCATCGCGCTAATGACCGGCTCGCGCTCCGGTAGCTAAAACCGACGCGACTACTCCGGACGCGGGCAACCCGCGCCGGAGCGTCGATGCGTCGTGCTACTTCGTGAGATCCGCGGGTACGTAGCCGCCGTTCTCCTCGAGCTTCGTCATGACCTGCTTGTGCAGCCAGATATTCATGGTGGCGCTGTCATTCATGTCGCCGGTGTAGCCGAGCTCCTGCGCGAGCGCCTTGCGCTGCGCGAGGCTGTTGTCGATGCCGAGGATCGCCATGAGATCGACGATCGATGTCTTCCAGTTTACCGGGTGCGAATAGTTCGACGCGATGTTCGCGAGCAATGCCTCGGCGTCCGCCTGCGAGATCGGCGTGGGCTTGGTGGGCGCCGTTGGAGCGGCCGGCGCGGACGCCGTCGGGGCGGGGCTCTGCGCCGAGGAGGTAGCCGCGCCGGTGGTAGCGGGCTCGCTGTGGCCGAATACCTTCGACATGATTGATCCAAAAATGCTCATGATGTCCTCTCGATAGATGCTGCGGTGGTGTGCGGGCTCGCGTCATGGGAGGTGATGACGCCGGCCACACGCTACTAAGTCAAGAAGCGAGCCTCGTGAAGCGGTGGTAAGGAAAAGTCGGCACCGCGGCTTCGCGGTTGATCACATCGACGACTATAGACGTGATCGACGTCGATCGAGCTGACTACACCTTCGGCTTCTCCGTCGACAGCATCTTCACGAGCTCATACAAAAACGCCTGCGACTCGTACAGCGACTTCTGCGGCACGCGCTCGTCCTTCCCATGCGCCCGGATGTCCGACGGATCGAGGAAGAGTCCCGACACTCCATACGTCGGGATTCCCGCCGCGCGCAGATAGCGCCCGTCCGTCGCGCCGGTCGACATGAACGGGATCACGGGCACGCCGTTGAACATCCGCCCCGTGAGCTCCTTGATCGGGTCGAGCAGCTCCGCCGTCAGCGGCGATGGCGACGTCGGCGCCATCTGCTCGGACGGTGACACCGAAATCCCGGTGTCCGCGAGCACCCTGACGATCGTCGCACGCACCGAATCGATCGGCACGTTCGGGAACACGCGGCAGTTGATCAGCGCCGTCGCCGTCTGCGGAAGCGCGTTGTCCGCGTGGCCGCCACTCAGCCGCGTCGCGACGCACGTGGTGCGCAGAATCGAGTTGTAGCGCGGATCCTTCGACAGCGTCGCCGCAGCCGCCGCGTCGCCCGGATTCTTCAGCAGCGTGCGCATCGCCGCAGCAGTCGGCCCCGTCTCAATGCTCGCGGTTCCCGCGAAGAATGCGCGCGTCACGTCGTTCAGCTGCACCGGAAATTTGAAGTGCTCGAAGCGCACGAGCCCGTTCGCGAGCTGGTAGATCGCGTTGTCCGGACGCGGCACCGACGAGTGTCCGCCCGGATTCTTCACTGTCAGCGTGAAATTCGTGAAGGCCTTCTCCGTCGCCTGCACGGCGTGCAGAAACGGCTTCCCATTTTTCAATGATCCGCCGCCTCCCTCGTTCAACGCGTACTCGGCGTCGATCAGCTCCTTGTGATTCTGCGCCAGCCAATTCGCGCCCAGCTGTCCCGACTTCTCCTCATCCGGCGTCAGCGCGAGGATGATGTCGCGATCGGGGACGAACCCTTCCTTCTTGTAACGGATCATGTTGGCGACGAAGATCGCCGCCATCGCCTTGTCGTCGATCGACCCGCGCGCATAGTAGTAGCCGTCCTTCTCGACCAGCTTGAACGGATCGGTCGTCCAGTCCGTCGGCAGCGCCGTCACCACGTCGAGATGCGCGAGCAGCAGGAGCGGTTTCTTCGCGCCCGTGCCGTGCAGCCGCACGATCACCGAATGCTTGTCCTCCGTGGGGCCGAGCAGATGGATGTCGGACTCCGGGTACCCCGCGGCACGGAAGCGCGCCGCGATCTGCTCCGACGCCTTCGTCACGCTGCCGACGCCGGCCGAGTCCTCGGTGTTTGTCTCGATCAGCTCCTTGTAGATGTCGTGGAGCGCCTGCTGGTCGGGGTTGAGCGTCATGCGTTGCGCGCTCGCCTTCGCCGGCGCGATTGCCGCGCCGCCGATCAGCCAAGCTGCGGTGACGATCACTCGAATCGACATCTTCATCGCTGTCCCTCGCTGCGGGTGGCCATGCACTCGAGTTCGATGCGTCCACCCATCACGAGTCCGTTCGTGGCGAAGGCGCTGCGAGCCGGCATGTGCTTCGAAAAATACGTGACGTACACCTCGTTCATCGCCGGCCACTCCTTGATGTCAGCGAGCATGGCCGTGCACTTCACAACGTCATCCATCGATGAACCGTTGGCGGCGAGCACGCGCTTGATATTCTCGAGTGCCTGCCGCGTCTCGCCCTGAATGCCGCCCGGGGCGAGATGGCCGGTGCTGTCGGTGCCGAGCTGCCCGGCGAGATAGAGCATGCGTCCGACGCGTACGACTTCGGAGAAGGGACGCTTGTTGGGACCGGGTGGCGCTATCCACTCGTTGGAACGGGGCGCTCGATGGCCATGAGCGCAGGCGCCGAGTACGCTGGCGAGGACGAGGCTACGGGCGATTGTGTGCATGAGCGAACGTACGACACCGATCCGTCGGCGGACAAGAGCCGCGCTCGTTTACCGGCCGCGATGCGTGCACGCGTACTATTCTATTGAGCGGGGCGCCCATAGGCCCGCGCCTTGCCGTTCGATGCACTCCGCGCACGTTCGCTCCCTCCCCTCATCGCGACGAGACCTCGACCGTGCCTCATCGTCGTAAATACGACGCAGTGGTAGTCGGCGCGGGGCCGAATGGTCTGAGCGCGGCGATCGTGCTCGCGCGGGCGGGGCGCTCTGTGATCGTGCTAGAGGCGCAGCCGACGATCGGCGGCGGCGCGCGCTCGGCCGAGCTGACGCTTCCCGGCTTCGTGCACGACGTGAGCTCGGCCGTTCATCCGCTCGCCGTCGCGACGCCGTTTTTTCGGTCGCTTCCGCTCGAGCAGCACGGCCTCACCTGGATCTTTCCCCCGGCATCGGCCGCGCACCCGTTCGACGACGGGCCGCCTGCGATGCTGCGCCGCTCGGTGGCCGAGACCACCGCATCGCTCGGTGTGGATGGCGAGGCATACGCGCGTCTGATGCAGCCCTTCGTCGACCGGTGGGATGCGCTCGCCGACGACGCGCTCGGGCCGCTCCACCTGCCGCGTCATCCCTTCGTGCTCGGTCGCTTCGGCCTCGCGGCGCTGCAGAGCGCCCGCTTCCTCTCGCTGACGCGCTTTCGCGGAGCGCAGGCGCGCGGGCTCTTTGCGGGGCTTGCCACGCACACGATCATGCCGCTCACCCGCGCCGCGACGGCCTCCATCGGCCTCGTACTCGGCGCCGTCGCACATCGCACCGGGTGGCCGATCCCGAAGGGCGGGGCACAGAGCGTCACCGACGCGCTCGCGTCCTGCCTGCGCTCGCTCGGCGGCGAGATCGTGAGCGATGCGCCTGTCGCCTCGTTCCGCGACATCCCCGAGGCCGGGAGCGTGCTGCTCGATCTGAATGCGCGCGACGCGCTGCGCATCGCGGGCGACCGGTTCTCGCCGCGGTACCGCCGCGCGCTCGAGCGCTACCGCATCGGCTCCGGCGTCTGCAAGGTCGACTGGGCGCTGAGCGCCCCGGTGCCGTGGCGGGATCGCGAGTGCGCGGAGGCGAGCACGCTGCACCTCGGCGGCACGCTCGAGGAGCTCGTCGCGTCCGAGGCGGCGCCGTGGAACGGGCGGCATGCGGAGAAGCCGTTCGTGCTCGTGGCACAGCCGAGCCTTTTCGATTCGACGCGGGCGCCGGTGGGCAAGCACACGCTCTGGGGGTACTGCCACGTGCCGAATGGGTCGACGGTGGACATGAGTGAGAGGATCGAAGCGCAGATCGAACGATTCGCACCCGGCTTTCGCGACTGCATCCTTGCGCGGCGGGTGACGCCGGCGTCGGAGCTCAGCCTCGGGAATGCGAACCTCATCGGCGGGGACATAGGCGGCGGCGCGAACACGCTGCGCCAGCTCTTCTTCCGTCCAGCAGTGCGCCGGGTGCCGTACGCAACCTCGGCGAAGGGGATCTATCTGTGCTCGGCGTCCACGCCGCCGGGTGCAGGGGTGCACGGACTGTGCGGGATGTTCGCGGCGCGGGCGGTGCTGGACGAGCTCGGAATCGAGCGATGATGCAGTAGCGTTCAGCCGGAATGCCGCCTCGATCTCGGATGTAGAAAAACCTTAGTACTAAGATAATCGCCAATCACGGGAGTTTCATTGTGCCGACCACTCCACTCGCCATCTATCTGAAGGACCACCACGCCGGCTCGGAAGCGGCGCTCGAGATTCTCGACCACCTCGAGGCCAGCCATGCCGACGAGGCGGGGCCGCTGGCGCGGAGGCTTCGCCCCGAATTCTTGTCCGAGCGCGAAGAGTTGGTGAAGCTGCTCGCCAAGCTCAGCGACTCTGTGAGCCTGCCGCGACAGATCGCTGGGTGGCTCTCCGAGAAGGGCGCCGAGCTCAAGCTGAAGGCCGACGATTTTTCGGAGGGACCGCTCCATCTTCTGGAAGCGGTGGAGCTGCTCGGGCTCGGCGTGCACGGGAAGCGCGGCCTGTGGGTCGCGCTTGTTGCGAACGCGGAACGGGACGAGGCGCTGGCTGGCGTGGACTACGTGCAGCTGATCCGGCAGGCGGATGCGCAGCGCGAATCGATCGAGGTGGTGCGCTTGAAGGCAGCGAGTGGGATAATTGGGGCTCCGCTCACTTAATGTGTTTTCGAGATATCTGAAGCCTTTGCGCTGAAACAAGTTATAGCCTCGTTCTCATGTGACACATTAGCGTTCTGTCGCGCTTTTTAGGGCGCGGATTCGTCGGACGGCGAACTGCGCCGTATCCGCTTGCATCTTCCGTTCGCCCGGAGGATCATTTACCCATGCCGAATCAACATCAGGTGCTCGCGTGACCGCGCCGAACGCGCCGCTCGACGACGACCCGCCGCCGCTCACCCGACCTGCCGATCTCGGCTTCGGGTCCGTCGTCGCCCAGGCCGTTCGCGGCCGCTTCCTCGATCGCGACGGACGCCCGAACAGCAAGAAATATGGAGTCGGCTCGCAACGGCTCGCGCGCTTCTATCTCGCATCGCTCGATGTGAGCTGGACCGTGTTCTTCATCTCGATGATGGGCGCGCTCCTCCTCATGAACGGCGTCTTTGCGCTCGCGTACGCATCGCTCGGCGATGGCGCGCTGCGTGGCACCGATACCATGGGGCTCACCGATCCGTTTTTGGCGGCGTTGACCTACAGCATCGGCCTCTTCACGACCACCGGCACCGGGATGATACACGCGTACGGCCCAACCGCGAACTGGCTCACCAACTTCGAGTCATTCGTCGGTCCGGTGACGATGGTCATTGCCTTCGGGCTACTCATCGCACGCCTCACGCGCCCGCGCATGCGGATCGGCTTCAGTGACTCCGCGATCATCGCGCCGTATCAGGGCGGGCGCGGTCTCATGTTCCGCATCGTGAACATGCAGCCGGGGGAGCTGAGCGACGTACAGGCGCGCGTGAGTCTCGCGCGCTTCGAGAACGTCGACGGCGTTCGCGTGCGCAACTTCCACCAGCTCACTCTCGAGCGTAATTCGGTGGAGTTCTTTACGCTGCACTGGACCGTCGTGCACCCGATCACGGCGGACAGCCCGCTGGCTGGAGTGACGCCCGAGAGCATCGCCGACTCGCAGGCGGAGTTTCTCATCTTCGTCAACGCGCTGGAGGAGACCTTCTCCACGCGCGTCTCGACGCGCGCGTCGTACGTCTGGGATGAGCTGCGCTGGGATGTCAAGTTCGCGAGCATCTTCGCGAACGGCCCCGACGGAGTGATTGCGATCGACGTCGAGCGGCTCAGCCGCACCGAGCGGCTCGACGAGGGCGCGACGCGCACTCCCGCCGCACTCGAGATGGTCCCCGCGCCGAAGCGCTAGGCGGCGTCGCCGCCGCCTGCGCGTACGGACTCGAGATCGAGCTCCTGCTCGAGCGCGCGCAGCACCTCGTCGGAGATCGCATCCTCATCGCGCAGGCGAATCAGCATCTTCCGCTCTGCGCCAATCATCGCGAGCCGAAGCCGCCGCCTGCCGACGAAGCTTCCGCCGTCCTCCTCGTTCGCGCGAAGCCGTTCGCGCAGCTCGGCGCGCAGCGCGGCGACATCGCGTGCATCGACCCACGGCTCGTGCGAGAGATCCTCGAGCGCCTCGGCCCCACGCCGCGTCGCCTCGCGGCGCGCCAGCCGCTCCTCCTCGCGCAGCGTGTTCTCCGGTGCGAAGTGCAGCGCGCGGACGATCGGGGAGAGCGTCAGCCCCTGCAGCCCCAGCGTCAGCACGATCACGCACATCGTGATGAGGATGAGCTGCGTTCGATGCGGGAACGGATCGCCATTGGCGATCGTGAGCGGCAGCGCGAGCGCCGTCGCGAGTGAGACGACGCCGCGCATGCTCGTCCACGACACCAGCGTAAGCGATTTCCAGTTCGGCTTCGGTGTGCGCCGCCGCATGTTCGCGGTGATGCGCGGCAGCACCGTGATGAAGGGAACCCACGCGATGCGCACGACGATCGCGACCACCGTGATGATCACGCCCTTGCGGAATACGCTCAGCAGCTCGTCGTGCGGCACTTGTCCGATCATGGTCGCGAACTGTGCGCCGAGCAGGAGAAAGATCAGCGCGTTGACGAGAAAGACGACGAGCTCCCACACCACGCGCGACTGCAGTCTCGATGACGCTCCAACGGCGGTGGAGAGACTCTGCTGCAGGTACACGCCGCCGGCGACGCACGCGAGCACCGCCGACACGTGCATCGACTCGGCTGCCGACCACGCGACGTATGGCCCCGCGAGTGTCAGCAGCGCCTCGGCCAGCGGATCCTTCGTGAGGCGAAGGGCGCGCACGATGAGCCACGCGACGAGGAGGCCGATCAGGCTCCCGATTCCCGCATCGATGAAGAAGCGGACGATCGACTCGCCCCAGCTGAACATTCCGGTGACGGCCGCCGCGACGGCGGTGCGATAGAGCACGAGCGCTGACGCGTCGTTGACCAGGCTCTCTCCTTCGAGCACCGTGATCACGCGCCGAGGCACGGGCAGCCGCGAGACGATCGCCGTGGCGGCGACGGCGTCCGGCGGTGACACGATCGCGCCGAGCGCAACGGCCACGGCCCACGGGAGATCGGGGAAGAGGTGGCGAGCGACCACTGCGACGACAGCCGTCGTTACGACGACGAGCCCGATCGCGAGCGTGCCTATCTTGTCGAGATTTCGCTTGAACTCGCGCAGCGACGTAAACATCGCCGCGGACCAGAGGATCGGCGGAAGGAAGACGAAGAAGACGAGATTCGGATCCAGCACGGGGATCGTGACGCCCGGCAGCATGCCGGCGGCAAAGCCGGCGAGCACCTGGAGGATCGGCGTCGGGATGGGAAGGCGGCGCGCGAGTGCGGTGAGCGACACGACGAGCACCGCGACGACGACCGCGGAAACGATCGGCTGGAAGTGCATTGCGAGAGGCAAGGGAAGTGAGCGCGCGCAGGAACAGCTTGAATCTCCGGAGCCTGGACGGCTATCACAATAGTAGGAACGGCCTATTCACGGGGATTTCGACGCCAGCGCTGCGCGTGCCCCGATCTGCGCTCGCCCGATCTCGACTACGGTTTACCGGGAATCGGTGATTTCGGCGCGCCACGATGGTAATGCTTCAGTCATGTCGCTCATCGACCATCATCGCGCGCTCGGCATAGTCATCATCGGCGTCGGCATCTGGTTCGCGCTCGGACCGCTCACGCCACAGCGTGTGAGCGCCGAGGGTGAGCCCGCGATGGCCGCGAGGCCGGTCCCGGGCCCAGCGGCGGCTCATCCCGATTCGGCGCACGCGCCGACGCGCGTCTCGATGCGCCACGTCGACTTCTACGTCGACAGCGCTGTCGTGCTGCACATCCGACAGCTCGATGGAGTGATGCGCAGCAAGGAGGGGGGGCCAATTCTGTTCGATGACAAGAAGTCGTTCGTCATCACGATCGACACTGCCGAGGTGGGGTTGACTGCCGCAGATCTGACGACGCTGCTCAACAAGTATGTCTTCGGCTACACGGGATCGCCGCTCACGCATCTGCACGTGTACACGGAAGGCGATCACGTCGTGCTGAAGGGGCGCATGCACAAGGTGATCACCTTCAATTTCGAAATTACGGCGAACATCGATGTCACGAACCAGGCCATGCTTCGCATGCATCCGACGAAGACGAAGGTGATGGGGCTCAACGGCGAGAAGCTGTTGCACCTGTTCGGACTCTCGCTCGAGAAGCTGCTCGATCTGAAAGGCGCGACGGGTGCCACCGTACACGAAAACGACATCTTCCTCGACCCGGCGAAGATCCTCCCCCCGCCGGCGATCGAGGGACGGGTGACGGCGGTGCGCGTCGATGGCGATCAGCTCCTGCAGACCTTCGGCAGCGACGGCAAGCCCACTGCGCACCTGCACGCCCTCGTGCCGCCGGACACGAAGGCGACGAGCTACATGTATTTCAAGGGTGGCACGCTTCGCTTCGGAAAGCTGCTCATGCTCGACGCGGAGATGCAGATCGTGGATCTCGACAAGTCGGATGTCTTTCACTTCGATATCGCGAGGTACAATGCGCAGCTCGTCGCGGGGTATGAGCGCACGCTGGCGGACGGCGGCCTCGAGGTGTGGATGCGCGACGTCGAGAAGCTCGACGCGGCCGGCACGGTTGCCGCCCCGCCCGCAAGCTCGCGACATCAGTGACGCGCTAGCCCGGGCGAGACACCAGTCGTAGCTTCTTCCTCGTTCGGCGATCCAATCACGCGCGGGAGGAGCATGGAATTCGGAATCGTCCTGGTCGTGCAAGCAAGGCGTTTCGCTGCGAGGCTGCAATGAAGCGTCGCACCATCGCGCGATTGATCGCGGTGTTCCTGCTCGGTTACCTGTTCGCGCTCTGGCTGTCGGGGCACAACGGCAGCGAGATCGCACACTATCGCACACTCGATCATGATGCACTGATCGCCGAGCTCGCGAAGAAGACCGACACCTCCTTCGACACGGCCTTCTTCGTTGGCGTGTTCCTGATCGGCACTGCTGCGCTCAGCATCGATGCAGTCGGCGCGGTTGTTCTTCTCGCCATGAATCGCATCTCGCCCGTTCACCCGGGCGGGACAACCGAGCTCGATGGGGAACGCGATTTCGACACGCCGCGATTTCACTAAATGTATATTCGCGGCATAGCGTGACGCGGATTCCATCCACTTACAGGGAGACAGCATGCGTCGAATTCTGCTCGCACTGATCGCATTGGCCGGACCCCACGCAGCGGCGGGTGCGCAGAGTGTCGCTCCCGACAGCGGTGTTCGCATCCGCATCACGACCTACGGCGCTCCGGAGAGGAAGGGAACGCTCGTCTTGCTCACTCCGGATTCGGTTTCGTATCACCCCGAGTTCACGACCGGGCTGCATACCGTG
>JBDSHG010000007.1:0-8913 GCA_039918615.1 Gemmatimonadaceae bacterium | reverse complement strand
TCATCGCTCGCGCCGCGCACGACCATGAGCTTGGGCGCGGGGCTCTTCACGACCTTGATGAACACGAAGTTCCGGTCGTCGCGCTTCATGGCGACGTTGAAGCGCGGGCGCAGCCGCTTGATCTGCTGCAGCTCCAGCAACAGCGCCGCAAACTCGCTCGGCGCGTACTCCCAGTCGATGCGCACGGCGTCGCGCAGGATGCGTGCGCCCTTGTCCTCGGGATACGAGCAGCGGAAGTAGCTGAGCAGCCGCGTGCGGATCTTCTTCGACTTGCCGACGTAGACTACTTCGCCCTCGGCCGAGTGCATGCGGTAGATGCCGGGACGGTCCTTGCATTCGGACTTCACGCTCGCGCGCATGATCGCGAGCTGATCATCGGGCGTCTTCGGGCGACGCAGCGACTTGCTCGCGGACTTGCGGCTCATCGCTGGCACCATGCGCAGAAGACGGTGGTGCGCCCGTCGATTGCGCTGGTGTCGATGAGGGTGGCGCCGCAGGAGAGGCAGGGGAGTCCGCCGCGTCCGTACGCGGCGAGCTTTGCGGAGAAGCCCCCGCGAGCGCCCGAGGCGTCGCGGTAATCGCGAAAGCTCGTGCCCCGAGCCTCGATGGCTTCGCGCAACACGCTGGTGATGCCGGCGTGGAGCGCATCGGCCTCCCCGGCATCGATCGAGCGCGCGGGGCGCGACGGATCGATGCCCGCGCGCCAGAGTGCCTCGTTCGCGTAAATATTGCCAACCCCTGCAATGCGACGCTGATCCATCAACACCTTCTTCACCGCCTGTCTGGAATCCCGAAGAATTCCCGATAGATGACGTGCGGTGAACGTTGGGTCAAGCGGTTCGGGCCCTAAAGCGGCATCGAACGTCGAAAATCGCGCCGGCGACATGAGGGAGAGCGTGCCCAGCCGCCGGGTGTCGCGGTAGGCGAGGGTTCGGCCATCGTCGAGCGCGAAGGAAACGGTGAGGTAGCGAAGCGAGTCGGGTGGAAGCGATCCATCGTCGATGAGGAGCACGCCGGTGAAGCGCGGCTGGACGACGATGCGGTCGCCGCTGTCGAGGGCGATCACGACGGCCTTGGCGCGACGGTAGCTCCGCTCGATGCGCGCGCCGCGCACGCGGCGCGACAGCGACGTGGAAGTCGCGTCGCGGAGGACGTCGGCACGGTGTACCTCGACGCCCACGATCATGGAGCCGGACAGCGCGCGATCGAGATCGCGCGCGATGGTCTCAGTCTCGGGTAGCTCCGGCACCGCGCTCCAGCTCCCTCCAGCCGATGTCTCGCCGGTACTGCTTCCCCTCGAAATCGATTGCGCTCGCCACGCGCGCGCTGTCGCGCTGGGCATCGAACAGCGTCGGCCCGGTGGCGGTCACGGCGAAGACCCGGCCTCCCGAAGTAACCAGCTCGTTGGTGGAGTTGATGGAGGTGCCCGCGTGAAATACGTGAACCCCTGGCTCTCTTGGTGGCAGCTGAATGACGGTACCCTTGCGCGGCGAATCGGGGTAACCGGCCGCAGCAACGACAGTGGTTACTGAAAAGCTCGCAGACCATTTCAGTGCCGTGCCCGCCATTCCGCCTCCGTTTGCGACCGCAAGCAAAGGCTCCAACAGACTGCTCTCCAGCAACGGAAGGATTGCCTCAGTTTCCGGGTCACCGAAGCGGCAGTTGAACTCCACCACCTTCGGCCCCTGAGCCGTCAGCATCAGTCCCGCGTAGAGCAGGCCGCTGAATGGGGCCCCTGCAGCCTGCAGCGCCTCCAGCGTCGGGAGGAACACCCTATCGATCGCATCCTCTACCAGGGCATTGCTGCCGAGCGAGACGGGGGAGTAGGCGCCCATGCCGCCGGTGTTGGGGCCGAGGTCTCGGTCGAGGAGCCGCTTGTGGTCCTGGGCGGCCAGCATGGGGAGCACCGTCGTCCCGTCGGTGATCGCGAAGAGGGACAGCTCCTCTCCCTCCATGAACTCCTCGACGAGCACCTCACGCCCTGCCGCGCCGAAGCTGTCATCGCGGAGCATCGAATCGATCGCGGCATCGGCGTCGGCGATCGTCTCGCAGACAATGACGCCCTTTCCCGCCGCCAGCCCCGACGCCTTGATCACGACCGGCGCGCCGAAGTCGCGCGCGGCGCGCTTGGCGGTGGGCGCGTCGATGCATCGTATCGCGCGCGCGGTGGGGACGCCCGCCTCGTGCATGAGCGCCTTGGCGAAGGCCTTCGACGACTCGATGCGGGCGGCCCCGCGTGAGGGACCAAACACCGGAATGCCGACCGTGCGCAGGGCGTCGGCGAGGCCCGCCGCAAGAGGGGCCTCGGGGCCGATCACGACGAGTTGCGGCTGGGTCTGCATCGCAAGCGCAACGATCCCATGAATGTCGTCGCTACTCACCGCGACGCAGCGGCCCAGCGTCGCGAGCCCCGGATTCCCCGGGGCGGAGATGATCTCGATCGAGGGCTGGTCCTGACTCAGCTTCCAGGCGAGTGCATGCTCGCGCCCTCCGCCCCCCACGATCAAAACCCTCATGCGAACGTCATGCGGGTGGGGTGCCTCCGCTCGAGCCGCCATTTCCGCCTGCCGAGCCGAAGGCGGAATTGAACGCATCGCGCGCGCGGTTCAACACGTCGCCTACACTCGCCGCCGCCTTTCGCGACTGCTCGGCGTAATAGTCCGACGCATCCGCGACGTCTGGGCCAAGGGGGCGCTCCTCGCCTCTGCGGGGATAGTCGCCGCCGAGGATGCGGTCGTACGCGCCGCTCTGCTTCCACCGATGCAGCTCGGCCGCGCGCGCCGTGTTGAATGGGTGGCTGCGAAAGACGAGGTTCAGAACCTTGAAGACGCCATCGAGCGCGTGGCCGCCGATCTCGTACTCATCGGCCTGCGCGAGGAACTCATCGAGGCTCGTCTCGTCATCGCCCGCATTGCCGCCGGCGAACTTGAGATACATCCCCATGGTGACCTCGGCGTTTTGCGACGCGAGCAGGCCGGCGCGATCGGCGCTGAGCTCCGCCTTGCGCGACCACTCGAGGAGCGCGAGCTGCACCGGGAGCGCAATGAGCCCGAGGCCCGGGATCGCGGAGAATCCCGCGCGAAGAAGGATCAGCGCGATGGTGGTGTACGTCGCGTGGCCACTCATCACGTGGCCGAGCTCGTGGCCGATGAGCACGCGCTGCTCTTCGCGGTCGAGCAGGCCGATCGCACCGCTGTTCAGCACGATGAACGGTCGCTCGAAGCCAACGGCCATTGCGTTGACGAACGGGGTTTGCGAGACGAAGAGCTCGGGGCGCTCGCCCTTGTGGTCGAGCGTCTCGAGCACTTCGGAGTAGAGCGCATCGAGCTTCGGCCGTTGGCGGGGTCCGACGCGCACGGAGTCCGCCGTGAAGAAGAGGCGCACGCCGCGCTCGCCTATCAGCCCCATCACCTTGCGAACGATCTCGTCGAAGCCGGGGATGGCGCGCAGCGCCTGCAGCGCCGCACGATCCGCGGGGTGCTCCCATGCGGTCGAGGACATCTCGGTGAGTACTTTGCGCTCCGGCATCGTCAGGCTCCTGTCTAAAGTCCGGCGAACGCCTGCTCGACATCCTGCAGCAGGTCGTTCGTGTCCTCCACTCCACAGGAGAGCCGCACCATGCCCTCGGTGATACCCAGCGCCGCGCGCCGCTCGGGCGGGACGGAGGCGTGCGTCATGCTCGCCGGATGGCTGATGAGGCTCTCGACTCCTCCTAACGACTCCGCGAGCGAAAAGATTCGGACTTTCTTGAGGACCTGGTTTGCGAGCTCCTTCGTGCCCACATCCACCGTCACCATCCCGCCCATTCCGCGCATCTGCATGCACGCCAGCGCGTGCTGCGGGTGGCTCTTGAGCCCCGGATAGCGCACGCGCTCGTGGCCGAGGTAGTCCGCCAGATACTTCGCGACCGCGCGGCCGTTCGCGTCGTGCGCGGGCATGCGGAGATGCAGCGTCTTCATCCCGCGGAGCACGAGCCACGAGTCGAACGGCCCGGCGACTGCGCCAGCCGCGTTGTGGATGAACTGCAGCTTCGCCGCGAGCTCATCATCGATGACGGTCGCGACGCCGCAGATCACATCGCTGTGGCCGTTCAGGTACTTCGTCGCCGAATGGAAGACGATGTCCGCGCCGTGCGAGAACGGCTGCTGAAAATAGGGCGTCGCAAATGTGTTGTCGACGATGAGCAGCGCCTGATGCGCGTGCGCGACGTCGGCCGCAGCGCCGAGATCGGTGATCTGCATCAGCGGATTCGTCGGCGTCTCGACGAGAATGGCCTTCGTGCGGGGGGTGCACGCGTCTTCAATGCGCTGCGCGTCCGTCGTATCGACGTACGAAAAGGTCAGCCCCGTATGCTGCAGCAGCTTGTCGAACAATCTGAAGGTGCCGCCGTATACGTTGGCGCCGCAGACGATGTGGTCGCCGGATTGGAACAGCTTCATGATCGAATCGAGACAGCCCATCCCGCTCGCGAACGCGAAACCATGCTGCGCTCCCTCGAGCGCCGCGATCGTGCGCTCCAGCGCCTCGCGGGTCGGGTTCTTTCCCCGGGCGTACTCGTATCCCTTGTTCTCGCCGAGTCCCTGCTGGATGTACGTCGAGGTGAGGTAGACGGGAGGCATGATGGCGCCGGCGAGCGGATCCTCGCGCTCGCCCGCGTGGATTGCGGTTGTACCGAACGCCGTCTTGCGATCGTCCTCGAAGATGCGTGTCATGCGCGCTCGCAATTCGGGTTGCGGCGGCGAGCAGGAGACATGAGCCGCCGCGTCGTTAGCTACGTCCAATCAAGATAGCGTGACCGCATCCCCTCTGCAGGCTGCACGAAGCACCCGCTTCACCGCCGACAACGTACTCGACAGCGCCCTCGCGCGCCGCTGTCTCGTCGTCGACGATGAGCCGCGCCTGCGTCAGGCGCTCGTCCGCCTCATGCAGGGCGACGGATTCACCTGCCTCGAGGCCGGATCGGGGGTCGAAGCGCTCGCCGTGCTCGAGAAGGAATCGGTGGCGCTCGTCCTCTCGGACATGCGCATGCCGAAGATGGATGGACAGGAGCTGCTCCGCAATTTGCGGCTCGCCTATCCGGACATCGCCGTCGTCATGATCACCGCCGTTGCCGAGGTCGAGGTCGCGGTCGCGTGCCTCTCGCTCGGGGCGATGGACTACATCACGAAGCCGTTCGTATTCGAGGAAGTGCGCGCGCGCGTGGCGCAGGCGCTCGAGAAGCGCAGGCTGCTCGCCGACAATCGCGACTATCAGGAGCGGCTCGAGGTGCGCGTGAATGCGCAGGCCGAGCGTTTGGAGACGCTCTTTCTCGCGAGCATTCAGTCGCTCGCCGATGCGCTCGAGCTCAAGGATCCGTACACACGCGGGCATTCCGTGCGCGTCAGCCAGTATGGTGTCGCCATCGCGCGTCAGCTCGGGCTGAGCGCGACGCTCACCGCGCAGATCGAGCTCGGCGGACACCTCCACGACGTGGGGAAGATCGGCGTGCGCGAAGAGGTGCTGCGGAAGGCCGGGCCGCTCACCACCGAAGAGTACGAGCACATCATGACGCACCCCGTGCTCGGCTGGCAGATCCTCGAGCCGCTGCTGGGCGAGAATCCCGTTGCGCTGAACATCGTGCGCTCGCACCACGAGCGCTTCGACGGCAAGGGAGTGCCCGACAAGTTCGCGGGAACGGACATTCCGCGCGAGGCGCGCATCATCGCTGTGGCCGATGCCTTCGACGCGATGATGAGCAAGCGCCCATACCGCAACGGTCTCACGTTCACGGAAGCGATGGCGGAGCTCAAGCGCGTGTCGGGCGCGCAGTTCGATCCCGAGGTGGTGGACGCATTTTTCGAGGTCGCGCGCAACGAGGCGTTCATTCCCGACAACACGGGCGAGACGGAAGCGCTGAAGCTCCGCCCGCCGAAGCGCTAGGTCACTACAGCTCGAAGCGCAGCATCACGCCCTTGAGCCGCGCCGCGATGTCCGCGAGATGCTGGCTCGACTCGGTGACGTGCATCATCGACGCGGTCTGCTCCTGCACCACCGCGCTCACCTGTTCCGACGTCGACGCATTCTGCTCCGCCACCACCGCCACGGCCTCGATCTCCCGCGCCAGCGACTCGGCCTCCTGATGCTGCGAGACGGCGCTTTCGACGATACGCTGCACGGCGGCGCGGCTCCCCTCGATCTCCTTCACGATCTGGATCAGTGCGCCACTCGATGAGCGGATGACTGCCTCGCCGGCGACGACGCTCGTGCTGACGTCGTCGATGCGCGCGGACATCGCGGTACTCGCATGCTGGATCTCGGTGGCGAGCTGGCGGATGGTCTCGAGCGCGCGACCACTTTCCTTGGCGAGCTTGCGCACTTCGTCGGCGACGACGGCGAAGCCGCGACCATGCTCGCCGGCGCGCGCGGCTTCGATCGCGGCGTTGAGGGCGAGGAGATTCGTCTGCCGGGCGATGGCGCCGATCGTGTCGGTGATCTGCCCGATGCGCAGCGACTTCTCCCCCAGCTCGGCCACGGCGGGGAGCGTCTCGCTGGTGACGGCCGAGATGCGGGCCATGCTCTTGAGTCCCTGATCGGCGGCCTCGCCGGCGCGGCGCGCGGAGTCAGTGACTGCGGCGGCGGCGGTCTGCGCGCGCTGCGCCTGCTCCGACACCTCCTGCGCTCGCGTGGCCACGCGTCCGGAGATCGCGACGACGATGTGGATGCCTTTGGTTTGCTGCGCGGCCGAGGTCGCGATCGACTGCGCGGCGGCAGCGACCTCCTCGGTAGATGCGGACATCTGCTCGGCGCCCGCCGCCAGCTCGTCGGCGGTGGCGGCGACTTCGGCGGCGCCGGTCTCGACATCGCGCAGGAGTGTGCGGAGGCCGCCGCTCATCGTGCGGAAGGACGCGGCGAGCGCGCCGATCTCGTCGCCCGATTCGAAGGTGAGCTCGCGGCGCATGTTGCCGCGCGCGACCATCTGCGCGTGGGCCGCGACTTCCTCGATGCCGAAGGTCATCTGGCGCGCGGCGATGAGCGACGCGGCGAGCGCGCCGACCATTACGAGTACGGGGATCCACGCGATGCGCATCAGGTCGCGCGAGAGATCGCCGAGGAATGGATCGGCGTCGAGGGTGACGACGGTGAAGGCTGCCGACGTGTTGTCGGCGCGAAGGATCGGATACTCGGCTGCGAGCTCGTGACCGACGGGGCCGTCGTAGAGCGGCGTCTCTCCGCCGACGTTGCGTAACAGACTGTCGGAGAGCGCGGGCGGCGGCGTCCATTCGCGGCTGTACTGCGGCTGTCCGGCGTTCCACGACGAATGCGCAAGGTACCGGTAGCTGCCGCCGTCGCGGCGAACGATCGCAATTCCGTTGGTGAGCTGGCGCGTGTCGCCGCCGTTGGCGGCCCACGTGCGCTTGAGGACCTCGCGCACGAAGACGAAGGCGCCGGTGTTCTGACCGCGTGTCGCGATGACGTCGAGCGATTCCGGAGGGATCGCGACGCTCGCGCTGGCGGCGATCGCGGAGAGGCGGTGCGCGTTGAGCTGCGTGAGCTTGCGCCTTCCCGCGATGTAGACGGGGGTGAGGACGAGCGCGAGGGTGAGGAGCACCGCGATCGCGGTGATCAACGCCATCTTCCAGCGGAACGGAAATGTCGAGAAGCGGGAGCGAAGGCTCACGAGAACCGGGGCTGGAGCGGGCGTGCGAACCAATGGAGAGTGGGTGAGCCGCTCTCCTCCCCGTATTCACGCGTGAGCGCGCGCGGTGTAACGAGTTGCGTGATCAAAACTCCGATTGATTCCGCTAGCTTTTCGGCAACGAAATGGAGGAAATCGCGTGTACGAGAAACTGATGGTCAGCGTGTCCGGCGTGCGTGGGCGGGTGGGCGATGGGTTGACGCCTGCTGTCATCTCGAAGTTCGCGGCGGGATTCGGCGCATGGGCGCTACAGGCCGGCAAGTCACGCACAATCGTGGTCGGGCGTGACTCACGTGTGTCGGGGCCGATGTTTCATCGCGCGACGATCGCCGCGCTGCAGGGTGTCGGGTGCGACGTGCTGGACGTCGGACTCGCGCCGACGCCGACCATTCAGCTCGCGGTGGAGGATGCGCACGCGGCTGGCGGGCTCGCGATCACCGCGAGCCACAATCCGATCGAGTGGAACGCGCTCAAGTTCATCGGCGCGAGCGGGCTCTTTCTGGATGCCGAGGAGGGCGCGGCGATGCGCGCGGTCGTCGAAAGCGAGCTCACGTACGCCACATGGGACAGGCTCGGCGATGTGACCCAGGACACCAAAGCGATCGAGCGGCACATTCAGCGAGTCCTATCGCTTCCATTCATACAGGTCGGCCGCATTCGCGAGCGGGCGTTCCGAATTGCGCTGGACTGCGCGAACGGGGCCGGGGGCGCGATCATCCCGGCGCTACTGGAACGTCTTGGATGCACTGTGACGGGTGTCAATCTCGAGACTGACGGGCGGTTCAAGCGGCCGCCGGAGCCAGTGGCGGCGAACCTCGGTGAACTGGAACGACTCGTGCTTCACACGGGTGCTGATGTGGGGCTGGCAACCGATCCCGACGTCGACCGTCTGGCGCTGGTATCGGACGCGGGGAAGGCGATCGGAGAGGACTGGACGCTGGCGCTCGCGGCACGGCTCGCGCTGCGGTACAGACCCGGACCGGTCGTGGCAAATCTGTCGACGAGCAGGATCGTCGATGATGTGGCGAAGGAAGCGGGGACGAGCGTCATCCGTGCCCCGGTTGGCGAAGTGAACGTCGCGCTGCGCATGCGAAGCGAAGGTGCGGCAATTGGCGGTGAAGGGAATGGCGGAGTGATTCTCTCCGAGCTGCATCTCGGGCGCGACGCGCCGGTGGGTGTCGCGATGCTGTTGCAGATGCTGGTTGAGGATGGTGAGCCGCTGTCGAAGGTGCTTGCGC
>JBDSHG010000006.1:0-32701 GCA_039918615.1 Gemmatimonadaceae bacterium | reverse complement strand
ACGACGATCGACTCGCCGAGGGATGGGAGCTTCGCGAGGAGCTCGCGATACGCGGGGAGGGCGGCGATCGCGTCGAGGAGCTGCGGGAGTGCCATTAGGCGGCCCGCCTGCGCGCGGGGGCGGTGATGAGCGTTTCGGCGAGCAAGGTGATGGCAGCGATGAGAAGGAGCGGAGCGAGCAGCGGGCGTTGGGGAGCAGCGGTGAGCACGCTCGCCGTGAGCGCGGTGCTGTCGGTGAAGACGTTCGTGGCACGCGTGCCGAGCCGCACGGCGAGCGCCTCCGGCGTGAGGCGCGAGAGATCGGATTCGGCGGCTTCGGGATTCACGACCAGCGCGCCGACGCGCGTGGTGCCGCGCAGATAAAAGTAGGCGCCCGCGCGCGCGGGCGCGGTGAAGCTGTCGGCGCTCAGCGTCATCGCTCCACCCTCGGGAAGCTCGAGGGCGTCGACACCGGGCGGGCGCGACAGCGGCGCGCCGGGCGCGACATCGCGCGGGATGCCACCCTCACCGCTGAGTCGCTGCGAGAGCATGTCGTCGAGCCAGGGCACGAACGACGCATGGAGCGGGAACGTGGTCGCTGGTGGGGCGAGCGGCGACGCGACGAGCACGTAACGCGGACCGGCCACGATCCACGGCGCGCCACCGGCGCTCGCCAGCGTGTCCGTGCGCTCGGCGCTCGCGATGCGCGTTAGCGCGTAGCGGGACTCCGCGATAACGCCGTCGAGCGCGCGCGTGCTGTCCGCTGCGCGCACCATGGACTCGCCGCGCACGGCGGCGCCGAATCGCCACGGGATGCCGAGCTTCTCGAGTGCACGATTCGCGGCGCCGAGCTTCACCGGATCCGCAGGCGCGATGAGCAGCGCGGGCAGCTTCGACGCCTCGTCAGCGGGAGCGAAGCCGATCTCGTTGCCGATCCCCGCGCGTCCGCTCTGCACGAGCGCATCGAGAGCGCTGCGCGCGAACGGGCCGGCGAGCGGATGCAGCGAGACCGCGGGGGCCGGTCCGATCCACACGGCGAAGTGGCGCACGTCGTCGCCGCGCAGCTCGTCGGGCTCGAGCTCCACCGTGCCGGCATTCCACCCGCGCTCCGGCGGCTCGGCGCGCAACGCGATCTCCTCGTCGCGCGCCGCGATCCCGCGCGCGAGAGTGCGCCCCTCGAGTGTGATGCGGTACGTCGCGGAATCAGAGGCGAGCAGTCGCGCGCGCACCGCGCCGCGCGGCGTCCAGCGCGTCGGGATCGCGCGCACATCGATCACGGCGTGATTCGCCGGCGCGGGCGCGGCGGGGAGATAGACGTGCAGCGGGACGTCGCCGAGCGAGAGCGGATCGTGCCAACTCGCCGCCTGGCCATCGGTGAGCACCACGACCTCCTTCGCCGGCAGCGCGGCCGCGCGCGCGAGCGCCGCGGCGCGAACTGTCGCCGCACGGAGATCGCCCGCGCCTCCGAACGGCTCGGCGTGCGCCGCGGCATCGAGCACCGCATCGCGACTTCCGCCGTGCACGACGCCGTCCGCGGTGACGAGCCAGACTCGATCGGCAGTGGATGATCGACGGATGATGTCGCGCGCCCGTGCCTGCAGCTGCTGGAGCACCGGGCGCCCGCCGACGATGGCCGATGTGCTGAGCGAGTTGTCGAGCACCACGGCGAGCGCCGTGCGCGCGTGCCCGCCCCCCGCCATGCGAATCACCGGCCGCGCAGCGGCGAGCGTGATGAGCAACACGGCGGCAACGCGCAGGAGCATGAGCAGCAGATTCCGCAGACGAAGGTCGCGGCTGTGCTCGCGCTCGGCGCGCAGGAGGTAGCGCACCGCGGGAAAGTCGATGCGCGCGCCGGCGCGGCGGCGCATGAGATGGATGAGCAGCGGCACGGCTGCGGCGGCGCCGGCAAGCAGCCAGAGTGGCGCGAGGAAGCCCACTACGGAGCTTCCTGCCGAGCCGAGAACGCGCGGCGGAGCGCGACGCCGAACGGCGCATCGGTGATCACGGGCTCGTACGACGCGCCGTACGCCGAGAGCGCGCGCCGCCACTCGACCAGCGCCTCGCGCACCGTCGCCTGATACATCGCGCGCACATCCGCGACCGTGGCCGCCACTTCGACGCCACTCTCCGGATCGACGAACAACGCCTCGCTCGACTGTGGCAGATCGAGCTCCGCTGGGTCGAGCACGTGCATCACCACTACCTGATGCCCCGCGTGCCGCAGACCGCGCACCGTCTGCACGACGTCGTCCGGGTCCATGAGGAGATCGGAGATGAGCACCACCATTCCGCGCCGCGCGATGAGTCGCCCTGCCGCCTCGAGTGCGCTCGCCGCGTGCGACGCGCGTCCCGAGCCCGGCTCCTCGAGCGCGGCGATGAGGCGCACCCACTGCCCCGTGCGTACGCGCGGCGGCACCGACGAGCGGACGACATCATCGAAGCGCACGAGTCCGACCGCATCGCGCTGTCGAAGAAACAGGAGCGCGATCGCCGCGGCGAGCCGCTCGGCGTACGCGAGCTTCGTGAGGCGAGCGGCGGCCCCGCTCCAGGCCATCGATCGGCTCACGTCGAGCACGAGCGTCGCGCGGAGGTTGGTCTCCTCCTCGTATTGCTTCACGGCCCAGCGATCCGCACGCGCCGCGAGCTTCCAATCGACGTGACGAGGCTCATCGCCCGCCTGATACGGACGATGCTCGGCGAACTCCACCGAAAATCCCTTTCGTGGCGAGCGATGCAGCCCTGAAAGGAAGCCGTCGACGATCCACCGTGCAGTCACTTCGATCCGGCCGAGCGCCGCAATCGTTGCGGGGTCGAGCAGATCGGCGCGCGTCGCGCGTGCCGTATCCATTGAAGGGAGGAAGCTAGGCGCGGGCTAAGTCATTTCCAACTGTCATTCATCCGACGGCGAGGTGCCGAGCCCGTTATATTTTCTGATTCCCCGCCCCCACGACCCGGATCACCGTTGAAGCTCGATCACATCCGCAACTTCTGCATCGTCGCGCACATCGACCACGGCAAGTCGACGCTCGCCGACCGGTTGATCGAAGCCACGGGCATGCTGCAGAAGCGGGAGATGAAGGCGCAGGTGCTCGACACACTCGATCTCGAGCGCGAGCGCGGCATCACGATCAAGCTCAACGCCGTCCGCATGACGTACAACGCGAACGACGGCGAGGCGTACGAGTTCAACCTCATCGATACGCCGGGACACGTCGACTTCACCTACGAAGTGTCGCGCTCGCTCGCCGCATGCGAGGGCGCGATCCTCGTCGTCGACGCATCGCAGGGGATTCAGGCACAGACGCTGTCGAATCTCTTCCTCGCGCTCGACGCGGGGCTCGAGATCATCCCGATCCTCAACAAGATCGATCTTCCGGGCGCGGAGCCGGAGCGCCGCAAGCAGGAGCTCCACGATCTCATCGGCGCCGACAAGAACGACATCCTCCTCGTGAGCGCGAAGGAGGGACTCGGCATCCCCGAGCTCCTCGAGGCGATCATACGCCGCGTCCCGGCGCCAGTCGGCGATGCTGATGCGCCGCTGCGCGCGCTCATCTACGACTCGTATTACGACCGGTACAGAGGCGCCGTGCCGAGCGTGCGCGTGATCGACGGGACGCTCAAGCCCGGGATGCACATCCGCTTCGCGGCCGGCTCGGGGCTCTCGTACGAGGTCGCGCAGGTCGGTTACCATCAGCTGCGCCAGGTCGAGACCGAATCGCTCGGACCGGGCGAGGTCGGCTTCGTGGTGGCGAACGTGCGCACGGTGAAGGAGACGCGCGCCGGCGACACCGTCTTCGACGCGTCGAAGCCCGACGTCGAGCCGCTTCCCGGCTACAAGGACGTCCATTCCATGGTATTCTCGGGTTTGTACCCGACGGATACAACGCAGTACGAGGGACTCCGCGACGCGCTCGAGAAGCTGCAGCTCAACGATGCCTCACTGAACTACGAGCCCGAGACGTCGACCGCGCTCGGCTTCGGCTTCCGCTGCGGCTTCCTCGGACTGCTGCACATGGAGATCGTGCAGGAGCGCCTCGAGCGCGAGTTCGATCTCGATCTCGTCACGACGGTGCCGAGCGTCGAGTATCACGTCTGGCGTACGGACGGCACGATGGAGCTGCTCGAGAGTCCCGCGAAGCTCCCCGACGCCGGCACGATCTCGAAGATCGAGGAGCCATTCGTGAAGGCGCGCATCATGGCGCCGTCCGAATACATCGGGCCGATCATGACGCTCGCCACCGAACGTCGCGGCGTCTACAAGAACATGTCGTATCTCGACACCGCCCGCGTGGAATTCGACTTCGAGTTCCCGCTCGGCGAGATCATCCTCGACTTTTTCGACAAGCTGAAGACGATCAGCCGGGGGTATGCGAGCCTCGATTACGACATGCTCGACTACCGCACGAGCGACCTCGTGAAGCTCGAGATGCTGATCAACGGCGATCCGATCGACGCCTTCTCCGTGATCATTCATCGCGACAAGTCCTACGACTGGGGACGCAAGATCGCCGACAAGCTGAAGGAGCTGATTCCGCGCCAGCTGTTCGAGGTCGCGATCCAGGCGGCGATCGGGAACAAGATCATCGCGCGCAGCTCGGTGAAGGCGCTCCGGAAGGACGTTCTCGCGAAGTGCTACGGCGGGGACATCTCGCGCAAGCGCAAGCTGCTCGAGAAGCAGAAGGAAGGAAAGAAGCGCATGAAGCAGGTCGGCTCCGTGGAGATACCGCAGGAAGCGTTTCTCGCGGTGCTGCAGGTCGATTGATGGCCCTCGCTACCGCGACGGGCCCACACCAGCTGGTCGTGCAGACCAGCTTCCTCGGCGACACCGTGCTCACCACCCCGCTCATTGCAGAGCTCGCCAAGCGGGGTCCGGTGGACGTGGTCGTGGCGCCCGCCGCGGCGCCGCTGCTCGCGCGCAATCCCGACATCCACGAGCTCTTCGTCTACGACAAGCGTGAGGGCGATCTCGGCCAACGGAATTTCCGGAAGCTTGCGTCGCGGCTGCGCGAGGTGACCGCGCCGGATCGCGCCACCTCGCGCGCGTACCTCGCGCAGCGCTCGGTGCGGAGCGCGGCCCTGGCGACGGTTGCCGGCTTCGCGGACCGCGTCGGCTTCGAGGGATCGATGACGACGATGCTCTACACGCAGGTCGTGCCGTACCGCGAGGATGTGCATCACGCGCAGCGGCTCTGGCGCCTGGCCTTCCCCGGACTCACGCCGCCGGAGCCGACCGCGGAAACGCTGCGGCCGAAGCTCTTCCCCGGCGACGCGGAGCGCGCGGCGGTCGATGCGCTGCTCGGCGCGAGAAGCGACGATCGTCCGATCATTGCCCTCGCCCCCGGGAGCGTATGGGCGACCAAGCGCTGGCCCTACTATGCCCAGCTCGCGAAGGCGCTCGCCCCTCGCTTCAGGATCGCGATCGTGGGCGGCCCGGCGGACCGGTCGGAGGCCGCATCTATCGTGAATTTTTCCGGCGCGCAAGGGGTGGTTGACGGCACGGCCTCGTTGTCGTTGCTTGCCTCATCCGAATTGATCGGACGTACGAAATTGCTCGTCACGAACGATTCAGCGCCGCAGCATTTGGCCTCGGCCATGGGCACGCCGACGATCACTATTTTTGGGCCGACGGTCGAAGATTTTGGCTTCGGTCCGCTGGCTCCGCACTCCATCTCCCTGGGACTCGACGCGCTTGCCTGCCGCCCCTGCCACCATCACGGTCCTCCCCGCTGTCCCCTCGGGCACTGGCGCTGCATGCGCGAGCTCGAAGTCGACGCGGTCGCGGCTGCGGTGGACACGGTACTCGGGGGTGCACCGTGAGTGAACACTTCATAGTCGGCGTCGATCTCGGCGGCACGAATATCGTCGTCGGCGCGATGCCTGAGGACGGCAGCCGCCAGCTCGCCGTGCGTCAGGCGTCGACGCACGCCGAGGAGGGCGCGGAGGCGGTGGTCGATCGCATTGCGGCGATGGTCGGCGACGTCATCGCCGACGTCACCACGAGCGAAGAGGCGCGCAAGGAGGATTTCCTCGGCGTCGGCGTTGGCGCGCCCGGACCGCTCGACCGCGAGCGCGGCATGGTCGTCGTCGCGCCGAATCTCGGCTGGCGCGACTTTCCGCTGCGCGATTCGATCTCGAAGCGCGTCGGCCTCCCCGTCGCGCTCGACAACGACGCGAACTGCGCGACGATCGGTGAGTGGTGGAAGGGCGCGGCTCAGGGCGCGAAGAACGTCGTCGGCATCACGATCGGTACCGGCATTGGCGGCGGACTGATCATGAATGGCGTGCTCTATCACGGCTCCTCCGATGTCGCGGGCGAGATCGGGCACACGACCATCGACTCCACGGGGCGCTACTGCCGGTGCGGGAACTACGGCTGCCTCGAGGCGTACGCGTCGGGCCCCGCGATCGCGCTGCGTGCGCGCGAGGCGCTCGAGCGCGACGAAGTGTCGTCGCTGCGACGGATGGTCGACGGACAACTCGGCGAGCTCACCGCCGCAACGATCTATGCCGCCGCGAACGTCGGCGACTCGCTCGCGCTCGAGGTCGTGCGCGACACCGCGAGGTTCCTCGGCACCGGAATCGGGAATCTCCTCAACATTCTGAATCCAGACATCGTCGTCATTACCGGCGGCGTGACGCAGGCCGGGGAGCCGCTCTTCGAGCCGCTTCGGGCAGAAGTGAAGCGCCGCGCCTTCCGCCCGGCCGTCGAGGCGTGCCGCATCGTCGTCGGCACGTTGGGCAGCAGCGCCGGCATGGTCGGAGCGGTCGCGACGTTCAAGCAGCAACGCCTCGGAGCCGTCTGAGATGATGCGGCGCAAACGACTCGGTGTCATCAGCACCTTCGTGTGGGACACGATTTACGGGCGCGATCCGCGCTCGGAGCCGGTCACAGAGTGGGGCGGCTGCGCGTACGCGCTCAGCGCGCTCGACGCGAGTCTCGCCGATGACTGGGAGATCGTGCCGCTGGTGAAGGTCGGCGACGATCTCGCGCCGCGCGCGCGCGAGTTCATCGCGACACTCTCGCATGTCGCGCCCGACGCCGCGCTCATCGGCGTGCCGTATCCGAACAATCGCGTCGAGCTACGTTACGAGACGAGCGAGCGTCGCGCCGAGAAGCTGACGGGCGGGCTGCCGGGGTGGAGCTGGCTCGGGCTCAAGCCGCTGCTTCGCGATCTCGATGCGCTGTACATCAACTTCATGAGCGGATGGGAGCTCGACCTCGAAACGTGCCAGCTCATCCGTCAGAACTTTGCCGGCCCCATCTACTGCGACCTGCACATGAAGGTGCATGCGGTGCAGGCGGACGGCTGGCGCGTGCTGCAGCCGCTCCCCAACATCGATCAATGGTGCCGCTGCTTCGATCTGCTGCAGATGAATGAGGACGAGGTCACCACCGTCGCGCGCGATCCGATGGAGCTCGCGGCGACGGCGATGATGGCGGGCGTGCAGTGCCTCACCGTCACTCTCGGGTCACGCGGGGCAGTCTACTTCGCGACACCCGGCTTCGACCGGATCGCCGATTTGAAGAAGCCGGGCGCATCCGCGGATTTCGGTCCGCTGCGCACCGCACTGGTTCCCGTCCCCAGGATGTTCGATTCCGGCGATCCGACCGGCTGCGGCGATGTGTGGGGCGCGACGTACTTCTCGCGCCTGCTCGCCGGCGACGACATCGCCGCGGCCATGCGCGCCGCGCACGGAGCGGCGGCGCGCAACGTGATGTTTCGCGGAGCGTCGGGACTCACGCGTCATCTGCGCGGGGAGCTGATTACTCAATGACGACGATCATCAATCTTCCGCCTTCGCTCGACGAAAAGACCTTTGAGACGGTGCTCGAGCAGCTCGCGCCGGTCCCCATCGACGAAAAGGTGCTGCTCGACGGGCGGCACACGCGCTGGGCGTCGCCATACGGGCTCACGGCGCTGCTCACCGTCGCGCAGACGCGCGCGGAAAAGCCGGGGCTCGTGTCCCCCGAGTCCGAAGAGACGGGATCGTACTGGGCGCGGACCGGATTCTTCAAGCACGCCGAGGATCTCTTCGAGATGCACGGCACGACGCATCGCGCGCGCGCCAGCGGGGAGTCCGACGTTCTGCTCGAGATCACCTCCGTCGCCAAGAGCGAGGATGTGCACGAGGTCGTCGGACGCATTCAGCAGAAGTCGGCATCGATTCTCGTGAAGGAGCTCAACATCGACGCAAAGGCCACGATGGGCTTCGCGATGACGCTCTCCGAGGCGTGTCAGAACATCGTCGAGCACGCGGGGCGCGGCGGGTGGGTCGCCGTGCAGACGTATCGCTGGCAGAAGCGCCTTGGCCGCCGCGTCGTCGTCATCGCCGTGTGCGATGCCGGCGTCGGCTTTCGTCAGTCGCTCGAGAGCGCGCAGGGCCGGCGCATGAGCGACCGATGGGACGACGGGATGGCGCTCGAGGAAGCCGTCATTCGTGGCGTGAGCCGCTTCCGTGATCCGGGACGCGGGCAGGGGCTCGCCGGCGTCCGTCGCTATATCGGCCGATGGGACGGCAAGCTGTCCGTCCGCTCCGGCACCGCACGAATCGCAATCGTACCGAGCTGGGATGAGGATGTCCCGCTCGAGGAAAAGCTGCCGCCATTTCCAGGTGCACAGATGCAGATAACCATACCGGAGCGGATTACCGACCGGTGATCAATCACATCGACCTCAGCACCGTGCTTCGCCGCACCGTGTGCGACCTCTATTCCGATCTCGTGACGCGCCCGACGGGTGCGGCAGTGCGCGACGGAATCGAGAAGCAGCTCTCGGAGCTCGGCGACCGCTCGCTCACGGTAATCGACTTCTCGCACGTGGGGTTGCTCGACTACTCGTGCGCCGACGAGATCGTCGCGAAGCTCCTCATGCGCTACGCGGAGGCCTCGGCGCCGCGCGATGCGTACTTCCTCTTTCGCGGCGTGAGCGATTCGCATCTCGACGCGATCGAGACGGTGCTGGAGCGCCATCGGCTCGCGATCGTCGCGCAGGCGGAGGATGGCACCGTGGTGCTCGTCGGCACCGTCGATGATCCGGAGCGCCGCGCATGGGAAGCGATGTCGCGGCTTGGGCGCTCGCTCGCCGTGGATCTCGCGCGCGAAGCCGGCATCGAGCCCGAGCAGGTGGAGCGCGTGATCGGCGCGCTCTGTCGCCGGCGCCTCGCGATGGAGCTCGATGGCGGCTACGTCGTCGTGGGCGCGGTGACGTGAGTGATCGCCACAACGCGCCGCTCCGCGTCGCGCGGCTGATCGCGACGCGCGCCGGCGACGCCGAGCGCGGAACGGAGGTGCGGATGCGCGCGGACGATGCGCGCATGCGACTGATCAGCGACGGCGAGCTCGTGTGGGTGCACGGCCCCCGGCGCCAGGAGCTCGCGACGGTGCGCATCGACGACACGCTCCCGCGCGGCGATGTCGTGCTGCGTGACGTTGCGGGCGCATCGCCCTCGGAGATCATCACGCTCGTGAAAGCAGCGTACGGCACACCGCGCAATCCAGGCCTCGTTTAGCCTCTCGGAGCAGCCAGTGAGTCAGAGCAGCAAGTCCCCATCGCTCGCGACGCTCGCCGTCCACGGCGGACGCGATGCGCACGCCACCGGCGATCCCGTGAGCTTTCCGCTCTATCAGGGCGTGAACTTCGTGCAGCAGGAAGGCACGGCCGCCGGGATGCGGTATCCGCGCTACGGAAACAACCCGAATGCGGAGCTCGTGCAGAACCGTCTCGCACAGCTCGAGGGCGCCGAGGCGGGGTTGGTTCTCGCCAGCGGCCAGGGCGCCACCGCGTGCGCGCTGCTCGCGCTCCTGCGTGCCGGCGATCACCTCCTCTGCAGCAGCTGGATCTACGGCGGCACGCAGGAGCTGGTGACGAAGGAGCTCCCCGGAATGGGGATTCAGTGTACGCTCGTCGATCCGATGGAGACGCGCGGATGGCGCAAGCGTCTTCGCAAGAACACGCGTGCGATCTTCGTCGAGTCGCCGGTGAACCCAACGTGCCGCGTGCTCGATCTCAAGCCGATCCGGGCGCTCGCGAAGGAGGTCGGCCTCGCGCTCGTCGTCGACTCGACGTTCGCGACGCCGGTCGGCTTTCGGCCGCTGGAGCACGGCGCCGATGTCGTCATCCACTCCGCCACGAAATTTCTGAACGGTCACCACGATGTGATCGCGGGTGCAGTGCTCGGCACCGCCGCGTTCATCGAGGAGGTGCGCCAGAAGATGATCGTGTGGGGACAGGCGCCCGATCCATTCGCCTGCTGGCTGCTCGAGCGCGGGCTCAAGACGCTCGACATCCGCGTGCAGCGCGCGACGGACAACGCGATGCGTCTCGCACTCTGGTGCGCCACGTGCCCCGAGCTGCGTGCGGTGCTCTACCCCGGGCTCCCCGATCATCCCGACCACGCCATCGCGCTCGCGACGCTCGACGGCATGGGCGCCATGCTCGCGATCGTCCACCGCGATGGCGGCGACGCGATGACCGAGGTCTGTCGCCGGCTCAAGCTCATCACGCACGCGCCAAGCCTCGGCGGGCTCGAGACGCTCGTCTCCGAGCCGCGCTTCTCGTCGCACGAGCATCTTTCCGCCGAGGAGCGCGCCGCGATCGGGATTCCGGATGGCTTCCTCCGCATCAGCGTCGGCATCGAAGATCCCGACGACATCATCGCCGATCTCGACCAGGCACTTCGCGCCTGACTCCGCGGTACGACGTGCGAGCGATCGTGTATCTTCCCGTAGCCGCACCGCACGCCATCTTTCGCGAACCCCGATCGAGCGCGATTCGCCGATGATCCGATTTTCGCACGTCGTCAAGGAATACCCGCGCACCGGACTCGCCCTCAACGACGTGACCTTCCGCGTCAACAAGGGTGAGTTCGCGTTTCTCACGGGGCCCAGCGGCGCCGGCAAGTCGACGATCCTGCGGCTCGTGATCGTCGAGGAGACGCCGACGGCCGGCGAGGTGCGCGTGAGCGGAAGTCTCACGAGTGGGTTGCCGCGCGCGGAAATTCCGCGGCTGCGCCGGCGCATCGGCGTCGTCTTCCAGGACTTTCGCCTCCTCGAGGATCGCACCGCTGAGGAGAACGTCGCCTTCGCGCTCGAGGTCACCGGCGCGCCGCGCGAGGGGATCTCCGCGCGCGTGAGCCGCCTCCTCACGCAGGTCGGGCTCGCCAGCAAGGGAACGAGCTACCCGAAAGAGCTGTCGGGCGGCGAGCAGCAGCGGGTGGCGATCGCACGCGCGCTCGTGAACGACCCGGTACTCCTCGTGGCCGATGAGCCCACCGGCAATCTCGATGATCGCGCCACGCGCGGCGTCTTCCAGCTCCTCCGCGACATCAACGCCGCCGGGACTGCGGTGCTGATGGCGACGCACAATCTCGAGCTCGTGAAGCGCGAGCCGTATCGCGTGATCGAGGTGAACCGCGGGCAGCTCGTCTTCGATTCCGCGGAAGGCACCGGCGGCGCGGCTACCGTCACCTCGTCTACGCCAACCTGATGCGACTCACCTTTCGCGAGGTCGTGCTCGGCGTGCGTCGCTCGCCGCTCCTCAGCTCCCTGAGCGTCGTCACGATCGCCTTCAGCCTGTTCGCCTTCGGACTCTTCGGGCTGCTGGTGCTCAACGTCGACCGCGCGCTGCGCGGCGTCGAGGAGCACGTCGAGATCGTCGCCTTCCTCGCCGACGGCACGCTTCCCGAATCGATCAGCGCGGCGATGGGCGACATCTCGGCATTCCCCGAAGTTGCGCACGTCGACCAGGTGTCGCCCGAACAGGCGCTCGCGCGCGCACGCGCGGAGCTCCCCGAGTTCCAGGATGTCTTCGACGCCAGCTTCCTTCCGGCGTCGCTGGAGATCCGCCTCAAGGAAGGACACCGCGATCCCACGACCGTGAAGGACGTAACGCAGCGCATCCAGACGTATCCATTCGTCGACGACGTGCGCTACGGCGAGGATTGGGTGAAGAAGCTCTACGACATCCGGAACATCGCCGGCGCCGCGGGGATCGCGCTGGGCCTCCTCTTCGCCGCCGTCGCCGTGATCATCATCGGCACGACGATCCGCATGACGGTGCTCGCCCGCTCGCGCGAGATCTCGATCATGCGCCTCGTCGGCGCCACGGACGGCTTCGTGCGTCTGCCCTTCCTGATCGACGGTTTCCTCAAGGGGCTCATCGGCGGACTGCTCGCGCTGCTGCTCACCTGGGGAGCGAACGCGCTCATCAGCCACAACCTCATCCAGACCTTCTTCTTCGACCCCGGCATCGCCTTCCTCGGCGTGCTCGGCGGCGGGATCATCGGACTGCTCGGCAGCACACTGTCCGTCGGGAGGCATCTACGCCGCGTCTGAGTGCGCGCGTCGCCCTCATTCTCGCGCTGCTGTGCTCCGTTGCTCCGATCGTGCGGGCACAGCAGAATGCGGATCAAAAGGGCGCCGAGCAGCGGCTGAAGGAGGAGAAGGGGCGACTGGAGGCGCTCAAGAACGAACGCGAGGAGCTCCAGCGTCGCCGCACGAGTCTTCAGAATACCGTGCACGATCTGTCCGAGGAGGTCGAGACGCTCGACCGCGAGGCCGACGTCACTGCGCGCGTCATGCACTCGCTCGACGCACAGCTCGATGCGATCTCGAGCGAGGTCGGCACCACCACATCCGACCTCGTGCGCGCGCAGGACGAGATCACGGTGAAGCAGGCGACGCTGCGCCGCCGCCTCGTCGACATCGACAAGCGCGGTCCGCTCTTCTCCTTCGAGGTCCTGCTCTCCGCGCGCAGCTTCGGCGAGCTGCTTGCGCGCTACAAGTATCTGCACCTCCTCGCCGTGCGCGACCAGACACTCGTACATCGCGTCGAGGATCTGCGCAATCAGATCAACCATCAGCGCGCGAATCTCGTGCGCTTCCAGGAAAACATCAAGCTCAACCTCGACGAGAAGGCCGAGGAGGAGGACCGCCTCAAGACGCTGCGTCTCGAGCAGTCGCGCAGTCTCGCCACCGCGAAGCGCCGCGCGCAGGACACGGACGCGCGCCTGCAGGCGATCGCCCGCGACGAGTCGAGGCTGAGCAACGTCATCTCTTCGCTGGAATCACAACGCCTGCGCGCCGAGCGCTCGTCGCCGAGCGCGCCGCGCGCGGCGAGCACGATCAGCAAGGGCACCGGATCGATGGACTGGCCGGTGCAGGGCCCGATTCTCTACAGCTTCGGCCGCGTCGTGAATCCCAACAATACGACGGTTCGCTGGAACGGCATCGGCATCAAGGCCGCATCGGGGACTGCGGTGCACGCGGTCGCTGCGGGGAAGGTGCTCGTCGCCGACCAGTTCGGAACGTACGGACTCACCGTGATCGTCCAGCACCCCGGCGGCGACTATTCCGTCTACGGCTCGCTCAGCAAGATCACGACGCAAAAGGACGCCGTCGTCACGAAGGGGCAGGTGATCGGCTACGTCGGCACTGCGGATCCCGATCTGCCGGCGCATCTCCACTTCGAGCTCCGGCCGCAGGGGCACGCGGTCGACCCGATGGACTTCCTGCGGGCCAATCCCTGATGAGTCGTCTCCTCGGTGCACACGTCTCCGCCGCGGGCGGGCTTCCCGCCGCGCCGCCCCGCGCGGGCGCGATCAACGCGACCGCGATGCAGATCTTCACCAAGCAGGGAAATCGCTGGGCCGAGCGCGAGTGCGACGATGTCGAGCGCGATGCGTTCCGCGCGGCGCTCGCACGCACGGGAGTCGAGGTCACGATCGCGCACGACTCCTATCTGATCAACCTCGCGAGTCCCGACGACATGCTGCGCCGAAAGTCCATCGAGTCGTTCGTCTGCGAACTGAAGCGATGCGCATCGCTGGGGCTGACGTATCTCGTGTCGCACCCCGGCAACTTCATGGATGATCGCGAGAGCGGGATCGCGCGCAATGCGGACTCGATCGCGGAGTCCCTTGCGCGCGCGCCTGGCGACACGGTGCTCTGCCTGGAGACGACCGCGGGCTCGGGAACTGCGCTCGGCGCGACCTTCGAGGAGCTCGCGGACATCATCGCACGCGTCCCCGAGCCCTATCGCTCGCGGATCGGCGTCTGCGTCGACAGCTGCCACATCTATTCTGCCGGCTACGATCTCGTGAGCGCGTATGACGACGTGTGGGCGCGCTTCGAGCAGACGCTCGGGTGGGACCGCCTGCGCGTGATGCATCTCAACGACTCGAAGACGCCATTCGCGTCGCATCGTGATCGTCACGCCCTCATCGGCTTCGGATCGCTCGGCGAGGAGCCCTTTCGCCGAATCATGACCGATCCGCGCCTGGCGGCGGTGGCGAAGGTGCTCGAAACCCCGAAGCTCGACAACGACATGCTGACCGACAGTTGTATGTTGCATCTGCTGAGGGGATTCGCAGCCGGCTGAGCGGCGCCGACCACTCAAGTATTTCCGTGCTCCTCCGACGCTAGAGTGGATGGCACTCGCAACCGCTCCGACAGCTGCAGCTGAGTACGCCCCGTCCGTAACCGTCGCTGCGCTCATCGGCTGCGACCGGAAGGGGCGAGTCACCGTCTGGAACGAAGGCGCGACCACGATGTTCGGCTACACTGCCGACGAGATGCTCGGCCAGTCCTACATCATGCTGGTGCCGCCCCGCTTTCGTCCGGGGCATGAGCAGGCGATGCGGCCCGGCGGCGCCCACAGTGCGAGATCACTGGTCAGCGAGCCTCGCCGCTGGATCGGACTTCGAAAAGACGACAGCGAGTTCTACTTCGACATGGCCCTCCGCTGGTGGGCCGTCGCCGAAGGCACCTGCATCGCGGGCTCGCTCACGCCGGTGTCGGCAGAGAGCTAGAAGGCATCGCCGAAACCGGTGGTCCACACTATCGACTACGACAAGACGATCGCGGAAGCGATTCCGCAGCTCGTCTGGATGACCAACGCGCCCGGCACCCTCGAATATTGCAACAGACGCTGGTACGACTACTTTGGATTGTCGGAAGCGGACCTTCCCTTCATCGCGGAACGTTCGATCGTACATCCGGACGAGCGCACCGGGTGGGTCGACAAATGGGTGAAGGCGCTCGCAACGGAGACGCCGTTCGAGCGCGAGTGTCATCTGAGGAGGACCGACGGCAGCTACCGCTGGTTCCTTTCGCGCTCGATCCCCCTTCGTGACACCTCCGGAAAGCTGCATCGCTGGTTCGGCACTTCTACCGACATCCACGATCAGAAGCTCGAGCGGGCGCTCCTCGCCGCCGAACGTGATGAGCTCGAGCAGGTCGTCGTCCGCCGCACGCGCGAGTTGCAGGAAACGGTCGGCGCGCTGGAGTTCGAGGCGATCGCCAATCAGCGCGCGCAGAAGCAGGCGCAGAACAGCGAGCGACGGATGCAGTCCGCGCTCGACGGCGCGCGCGACTTCGTGTGGGACTACGACTGCATCACACACGAGGTCTACCGGAGCGCAGGGTGGAGCACGATGCTCGGCTACGGCGATGGCCCCTTCGACAACTCGCTCGCACACTGGCACGAGATCTCGCATCCGGACGACCAAATCGTCGCCTACGCGCGCTTCAAGGATTTTCTCGAGGGGAAATACGTCGCCAAGGTCGCGGCGGGGCGCATGGAGATGGAGCTCTCGACGGTGCGGCTCGACGAGATGATCCACGATCTCGTCGCGCAGTGCGAAGGGCAGACGCGCCTGGGCGTGCGCATGAGCGCGAGCCCGTTCGCATCGAGATTCGCGACACCGGGATCGGCGTGTCGCCGGATCGCGCGGCAGCGATCTTCAACTCGTTCGAGCAGGCAGAGACTGGAACGGCGCGCAGATACGGCGGCACCGGACTCGGGCTCGCGATCTCGCGCTCGCTCTGCGAGCAAATGGGCTTCACGCTCACGATGCACAGCGAGGTCGGCGTGGGGTCGACCTTCGTGATCGACCTCGCGCCGGCCGGGGGCGCGAAGGTCTAAATCGCGGGGATCTCGCGCGGCGCCATGTAGCGCCACAGGATCGCCGCCACAGCTATCCCAATGAACGCCGCCGCGACCACATCACTCAGATAGTGCGCGTGCGCGAGCAGCCGGCTCACCGCGCATCCTGCTGCCGCGGCGTAGAACACCCATCGCGCGCGCGGAAACATGCGCGCGAGAATCGCCGCGGCACCGAAGGCGACCACCGCGTGTCCGCTCGGGAATCCGAAGCCGCGTGAGCTGAAGGTGTGATCGCTCCACGCACGAAACGCGTACGCATGCCCGATGTCCGGTGGGCGCATCCGGCGCACGACGATCTTGAGCAGCTCGGAGATGATCCCCGCTGCGGCCGGCGCAGCCGCGAGTAGCGCGCCGCGCCGCCACCACTCACTCCCCTTCCGATCGTTCAGCGCGAGCGCGAGCGCCGCGAGCAGCCAGAAAGGGAGGTAGCCGAAGTTGCGCAGCATCCGTCCCCAATCGTTCTCGTACACGCGGCCGAAGCGCGCGGTGTCGGCCACCCAGCCGTCCGCCAGCATCGAGAGCGCGATGAGCGCAACCGCGATGATCGCGTTTCGCACCATCGCGGTGCGCGCGGCAGGGGTCGAGGGCGGCGTCATGCGCATAACCTACGCCGAACGCTGACGCCGCAGTAGCCCCGTCATTACCTTCCCTGCATGAGTTACGATCGGCAGGACGCGCTCGACTATCACGCACGTGGACGGCCCGGCAAGATCGCCGTCGTACCCACCAAGCCGCTCGACAACCAGCGCGATCTCTCGCTCGCCTATTCGCCGGGCGTCGCCGAGCCGTGTCTCGAGATTCAGCGTACCCCCGAGGACGCCTACAAGTACACCGCAAAGGGAAACCTCGTCGCCGTCGTCACCAACGGCACCGCGGTGCTCGGCCTCGGGAACATCGGTGCCCTGGCCTCGAAGCCGGTGATGGAAGGAAAGGCCAATCTCTTCAAACAGTTCGCCGACCTCGATGTCTTCGATATCGAGGTCGGTTCGGAAGTGCCCGATGACCTGATCACCTTCTGCAAGCTGCTCGAGCCGACGGTGGGCGGCATCAATCTCGAGGACATCCGCGCGCCGGACTGCTTCTACATCGAGCAGACGCTGCGTGAGGCGCTCAGGATTCCCGTCTTTCACGACGACCAGCACGGCACCGCGATCATCTCCGGTGCCGCACTGCTCAACGCGCTCGAGCTCGTGACCAAGAACATCGCCGACGTGCGCGTCGTGTTCTCCGGCGCCGGCGCCGCCGCGCTCTCGACGGCCGAGCACTACGTGCGGCTCGGGGTGCCGCGCGAGAACATCACGATGTGCGACCTGCACGGCGTCGTCTACGCGGGCCGCCCCGAGGCGATGGATCCGTACAAGGCTCGCTTCGCGCGCGAGACGCCGATGCGCACGGTCACCGAGGCGCTCGTGGGCGCGGATGTCTTCGTCGGGCTGTCGGCGGGTGGCGCGATCACCGGTGCGATGGTCGCGAAGATGGCCGACCGTCCGATCATCTTCGCCCTCGCGAATCCGAATCCGGAGATCACGCCGGATGAAGTCCGCGCGGTGCGCTCGGACGCGATCATCGCGACCGGCCGCTCCGACTATCCGAACCAGGTCAACAACGTCCTCGGCTTCCCCTTCATCTTCCGCGGCGCGCTCGACGTGCGCGCGACGCAGATCAACGAGGAGATGAAGATGGCGGCGACGCGCGCGCTCGCTTCCCTCGCGAAGCAAGGGGTACCGGACAGCGTCGCTCGCCTCTATGGACTCTCGTCCGTGACGTTCGGGAAGGAGTACATCATCCCCTACGCGTTCGATCCGCGCGTGCTGCTCTGGGTTGCGCCGGCCGTCGCGTGGGCAGCGGTCGCCAGCGGAGTCGCCACGCACTTCATCGACCTCGACGAATATCGCGTTTCGCTCGAGACGCGTCTCGGCCGCGCGCGCGGGATCATGCGCGGGATCATGAGCCGCGCGATGCAGAGCCCGAAGCGCGTCGTCTTTCCGGAGGGCGAGGAGCCGAAGATCATCGAGGCCGCGCGCATTCTCCTCGACGAGGGGATCGCTCACCCCATCCTCCTCGGCAACCGCATCACGATCGAGCGCGTCGCCTCGGGGAGCCGCATCTCGATGGAGGACATCGAGGTCGAGGATCCGTACACGTCCGCGCATCGTGATGCATATGCGGAGTTCCTCTTCGTCCGCAGGCAGCGGAAGGGGATGAGCCTCGCCGAGGCGCATCAGCGGGTGTCGAACGGCAATTATTTCGGCAGCGTCATGGTCGCGCTGGGTCATGCCGACGCGTTGGTATCGGGGGTCAACATGCACTACCCCGAGACCATTCGGCCGGCGCTGCAGGTGATCGGCGTGCAGCCGGACGTCGGGATCGCGAGCGGGCTGTACATGCTCGTCTTCGAGCGCCACGTGGTCTTTTGCGGCGACACGACGGTCAACATCGATCCGACGGCGGAGCAGCTGGCGCAGATCGCCGAGGGCGCGACGCGGCTGGTACGGACCTTCGGGATCGAGCCGCACGTCGCGCTGCTGTCGTTCTCGAACTTCGGCTCGGTGCAGCACGCGGAGACGAAGAAGGTCGCCGATGCGGTGCAGCTCCTTCGCGCGCGGAACCCGACGCTGATGGTCGATGGTGAGATGCAGGCCGATACGGCCGTTGACGAACGCAAGCTCAAGACGATGTACCCGTTCAGCACCCTGACGGAACGCGCGAACGTGCTCATCTTTCCCAACCTGAGCGCGGGGAACATCGCGTACAAGCTGCTGAACCATCTGGGGGGCGCGACCGCGATCGGACCGATTCTCGTCGGCATGCGTCTGCCGGTGCACGTGCTCGAGGAAGGCGCAGAGGTGCAGGACATCGTGAACATGGCGGCCGTGGCCGTCATCGACGCACAGCAGCACGAAGCGGCCGCGCGTTGATTCTACGCACATGACGAACACACTGACTTCATCGGATCGCCGACACTATGACAGCTGAAGCCGCGCCTCCCCCGTCGACCAGCGGTCGCACGGACAATCGCAGCCTTGCCGCGCAGGGGCTTCGGCCCGGCGGCTGCGTACACTGGAATCTCGTCGCCCCCGAGCTCATTCAGCAGGCGGTGCGGCGCGACGAGGGGCTCCTCGCCGACATGGGACCCTTCGTCGCCGTGACGTCGCCGCACACCGGGCGTTCGCCGAACGACAAGTTCGTCGTGAACGATCCCGACGTCGCGCAGGACGTGTGGTGGGGGAAGGTCAATCAACCCATCTCGCCCGAGCACTTCGATGCACTGTTGGCGGATGTGCAGGCGTACCTGAACAAGAGTAGCGATCTGTTCGTGCAGGACCTTTGGGCGGGCGCGGACCCGGCGCACAGACTTTCGGTGCGCTTCGTGAGCCCGAACGCGTGGCACATGCAATTCGTGCGCAACATGTTCCTGCGCCCGACGGCGGCCAACCTCCCGGGCTTCCTCGCGAACTTCACGGTGTTGCACGCTCCGGAGATGCAGGCCGACCCGAAGCGCCACGGCACACGCTCCTCGACCTTCATCGTGCTCAGCTTCGCGAAGCGCACGATCCTGCTCGGGGGCACGCGCTACGCCGGCGAGCTGAAGAAATCGATCTTCACGGTCATGAACTACCTGATGCCGAAGCAGAACGTGCTGTCGATGCACTGCTCCGCGAATGTGGGCGAGGAGGGTGACACCGCGCTCTTTTTCGGCCTCTCGGGCACGGGGAAGACGACGCTCTCCGCAGATCCGCATCGCTTTCTCGTGGGTGATGACGAGCACGGATGGAGCGACGACGGCGTTTTCAACTTCGAAGGCGGCTGTTACGCGAAGGCGATCAACCTCTCCGCCGAAGGCGAGCCGGAGATCCATCGCACGACGCAGATGTTCGGCACCGTGCTCGAGAACGTCGTGCTCGACCCGCACACGCGACAGGTGGACTTCGCGGACCAGTCGATCACGGAAAACACGCGCGTCAGCTACCCGATGCATTACATCAAGCGGCACGTCGCGGGCGCGCGCGCGGGTCATCCGAAGAACGTCATCTTCCTGACGGCCGACGCGTTCGGCGTGCTGCCGCCGATCGCGGCGCTCTCGCGCGACCAGGCGATGTATTACTTCCTCTCTGGCTATACGGCGAAGGTCGCGGGCACGGAGCGCGGCGTGAAGGAACCGCAGGCGACGTTCAGCGCATGCTTCGGCGCAGTGTTCCTCGTGTGGCATCCGTCGCGCTACGCACAGATGCTGGGCACGCTCCTCGAGCAGCACGATGCGCACGTGTGGCTGGTGAACACGGGGTGGACCGGCGGCGCGTACGGCGTCGGATCGCGCATGAAGCTCGGTCACACGCGGGCGATGATCCGCGCGGCGCTCGCGGGCGAGCTCACCGGCGCGCCGACGATCACCGATCCGGTGTTCGGGCTCGCGGTGCCGAAGTCGATTCGCGATGTGCCCGCCTCGCTGCTCTCGTCACGCTCGACATGGGCTGATCCGGTGGCGTACGACACGCAGGCGCGCACCCTCGCCGAGATGTTCGCGAAGAACTTCGAGCAGTTCGCGGACGTCGTCGACGCCTCGGTACGGAGCGCCGGCCCCCGCGCATGAGACGAACCGCCGCGTGACCATCGTTCGCGATCCACTCTGGAACAACATCCCGGTCGACGCGGACGCGATGCGTCTCGTCGATACGGAGGTGTTCCAGAGGCTGCGCTACGTGAGGCAGCTCGGATTGGCGTTCCTAGTCTATCCCGGCGCGACGCATTCCCGCTTCGAGCACGCGCTCGGCACCTACCATCTCACGGGGCGCACGCTCGCGCTTCTCCGCGAGCGCGGCGAGCTCGCGCGGCTCGCGGAGGATGAGTGCGCGGTCGTGCGCGCGGCCGCGCTGCTGCACGACGTCGGGCATTATCCGTTCTCGCACGCACTCGAGGAAATCGGGGCGCTCCATCACGAGGTCGTCGCGCGTACGCTGATCACGGGCGGCGAGATCGGCGCGGTGCTCGCGAGCACGATCGGCGCGACCGCGGCGATTCGCGCGCACGCGATCATCACGGGCGAAAGCGCAAGCCCGCTCCAGGGGCTGATCTCCGGCTCGCTCGACCTCGACAAGATCGAGTATCTCAAGCGCGACGCGCTCATGTGCGGCGTGCCCTACGGCGAGATCGACGTCGAGCGGCTGCTCCACTCGCTGACGATCGTCGACGATCCGAAGAGCGGCGCGCCCGCGATCGGGATCGTGGAGAAGGGGCTCGCGGCACTGGAGTCGTTGCTCTTCGCGAAGTATCAGATGTACCGGAACGTGTACTGGCACCATGCGGTGCGGAGCGCGACCGCGATGTACAAACGCCTCGTCGACGACGCGCTGCGGAGCGGCGCGATCGAGGCGGCCGAGCTCGCGGGCTTTACGGACGAGGGTTTGTTGCATCGTCTCGACGAGCGCGCGCCGTCGTCGCTGCTGCACGGGCTGCGCAACCGGCGCCTGCACAAGCGCGCCTTCGAGTGCTCATCGACGGAGCTCTCCGGCGGACAGGGCGACTGGATCGCGAACGATCGCGCGCGCGTCATCGCGGCGGAGGATGCGCTGGCGGGCGAGCTCGGCGTCGAGCCGGGTGCGGTGCTGCTCGACTATCCGGAGAAGCCGCGCATGCTGGGACTCGACCTGCCGGTGCGCATGCGGGGTGGCGAGGTGCGGCGGTTGGGGGCGAGCGGTTGGCCGGCGGCGATCAACCTTCCGCTCCTGTCGCAGGAGCTCTACGAGTCGACACGGGTGATGCGGGTGTTCGCGGTGGAAGGGGTGCGGGTGCCGAGGGAGCGGGTGATGGAGTTGTTGGCGACGTAGCTCGGCGCCGGCGCGGCGAACACCCTCTCGCGGGCGTCATATACAATTACTTATATATGGCGACTTGCACAGCCCTCGCGCAAATAGAACGCGCCGGAGGCACAACCTGAGGCCAACATCGTGAAGTCTCGCCGCGACGTTTCCCGCGACAACGGCTCCTCACCCGAAATGCCCGAACACCTTCGCATCCGGTCCGAGCTGATGGGTGTCGCGTGCAAGATCATCGTCGATCGCCATTGGACGCAGGAGAGGGCCGCTATCACGTTCGGCGTCACGCAGCCTCGCGTGAGCAATCACGTGCGCCGCAAGTTGCATCTGTTCAGCATCGATGGCCTCATCGAGATGCTGAATCGGGCGGGGGTTCACGTCGAGATGAATGTTTCCCACATCGCGCGCGCACGCGGGCGGTAGTCGCCAGTTCAGTCACGAGCGGCCCCCCGCATCCCTTCCCCGCGCCTCCGCCAGCTTCTTCGCGATTCCCCGGTAAAATCCCGCGTCGCCCAGCTTCTCCTGCTGCTCCAGCGACAGCGCCGCCAGCTCCAGCGCGTACAGCAGATTCCCGAGGTACAGCTCCGCGATGGTCCCGACCGTCTCATCGCTCACCGCTCACGCCCCCGCCGCCACTCCCGCCCCCGCCCCCGCCCCCGCCCCCTCCGAATCCAGCGCCACGATCCGCACGACGATCGCCGTGATGTTGTCCAGCCCACCGCGCCCATTCGCCTCCGAGATCAGCGCCTCCACCACCCGCTGCGCCGTCGCGCGCGAGGCGAGCAGCGTTAACAGCCGACGGTCATCCACCATCCCGGTCAGCCCATCGCTCGCCACCAGGAACGTGTCGCCCTTCCTGAGGTCGCCCGTGTACGTGTCCGGCTCCACATCCGAGCCCGCACCCACGCACCGCGTGATCACGTTGCTGTAGGGATGGTAGCGCGCCTGCTCCGGCGTCAGGAAGCCCGCGTCCACCTGCTCCTGCACATACGAATGGTCCTTCGTCACCTGCGCCAGCTTCCCGTCGCGAAGCAGGTAAATGCGCGAATCACCGACCTGTCCGATCAGATACTTGTCCTGACCGATCATGAGGATCGATGCGGTCGTGCCCATCCCCTGCTTGTCGACTTCCGTCAGCGTGCGCTCGTAGATCTCCTGGTTCGCGCGCTTGAGCGCATCGCTCACCTTCACGCTCACATCGTCCGTCGTGATGTCGCGTATGACCCGCAGCTCGTCCGATACGATCCGGACTGCCATGTCGCTCGCGATTTCACCGGCCGCGTGCCCGCCCATGCCATCGGCCACAACGAACAGCCCTCCCGGAGGGTCAGCGAAATAGCTGTCCTCGTTCCCGGAGCGGACCATTCCCGTATGCGTTGCCTGTCCGACCTCGAGCTGCACTAGTGACCTGTCATCAGTATGAGGACTCCCGCGACAATCAGTATCAGCACTCCCACCCAAAGCAACAGCGGTACCGCGCGCGATGACTTCCTCACCGGAGCCGCCGTCGGCTTCGGCGCCGCACGCTGCCCCGGCTGCGACACCACCGGCGTCTTCATCGCCGCCTTCTTCGGATCCACCTTGAACGCCGCGATCGCGCGCGTCGGACTCGCACTTCCCGCCTTCGCACCATCCGGCACCCGAAAGATGAACTTGACGCCGCCAAAGCGCACGTCCGGCGCGCCAATCAGCGGTGCCTCCCCATCCAGCCGCCGCCCACCCACGTACGTCCCGTTCGTCGACCCCATGTCCACAACGTACCACCCATCTTCCCGCCGCTGCAGCTTCGCGTGCGAGTCCGACACGCTCTCGTCGGACACGATGATGTCATTGTGCGCGCCGCGTCCGACGTGCGCGAGCGGCGAGCGCACTTCCATGATCGTCCCCTTCAACAGCCCCGAGCTGATGACCTCGAGCGTTGCCAGCGGCGCACGCGGCGGAGGCGCGCTGTCGGCGTAGAAGCGGAACTCCTCGTCGCCGATCGTCAGCACGTCGCCTCGCCCCAGCAGCGCCGGCGTCGCAGCCTGCTCCCCATTCACCAGAACGCCGTTCGTGCTCATGTCCCGAAGAAGGTAGCCCTCGGGCGACGGGGAGAGCGAGGCATGCTTGCGAGAAACCTCCGTCGAGCCCACCACGACATCGCACGTCGGATCGCGGCCGAACACCAGTCCGTCCGCCGGAACGGGATACTCGCGCCCGTCCATCAGGGAGATGATCCGCCCGCCAGTCGATGCCGTCGGCTTCCCGCCCGCCACCGGAGCAGCACTCTCCGGCACCCGTACGGACTGCACCAACTGCGTGTTTCCCCCGCGGCTGTCATCGCCAAAAAAAAGCTCCCTGCCCGCGACTTCGATCCTGTCGCCATGGAGCAAGGGAGATGGCTCGGCGCCGAGCGCCACACCGTTCACCTTCACGTTTCCGTCGATCCGCCTGGCGACCGTCGAACCGTCAGCGCCCACGTCCAGCGACACGAACACACCATCGCTTCCATTCCCGCTCAACCTGATCCGCGCCCCTTCCGCTCCCCCAACCGTATTCTCGCCCGCGATCAGCGGATATTGCTGACCATCCACCTGTATGTAAGGCATTGAGATAGAAACGCGGGGCAAGAGACGCGGGAAACGCGGGGCAGTCTCGGTCCGGAACCGGACCAAACGCGCCCGATCGAGATCACACGAAACTACGACTGGCCCAATGGCGCGGCAAGCACGGGGATTGCTTCCCGCATTACGTTCCAGCATGCCCCTCTGGCTCCACTGGATCGTCCTCGGCCTGATCGCCGGCACGCTATCGAAGTATCTCATGCCTGGGCGCGACCCCGCCGGCTGCCTCATCACCGTCGCCCTGGGCATCGTCGGCGCGCTGCTCGGCGGCTGGATCGGTTCCCACCTCGGCTGGGGCGCCGTGAGCGCGACGGGGTTCAGCATTCGCTCGATCGCCCTCGCGACGCTGGGCGCCATCGTGCTCCTGCTCGTCGGCCGACTGGTCTTCCGTCTGCGCCGCCGCACGTAGCCCGAACGGACACCGCAACCGTTAGATTTACGCATGAAGTCTCACATCGTGGTGCGCGGCGCGCGGCAGCATAATCTCAAGGGGTTCGATCTCGAGATTCCGCGGCGCAGCTACACGGTGATCACCGGTCCGTCCGGCTCCGGAAAATCCTCGCTGGCGTTCGATACGATCTATGCCGAGGGGCAGCGGCGGTACGTGGAGTCGCTCTCGGCGTATGCGCGGCAGTTCCTGGAGCGGATGGAGAAGCCGAACGTCGACTTCATCGACGGGCTCTCCCCCGCGGTCGCGATCGAGCAGTCGAATCCGACGAAAACCTCCCGGTCGACCGTCGGCACCGCCACCGAGATCTACGACTTCATGCGGCTCCTCTGGTCGCGCGTCGGCCACACCTTCTGTCCGGTGTGCGATCGAGAGATGAAGCGCGACACGGTGGAGTCGGTGACGAAGGAGGTGCTCTCGCTTTCCGCGGGGATGCGTTTCTCCGTCGCCTTCCCGCTGCGGCTGAGCAATCTCGTCACGCACGATGTCGTCGTCGAGAACCTGCGCGCGCAGGGATTCCTGCGCGTGGTGATCGAGGGGACGCTCGTGCATCTCGACGAGCTCCCGGCGGGCACCGACGTCACGAAGGCGTCGGAGCTGCTGGTCGTCGTCGACAGGCTCGTGGTCGCGCCCGAGAGCCGGCAGCGGCTCGCCGATGCGGTGGGCACCGCCTTCCGCGATGGCGACGGCGACTGCGTCGTGCTGCTTGCGACGCCGATCGCCGCGAGCCTCGCGGGCTCCGGCACGCAGGGCGACGACGCGACGCCGGTGTCGCGGCTCATGTACACCGAGCGCTTCGAGTGCCCGTACGACGGCACGCGCGCACCCACGCCGACGCCGCAGCTCTTCTCGTTCAACAATCCGCGCGGCGCGTGTGCGACGTGCAACGGCTTCGGCGCGGTCCTCGAGTACGACGAGGCGCTCGTCATCCCCTACCCCGACCGCTCGCTGCGCGCAGGCGCGATCGACCCGTGGACGAAGCCGCGCTACGACGGCAAGCGGCGCGCGCTCGCCGAGTTCGCGAAGAAGAACAAGATTTCGATGGATGTGGCGTGGAGCGACATCCCGATCGCCGATCGCTATCAACTGATGTACGCGAAGACGAGGGGCTTCCGCGGGATCATGTCGTTTCTGAAGGAGCTCGAAGCGAAGCGCTACAAGCAGTACATCCGGATCTTCCTGCGGCAGTATCAAACCGCGCAGGACTGCCCGACCTGTCATGGCGCGAAGCTGCAGAGCGAGGCGCTGCAGGTGCGCATCGCGGGGCGCACGATCGCGGACGCGAGCGACATGCCCATCGAGCGGCTGGTGCCGTGGCTCGAGACGATCGCGATCTCCGAGTACGAGCAGCAGATCGCCGCGAACATCCTGCAGGAGGCGCGCAGCCGCTCGCGCTTTCTGCTGGATGTCGGGCTCGGCTACCTCACCTTGAATCGCGCGACGCGCACGCTCTCTGGCGGCGAGGCGCAGCGCATCGGGCTCGCGAACTCGCTCGGCTCGAAGCTCGTCGACACACTCTACGTGCTCGACGAGCCGTCGATCGGGCTGCACCCGCGCGACGTCGACCGTCTGCTCTCGCTGCTCCATCGCCTGCGCGACGGTGGGAATACGGTGCTCGTCGTCGAGCACGACCTCGAGGCGATTCGGCGAGCGGACTATATGGTGGAGCTCGGGCCGGGGAGCGGTGAGCTGGGCGGGCAGGTGGTGTTCGCGGGGCCGATGGCCCGCGCGAGCGAGAGCCCGCTCACGGGCGCGTATCTCAGCGGCGCGAAGGAGATCGCGTTGCCGGAGAAGCGTCGCCCGCTCGGGCCGCGCTGGCTCACGCTCACGGGCGCGCGCGAGCACAACCTCCGCGGCGTCGATGTCCGCATTCCGCTCGGTGCACTCACGGTGGTGACGGGAGTGTCGGGATCGGGGAAGAGTACGCTCGTGCACGATGTGCTGCTCCGTGCGCTCGAGACGCGGCTCACCGGCGAGCACACCGCGAAGCGGCATCTCGGCGAGCGTGTCGGCGGCTTCGATGGCATCATCGGATGGGAGCCGCTTGCCGATGTCGTGTGCATCGATCAGAGCCCGATCGGGAAATCACCGCGCTCGAATCCCGTGACTTACGTGAAGGCCTTCGACGAGATCCGCCGCATCTTCGCGGACCAGCCGCTCGCGCGGCAGAAGCGGTTCGGCGCCGGCCACTTCTCCTTCAACGTGAAGGGCGGCCGCTGCGAGAACTGCGAGGGCGCGGGCTTTTTGCAGGTCGAGATGGTGTTCATGGCCGATGTCTACGTGCCGTGCGACGTGTGCGGCGGGAAGCGCTTCAAGAACGAGGTGCTCGAGGTGAAGGTGCGCGGCAAGAGCGTGTACGATGTGCTCGAGCTGACCATCGATCAGGCGATCAGATTCTTCCCACGCGAAGAGAAGCTTGGGCAGGCGCTCTGGCAGCTCCAGCAGGTGGGGCTTGGTTACCTCAAGCTCGGCCAGCCGGCACCGACGCTGTCGGGAGGCGAGGCGCAGCGCGTCAAGATCGCGCGCGAGCTCGCGAACGCGGGAAAGACGAAGACGCGCAAGCTCTACGTGCTCGACGAGCCGACGACGGGACTACATCTCGAGGACATCCGTAAGCTCGCGCGCGTGTTCGAGCGTCTGGTCGACCAGGGACACACGCTCGTGATCATCGAGCACAATCTCGACGTCATCAAGCTCGCGGACTGGATCATCGATCTCGGCCCGGAGGCGGGCGACGGCGGCGGTGAGCTCGTGGCGATGGGGAGGCCGGAAGAGGTGGCGGAGGTGGCGGCTTCGCACACGGGGCGCTGGCTCCGCCCGCTGTTGCACATGGAGGCGCCTGCGAGCGTGGGAACCACGCGCCAGAGCGCGGCATCGCGGCGCGTTGCAGAGGGCGTTGGCGAGCGTGGTTCGCTTGACCGTGCCGCGCTTACCGGGTAAAATGCTGTGCTGATCCCGAGTAGCTCAGGTGGTAGAGCAGGTGACTGTTAATCACCGGGTCGGGGGTTCGAGTCCCTCCTCGGGAGTTGGGGTCAGTGAGCAGTTGCACAACGAGAGCTTGGCCAAGAGGGCCATCCATAGGGGTGGCCCTCTTTTTCGTGCGCGAATCGCTGCGTACGCACTGCCGGTTCACGATCCGCATCCGACGTGCAATTATTGCTCTATCGCGCGCGCGACGCGAACGCATTGCAGCCGACGGCCGGCCGGGCTATGTTCGCGCGTTCCGCTCGCGCTCGAAAGAATCTTCTTATGTCGGAGCCTCCGATGCATCCGTATCTTGGCCTGTCAGCGCTCCTCGCGACTCAGTTGCTATTCCAGCCGACGCAGGACCAAACCGCGATCCGCGACATTGTCCAGAGCGAGAGCGACGCCTGGAACAAGGGTGACGCCGCCGCATACTCCATTCACTTCGCCGCTCGCGGGACGTTTACCAACATCCGCGGCGACTTCAGGATCGGCTACGCCGGCTTCCTGAAGCAGCACGAGGTCATTTTCGAATCGGTGTTCAGGAACACCACGGCGCAGCAGGACATCGTGTCGCTCGAATTTCCAAGTCCCGATGTCGCGATCGTCGAGACGCTGACCACCATCCGTGGCATCACTCGTCCAGCGCCGGGGATGATTTTGGACGCGAGTGGTCGCCTGCGCACGCGATTGCTGCAGGTGCTCTCAAGACAGAACGGAGAGTGGAAGATCGTCGCGTATCACAACGTCGATGTGAAGCCCGGCGTTGTAGTTCCGGAGCCTCGATAGCGAGGTCGTGGAGGCGTGCGGCGGCTGAACCGTGCAAGCTCGTCGATCACCGCGAGCGGCTGCTCGATGACGCGCGCTTCGATGCCCGCTTTGCCAACGCTGCCGTATTCGCCGTCACCGCGCCGCGGATGAGTTTCCTGAACGCGGCCTCGTTCAACTTCTCGCCCTCGCGAATGTCGATCGCGCGACGTGTGCTCCCCTCGAGGCTCGAGTTGAACAGCTGCTTCGGATCCTCGAGCGAGGCGCCGCGAGCGAAGGTGAGCTTTACGACCTGCTTGTACGATTCGCCTGTGCAGACGATACCGTCGTGCGACCAGACGGGAATTCCCGGAGACTTGGGCTTCGCCCACGTCCACTCCTCCAGGATGTCGGGATCCGCATCGTGAATGAGCTGACGAAGCTGCGCGAGCGTCTCGCCGCGCCAATCGCCGAGCTCCTTGATCCGCTTCGTGATGCTCTTCGAGGCAGCGGTATCGTCCGCACTACTCTTCTTCGCAGTCATGCTCTCTCCTCTTGTGAGCGTCAGTTCAATTCGGAGCGAGGATCATCCCTCGGATGATGATTTGGGCGGAACGCGAGTCTCGACGCCGAACTGCTTCGAGTACTCGACATTGAGTCGCTGCCAGTCGAAGTGCATCGCGTCCATGCCGAAGATTCTTCCGCCGCGCAACAGCCGGGGCTTGTCGTGGCATCGGCCGACGAGCAGCGCATCACTCGCCCTGTCGGCAAAAAAGCTGGTCGTCATCTCAGCGGTGCCGCCATCTCTTCGGTCGCTCAACGTACGGGACGGTAGCCGCCCTCCGCATACGTCGAGCCCCAGCTCGTACTTTCGGCTCGATTTTGCGTCAGTATTGCGCTAAGAAACAATCACTCATTCAACGCGAACACTCACGAACCCAGCCGATGCACGTTATCGCCAATACAGCCGCTGCACGTAAACCGTTAATCACCGGGTCGGGTCCCTCCTCGGGGATTTGTGAATACAAAACGACTCAGCTCATCCCAACAGGGATGGGCTTTCTCGTTTCCCGTCTTCAGCCTCGGGCGACTCGCAACGTGTCCCGGAACGCGAGCATACGCGGGCGGAACACCGTCATTAGGAGCAACGCGTATCCCGACGCTCCGGCCACCACCTCTGCAGCGAACCTCACGGTAAGTGGTACGCGGTTCGCAGCCATGAAGCGAGCCGCCAGTACTCCCACCGCCATTACCGCGCAACTCCCGACTGCTGGAAGCAATGCACGCAAATAGGCCCCGAGTGACAGTTCGATGTCACGGAATAGACGGCGGTAGAGATGGAATGCCAGCAATGGGAACACCAGCACCCACGCCGCCGCGATGCCCGTCGCCCCCCCCCAGTGGCTGCCTATCCAAAACCCGAGTGGGAGCACAGCTGCCGACCAAATCGAGTTCATCATCACATGGCGCGCTCGACCCGTCATCGTCAGCGCCTGCGATACGAGCGGCGTTATCGAGCGCACAGAGGTGTACAGCGCCAACAAACGCAGGGGCCCGATCGCCGCGATCCACCCGCTCCCTAATACGACGCGCACGAAATCGTCTGCCGTTAGCGCCATTCCGAGCGCCACCGGAAATGTGATCGTCGCCAGCCCTTCGGTGAGCGCCAACAGATATCGCCGGATCTCCGCGTTGCTCTTCTGTGCTCTCGAAAAAAACGTTGGAGTGACGCTCATCACGAGCGTCGTTACCTTTTCGATCGGAAGATTGGTGAGCGTCCACGCGAGCGTGTACGCGCCAAGTGCAGCTTGCCCAAGAACGCGTCCAGCGACCAAAAAATCAGAATTGGAGTAGCTGTACCACGCAACGCGCGAAATAATGACCTGTCGGCTGAATTCCATTGCTGTCCGTAGCGAGCCAAGCTGCGGCCAGCGGAAGCCCACCCGTCGGTGCCAAATCGAAAGCGCTGTTGCTGCAAGCGTCGCCATCACCTCGTTGAGGACGAGCGACCAATATCCGAATCCGAGCGAGGCCAGGATCAATACGGCCACCGTGCCAACCATGGCGCGCGCGGCGTCGATCGTCGACAAATCCTTGAACCGCATATCGCGCTGCAGCAGCGCCGACGGCACCGATCTGAATGCCGAGATGATCGAACTGGTGCTCGACACCAATACGACGGCTGGCAGATTTGGCGCATGAAAGAATACCCCGAGCGGAACCGCCGCCGCAGCGGACAGTGCAAAGCCAGACATGCCGAACAGAACCGAGAATGCATTCAACTGTCTGATTTGATGGTCCGTGAGGTCCCGCAGGACGAGCACGGCGGAGCCGAGTCCAAACTCGCTGATCAGACGAACGAGGCCGAGGTAGAGCGCCGCCATTCCCACCAGGCCGTAATCCGCCGGTGAGAGTAAGTGAACTACGACCAACGTGGAGACCCACGCCAGCAACTGAGTCACGGCGCGCGCGGCACCTGTCCAGGCGAGGCCGCGGACCAGGGTGCGATCGAGATTTGCTCTTGTTGTTGCCGCGTCCAGCTCTGAATCGAGCGATGGGCTCGAAATATTTACCGGTTTTTCCAAGTGCCTCTCAACCCATGCTCGTTCAGAATGGAGTGGGATACGGGCTCAACGCACGTCATCGCCATCCAAGCGGCCCCCACCGATGTCGGCGAAAGGTGACGGCGACACGTGGATTGATGAAGTCGAAGACGTGCCGGTGGATGCCGCCCGTTTGCTTCAATCCGGCCTTTTGAATACCCCCCTGGGAAGCGACATTCGTGCGATTCGTGATCATGAACACGCGACGGACCTGGCGTTGACACGCAAGCGCGCAAAGCCATCGGATCATGAACGTGTACACTCCTCGACCGCGGAACTCGGGCAGTGTGACGCAATGAGTCAGCTCGACCTCGTTGGCCCGCAGCTTGACGTTGCGCACGGCGTACATCGCATCATGCTCGCTCGGAATCATCCATGCCACGCCCGCAAGGACGTTCTCAACGTAAAGTCCGAAGGCGTCGTTCAAACGACCTTCGTTCAAACGCATTCGCTGCGCTAGAAATTCCGGGTGCGAACTCGCAAGCCCAATGAGTATTTCTTCCCCAATTTTACGAACCTCCCACCCCTGCACCGAGCCGGCAGCCGGAACCGTGCAGGGATCTGCGACATATGCGACATAGCTCTCGGATCGGCCGATAAGTGTTCGGAGAAACTCTCGAGGGTTTCCGCGTAGCAGGTTCGCGGCCGTCGACATTTTGCGGCGCAGAGCGATGCCAGAATAGCTGTTGGGCGACGCGACGGTGAGAGGCATAGCGCCAGATCCCGGGTGGCGTAGCGGATCGTCGTTCGCGGCCGGAGGGAGCGCGAGCTCGTCGCGCGCCTTGCGGACTCGGCTCTTCAACATGTCGACGCCGTGCCTCAGATTCTTGATGAACGTCGCAAATATGTCTGGTAGCATAATTACAAGCCCGGCCGCTCGCGTGAGAATCGTTTGGGTCGGAATATTCGCTACCACCTTTGCCAACATTGTGCCTGACTGCGCCCATCGTTCCGCTCGATCTCCCGCCGAACACAGATCGCGCCTGTTCACAAGCAGAGTACGGAGCTCCCCCACGCGATGAGAAAACTTGCAGCAGGGCCCCCCAGCAGGCGCGGATAACGGGGGTCGGTCAACCCCAACACTAGCGCGATGCACAGCGGTGTATGAGAGTTCGACCAATAAAGCCTACCGCGGCGGTCAGAGTGCGTCGCCACAACCGCACAATCTCGGTCGTGTCCATCGGGAGCGTGAGAGAGTTGTCCTTTCGTAGGAACACCCATCGACTACTTTGTGCTTGAGCAGTCGGCGCGAGAGACAAGAGCGCGAGTGCCGCGAGGGCGTTGCGAATGATCATTGGAGGCCGCCACGCTGGGGGGTTATCTGCCTCCCCTTTGCACGCATTATCGCCGTTGGCGTAGCTTTGACCGCTGCCCTGTGAAAAACTGTTCATCACCGGGTCGGGGGTTCGAGTCCCTCCTCGAGAGTGGGGATCAGTTCACAAAATGGGCTCTTCCGGGAATCGAGTGGGTGAACGAGCATAGCTGATCTTTCTCGGGAAGGCTCTGCAAATCCAGCCGTCCTCGCCGCCGCGGCCCGCGACCACTTGGCGCGCCTCAAACGGAGCTCGCTCAAGTCGGCGCGGGCCTGGGCTCTCAAGGAG
>JBDSHG010000005.1:0-12518 GCA_039918615.1 Gemmatimonadaceae bacterium | reverse complement strand
GCACCATGCCGAGGTAGCCGTTGTTGATCACGGCGATCTTCACGTTGCGCACGTCCTCCTGCACCATCGTCGCGATCTCCTGGTTCGTCATCTGGAAGCCCCCGTCGCCGACGATCACCCAGATCGTTTCGGTCGGGAACGCGAGGGCGGCACCGAGCGCCGCCGGGATCGCGAAGCCCATCGTCCCCGCACCGCCGCTCGTGATGTGCGTGCGCGGACGTCCCCACTCGATGAGCTGTGCTGCCCACATCTGGTGCTGGCCGACGTCGGTGACGACGCGATAGCCCGTGCGCTTGTGGAATGCGCGGTTGAGCGAGGCGAAGACATCGTGCGGCATGAGCGCATGCGTGTCTGGGCGCCGGCGATACGCCTGGTGCGGCTCGTGTTCGCGCTGATTCGCTCGAATGCGAGCGAGCCACTCGTCGTGATTCCCCGCCGGCGCGCTCTCGAGCATGGACGTGAGCGCCGATCGCGCGTCGCCGCAAATGCCGATCGCCGTCGGCACGACCTTCCCGATCTCGCTCGCATCGATGTCGACGTGGATGATCTGCGCGCGCGGCGCGAAGCTCGACACCTTCCCGGTGACACGATCGTCGAAGCGTCCACCCACGTTGAAGAGCACGTCGCACTCCTGGATCGCGCGGTTGACGTGGACCCAGCCGTGCATCCCACTCATGCCGAGGCTGAGCATGTGCGACTCCGGGAACGCACCCTTGCCGTGGAGCGTCGTGATCACGGGAATCCCCGTGCGCTCGGCCAGCGTGCGCAGCTCGGCCGCGCCTCCCGACTGGATTACGCCGTTCCCCGCCATGATGAGCGGACGCTTCGCTCCGCAGAGGAGCGCGGTCGCGCGCTCGACCGCTCGGCGATCGAGCTCGCCGACACTCTTGTGGCGTGGCAGGCGGAGGGGTCGATCCCATCGCGGGATGGACCTTGCCTGTTGCGCATCCTTGGTGACGTCGATGAGGACGGGGCCGGGACGGCCGCTTCGCGCGAGGTAGAACGCTTCCTTGATGACATAGGGAATATCCTCGACGTTCTGAACGAGATAGTTGTGCTTCGTGATCGGCACGGTGATGCCGGTGATGTCCGTCTCCTGAAATGCATCCGTGCCCAGTGCGGCACTCGAGACCTGTCCGGTGATCGCGATCATCGGCGTCGAGTCCATCCAGGCATCGGCGATCGGCGTGACGAGATTCGTAGCGCCGGGCCCGCTCGTCGCGATGCAGACGCCGACGCGTCCGGTGGTGCGCGCATAGCCTTCCGCCGCGTGCCCGGCGCCCTGCTCGTGGCGGCAGAGCACGTGGCGCAGACGGTCGCGGTACTCCCACATCGCGTGGTAGAACGGCATGATCGCGCCGCCAGGGATGCCGAACATGATCTCGACGCCCTCGCGGATGAGCCCTTCGCAGATGAGCTGCGCGCCGGTGCGTGAGCCGTCTGCGCCGGGCTCGCGCGCAGGAGGAGCGCTCACATGCGCCTCGGAGGCGAGCGACTGACGGGCGATGCGCATCATGCGAGCACCGCGCCGTGACTCGCGTTCGTCACCATGCGGGTGTAGCGCGACAGCCACCCGCGCTGATACTTCGGCACCGGCGGCTCCCAACCTGCACGACGCACGGCCATCTCCTCGCTGTCGACCTCGAGATCCATCGTGCGCGCGCCGAGATCGATCGCAATCATGTCCCCGTCTTCGACGAGACCGATTGCGCCGCCCTCCGCGGCCTCGGGCGCGACGTGCCCGATGCACAGCCCGCGCGAGCCGCCGGAGAATCGGCCGTCGGTGATCAGGGCGATGTCGGCGCCGAGCGGCATGCCCTTGAGCATCGAAGTGAGCTGCAGCATCTCGCGCATCCCCGGCCCGCCGCGGGGACCTTCGTTGCGCACGACGACCACGCAGCCGGGCTCGAGATCGCCGCAGCACACCGCGCTCACGGCGTCTTCCTCGCACTCGAAGACGCGCGCGGGGCCGCGGAACACCATCTGGTGCGCGTCGACCGCGCCGACCTTGATCACCGAACCCTCCGGTGCGAGCGACCCGAAGAGCACTGCCAGCGCGCCACGCTCCGCATGCGGATTCGACACGGGACGGATACAGTCGCGATTGCGATTCGTCATCCCCTCGAGATTCTGTCCGAGCGTGCGGCCGGTGACCGTGCGCGCATCGAGGCGCAGTGTGCCCGGCTTGAGCGCCAGCTCCGCGAGAATTGCCTGTACGCCCCCTGCTGCGTCGACATCCTCAATGTGCCACTGGCGGTCGCCATCCCACGCCGGACTGATCTTCGTCAGCTGCGGCACGCGCTCGGCCACCTCGTTGAAGCGCGACACCGGATACTCGAGCCCCGTCTCGTGGGCGAGGGCGAGCACGTGCAGCACGGTGTTCGTGGAGCCGCCCATCGCGACGTCGAGAGCCATCGCGTTGTCGATCGCGTGCGCAGTGACGATGTCGGAGAAGCGCACGTTGTCGGCGAGGAGCGACATCACCTGGCGCGCAGCGCAGCGGGCGAGCTCCTCCCGCCGGGGGTTCGTCGCCAGAATGGTTCCGTTGCCCGGGAGCGCGATGCCAAGCGCCTCGCAGAGGCAGTTCATCGAGTTCGCGGTAAACATTCCGCTACAGCTTCCGCAGGTGGGACAGGCGACCTCTTCGAGCTCGAGCAGCCGCGCGTCCGTGATCTCGCCGGCGGCCTGCTTGCCGACGCCCTCGAACACCGTGATGAGATCGACGGTGTTCCCCGCCGCGTCCATGCCGGCGCGCATCGGACCCCCCGAGATGAACACCGTCGGGAGATTGGCGCGCGCCGCGCCCATCAGCATCCCGGGGACGATCTTGTCGCAGTTCGGGATGCAGATCATCGCGTCGAAGCAGTGGGCGGCGATCATCGTCTCGACGGCGTCGGCGATCAGCTCGCGCGAGGGGAGCGAGTAGCGCATCCCGTCATGCCCCATCGCGATGCCGTCGTCGACGGCGATGGTGTTGAATTCGAACGGAATTCCCCCCGCCTGGCGGACCGCGTCCTTCACGACGCGTGCGAACGCCTGCAGATGCACGTGGCCGGGCACGATGTCGCAGTACGAGTTGCAGACGGCGATGAAGGGTTTGTCGAAATCGCGAGCATCGCGAATCTGCCCCGTCGCGCGGAGCAGGCTCCGGTGCGGCGCGCGCGAGTTCCCCTTCTTGATGACGTCCGACCGCATTGCAGCTGCCATGACCATCCCGTGTGTGCGGAAAAACAAAAAAGCCCCTTCCGAGTCGGAAGAGGCTTTGGACTTTCGCCTCTCCCGCTTTGGTGGGAGAGGCAGATCGGCATTTTAGTGTTTCATGCTCGTCGCCTCGATCCCACGTCAATAAGCCCCACGATAAGGAGGGGAATAAGGACGAGGGTAACGACGACGAGCGACTGATTCACGTGTGCGATTCTCTTGACTTCAAGATATTTTTTTCGTGCGCCGCTTGCTCCGGCGGCGCATCCGTCCGACTTAAATACCACTACCGGTGCCGCCTGTCAACAACCGATGCACTCTCGCGAGCTAGACAGCTGCGACTACTCTCCGTTCGGCTAGGTACGAGATAATCGCATCCCCGATTTCGCTCGTGCTCCGTGCCTCGGAGCTCTTCGGTGCGATGTCGGCCGTCAGCGCACCCGCATCGAGCGCACGATAGACGGCGTTTTCGACAGCGAGCGCCTCCGCCTCGAGCCCGAGCGAGTGGCGCAGCATCATCGCGACGCTCGCGATCATCCCAATGGGATTCGCGAGTCCCTTTCCCGCGATGTCCGGTGCGGAGCCGTGGATCGGCTCGTAGAGTCCAAGGGTGGTCGCATTGCCATCGCGCTCGATAGTCGCGCCCAGCGAGGCCGACGGGAGGAGCCCGATCGAGCCCGCGAGCACGGAGGCTTCGTCCGTGAGGATGTCGCCGAACATGTTCTCCGTCACGATCACGTCGAACGACGCGGGGCGCTGCAACAGATGCATCGCGCACGCATCCACGAGCAGATGCTCGACCTCGAGCGTCGGGAACTCCTCGGCGAGCACGCGCGTGGCCACTTCGCGCCAGAGCCGTGAGGTCTCGAGCACGTTCGCCTTGTCTACCGACGTGATCTTCCCACGCCGCGCCAGCGCGAGCGCGCCGGCCACTCGTACGACGCGCTCGATCTCCATCGTCGAGTACGTGCACACGTCCACTGCCCTCTCACCGTCCGCGCCAAGAGACGTGCGCGACTTCTCGCCGAAGTAGATCCCGCCAGTGAGCTCGCGCACGACCACGAGATCGACGCCGGCGAGCTTTTCCGCCTTGAGTGGCGACGATGCCGCGAGCGTTGGATGAATCGTCACCGGGCGCACGTTCGCGAAAAGGCCGAGCGCCTTCCGAATGCCGAGCAGCCCCTGCTCCGGTCGAACTTTCGCGCGCGGGTTGTCCCACGCGGGCCCGCCCACGGCGCCGAGGAGGACGGCGTCGCTCGTGCGGCAGAGCGCGATGGTTTCATCGGGGAGCGGATTGCCGGTCGCATCGATCGCCGCGCCGCCGATCAGCGCCGCCTCGGTATCGAAGCCGTGCCCCCATCGCTCGGCCACCGCGCCCAGCACGCGTAAGCCCTGCGCGACCACCTCGGGACCGATGCCATCGCCGGGGAGTAGAGCGATCTTCGCGCGCACTCAGTACGCTCCCGCGCGCGTGCGCTCGTAGGCAGTGATCTCCGGCTCCTTCTTCGCAAGGTAGCCGAGCTGGTCGACCCCCTCGAGCATGCAGTGGCGCGCGAAGGGATCAATCGGGAATTCGAAGCGCTCGCCGCTCGGGAGCGCGAAGGTGCGTGTCTCGAGGTCGATGGTGAATCGCGTTTGCGGCGCAGACGCGATCAGCGCGCCGATCTGTTCGACTACCCGCTCGTCCAGCGCAACCGGGAGGAGCCCGTTGCCGAGCGCGTTGTTGCGGAAGATGTCCGCGAACGTGCTGCTCACCACCGCGCGAAAGCCGTAGCCGAGTAGCGCCCACGGCGCGTGCTCGCGCGAGGAGCCGCACCCGAAGTTCTTTCCCGCGACGAGCAGTTGCGCCGTCTTCGCTTCGGGGCGATTGAGCACGAAGTCGGGCTTCGGCGCGCCCGACGCATCGTAGCGCCAGTCGGCGAAGAGGTTATTGCCGAGCCCGAGACGATCGGTGGTCTTGAGGAAGCGCGCCGGGATGATCTGATCGGTGTCGACATTCTCGAGCGGAAGGACGACGCCGGTGGAGTGAAGCGTGACGAAGGGCTCCATGGTCAGCTTCCTCCGTTGGCATGCGCGTGTGCATCGGCGAAGACGCGAGCATCGGCAATTCGGCCAGCGATTGCGGTCGCCGCCGCCGTGAGCGGGCTCGCGAGGAACGTGCGTCCTCCTTTCCCCTGCCTCCCCTCGAAGTTGCGATTGCTCGTGCTGACAGCGTACTGGCCGGGCGCGAGCTCGTCACCATTCATCGCGATGCACATCGAGCACCCAGCCTCTCGCCACTCGGCGCCCGCGCTGCGGAAGATCTCGTCGAGCCCCTCGGCCTCCGCCTGCCGCTTCACCTCCTGCGAGCCGGGAACGACGAGCATGCGCACCGACGACGCGACGCGCTGTCCGCGCATCACCTCTGCTGCGAGGCGGAGATCCGAGATGCGGGCGTTGGTGCAGCTGCCAAGGAAGACGACATCCACGGCCTTCCCGAGCAGCACCTCACCAGGAGTGAGAGCCATGTAGGCGAGCGCCTTCTCGAGCGCGCGCCGCTCCGAGGCGTCGGCGATGTGCGACGGTGTCGGCACCGGCGCGTCGACGGCGATCCCCATGCCGGGGTTGGTGCCGTAGGTGATCATTGGCTTGATGCTGTTCGCGTCGAGGACGACGGTGCGGTCGTGCGTCGAACCCTCGTCCGGCGCGAAGGTGCGCCAGCGCGCCAGCGCGACGTCCCAGTCCGTGCCGCGCGGCGCGTGCGGGCGCCCCGCGAGATACTCGAAGGTCGTGTCGTCCGGTGCGATCATCCCCGCACGCGCACCTGCCTCGATCGACATGTTGCACACCGTCATGCGCTCTTCCATCGACAGCGCGCGGATGGCAGAGCCGGTGTACTCGAGGATGTGCCCCGTCGCGCCGCCTACGCCAATCTCGGAGATGAGGCGCAGGATCAGGTCTTTCGCGGTGACGCCGGGTGCAAGTACACCGTCGACACGCACCTCCATCGTGAGCGCCCTGCGCTGCAGCAGGCACTGCGTCGAAAGCACGTGCGCGACTTCGGAGGTTCCGATCCCGAAGGCGAGCGCGCCGAACGCGCCGTGCGTGCTCGTATGGCTGTCGCCACAGACGATCGTCATCCCCGGCTGCGTAAAGCCGAGCTCGGGGCCGATGACGTGCACGATCCCTTGATGCTCGCTGCCGAGCGTGAAGAGCGGCACGTCGAAGTCGGCGCAGTTCTGCTCGAGCTGCGCAAGCTGCGCGCGCGCCTGCAGGTCGATGATGGGGATGCGTCCGTCGCGACCGCGCGGCGTGGTGGGAGTCGAGTGATCCATCGTGGCGAGCGTCCGATCGGTGCGCCGCACGCGAAGCCCTCTCTCGCGCAGCACGGAGAACGCCTGCGGCGACGTCACCTCGTGCACGAGATGGAGGTCGACGTAGAGCACGGCGGGAGTCGATTCGGACTCCGCCTGAATGAGGTGATCGTCCCAGAGCTTCGCGAAGAGCGTGCGCGGTATCGTGTGTGTCATGAGGTGGCAGTTTCCAGAGCAGAGTGCCGCGTGTCCATGGAGTGCGGCGTGCTGTGGGTCGTGGCGCCCTGCGATCGCGCGACGGCGAGCTCGAGGGAATCGCGAAGCGCGTCCCAGCTCGCATCGAGGATGTTCGCCGCCGCGCCGATCGTGCTGAACCGTTCGGCGCCGTAGGCCGTCTCCATCAGCACTCGCGTGATCGCCGCTGTGCCGAGGTGCTCGTCGACGATGCGCACCTTGTAGTCGACGAGCTTGGTGTCGAGCACCGCCGGGATGTGTGGCGCGAGCGCGAGCCGCACGGCCGAGTCGAGCGCGTGCACCGGCCCGTCACCCTCGGCCGAGGTGCGCACGCTGATTCCGCCGATACGCATCTCGACGGTAGCACGCGCGCGCGAGCCCGCGCCGGCGCGTCGCTCGACGACGACCGTGTACTCGCGCAGCTCGAAAGGGAGGCGATAGCCGGGGGTCGCGCGGCGCACGAGCATCTCGAAGGTGCCCTCCGCAGCCTCGAGCTGCGCTCCCGCATGCTCGAGCGCCTTCACCTGCTCCAGCACGGCGCGCTCCACCGGCGCGGCGTCGAGCCCGAGCGAGCTCGCTCGCAGGCGCACGTTGGCGCGACCGGACAGCTCGCTCACGACCACGCGCATCCGATTTCCCACGCGCGCCGGATCCATGTGCTGATACGTCGCGGGGTCCTTCGCGATCGCGGCCACGTGGATTCCGCCCTTGTGCGCGAAGGCCGCGCGGCCGACGAAGGGCGCGTGCGCGTCGGGCGCGAGATTCGCGACGGATGCGACGTAGCTCGACAGCTCCGTCAGTGTGGCGAGCGAATCGTCGGGCACGCACTGGATCCCACGCTTGAGCTGGAGATTCGCGATGAGCGCGAGCAGGTCGAGATTGCCGCAGCGCTCGCCGTAGCCGTTCACCGTTCCCTGCGCATGTGTGCAACCGCTGTCGATGGCGGCGAGCGCATTTGCGAGTGCGAGCCCGCGATCGTTGTGAGGGTGAATGCCGAGTCGCGCCTCCATTCGCCGCGTGACGCGACCCACCGAGTACGCGATCGTCCGCGGCTCGCATCCACCGTTCGTGTCGCACAGCACGAGCACCGAAGCGCCGGCGTCGTGCGCCGCCTGGAGCGTCTCGATCGCGTATCCCTCGTCGAGCGAGAGTCCATCGAAGAAGTGCTCGGCGTCGTACACCACGTCCTTGCCGAGCGCGCGAAAGTAGGCAACGGTGTCCGCGATGAGACGGAGATTCTCCTCCCGCGTCGTCTCCAGCACGAGCGCCACGTGCGTTGCCGAGCTCTTGCCGACGATGGTCACCACGGGAGTCCTGGCGGCGACGAGCGACTGGAGGCTCGGGTCGTCGGCGCACGAGACTCCCACACGGCGGGTGCTCCCGAATGCGGCGATGCGTGCACGGCGCGGCGGATGCGTCGTCACGCGACGGAAGAACTCCGCATCCTTGGGATTGGATCCCGGCCATCCGCCCTCGATCGTATCGATGCCGAACGCATCCAGGCGCGCGGCGATCTTCACCTTGTCCGATGCGGACAGGGAGAGACCTTCGCGCTGAGTGCCGTCGCGCAGCGTCGTGTCGTAGAGATGGATGCGTTGCATCATTCGGGCATGGAGATGGGACGAAACGCGAACCGGCCCCTCGGAATTTCCGAGGGGCCGGTTCGCGTGGTGTCGGTTAGCAGACCGTCAGCCGTGTGCGAGCGCGCCGCCCCTCGAAGAGAGTCGAATAATGGGAAGCTGAATACGCGCGAGTCGCAGAAACGTCATGACGAGTGATACTCCGAACGGTTGGGTGCTGACCACAGCTGCATTGCTATACTCGGCAGCCTGCAGACTCCTGTCAAGTCCACGCTGCCCAATCGCTCTTGTCAGAACCATCGCGAATGCGCCATCGTATTGGCTGCGCGATACGCTCAGCCTGCATTCATCTCCGCGAGGATTCACACGATGACCACCCCCGGCGGCTCCACGAGATATTCCTCGATGACCGACGCAGAGCTGCGTGCGCTCGAGAAGGATGGGTCGCTCTCGGCGTCCGCGTGGCAGGAGGTCATCGACGAGCTGCGGCGGCGGCGCGAGGCCGGGGCGCGAGCAGATGCGCCCGCAGTATCGACGCCAGCGCCTAGCGTGCCGCCAATTACTTCGAGGGAGGTATCGATGTCCGGAAATGACGACGATCCGCGGCTCGCGCAGGCCGTGCAGCACCTCAACGCGCTCCTCGTGCCCGGAGAGACGCTCGTCGCCTACGCCGTCCAGCGCCGGCTCTACGCGCTTCTGCAACGCCGCCTCCTCGTCGCCGCGACCACAGGGCGTCTCATTCAGGTGCAGCGCGGACTCTTCGGCGGATATTCGCCGACCGACATGCGCTGGCAGGACATCGAGAGCGCGCATCTGCGCGTCGGCGTTTTCGGTGCCGATCTTACGATCTCCTCGCGCGGGCGACAGGATCTCGCGTCCAGCGCGCAGACGGTCGGATCGATTTCCACGCCGGGGCTTCGCAAGGAGCAGGCGGAGCAGGTCTATCGCGCGGCGCAGGCGCAGGAGCAGTCCTGGCGCGAGAAGCGGCGCGTGCGCGATCTCGACGAGCTGCGCGCAAAGTCGGGCGGCATCCAGCTGGGCAGCAGCGGCGGTTCAGCGCTCGGCGGAGCGAGCGGAGGCGCCGCAGCGGGGGATGATCCCGTCGCGCGCCTGCAGCGTGCGAAAGAAATGCTCGATGGGGGATTGATCACCGACTCCGAGTATGAGTCGATCAAGGCGAAGATCGTCGACCGGATGTGAATGGGCGCACGAAGTCCGCGCCCATTACGTGTTTGCCGGGGCGCGGGATCAGGCATTGGCGCGCCGAAATCTCCCTAAAAGTTGTAGCTCACCGTGCCGAACGCTGCGATCGGTTGGCCAGGCGCCACGAGCCCGCCCGCGACGAGCTCGGGATACGCCTTGTCGAGAATGTTGCGCACCCCGACCTCGAGCTCCGCCTTTCCGATTTTCCGCGTGACGCTTCCGTGCAGCAGTGCGTACGCCGGCAGTACGACGCCTGGCTCGTCGAAGGGCGAGTACGGACCAACCGCGTTCGTGCTCACACGCACCGACCAGGGCGATCCCGGCGGCGCCCACTGCAGAGCCGCGGTGCCGATGTACTTCGCGGTGTTGTAGACGCGCCGGCCGGACAGTGTGTCGACCGCGGTAGGGTCATCCTCCGGCTGAGTGATGATCCGCTTGTAGCGCGCGTCGTTGAATGTCCAATCGCCCGACAAGGTGAGCGACCGCGCGACCGGTGCGCGCAGCGATAGCTCGATACCCTGACGTCTGCTGGCGCCGCCGCTGCTCGAGCCGCTCGTGAGCGGATTGAACGTCTGCTCGTTGCTCACATCCATGCGGAAGAGCGCGGCGGTCGCGCTCACGCCGCCCCCGTTCCATTTGAGACCACTCTCGTACGCCCACAGAGTAATGAACGGAAGCGTCGGATCCTCGATGATTCCATCCGTCGCGCGGAATCCTCGCGATACGTTCGCGTAGACACCGAAGGCGTCCGTGAGCTTGACGAGCGCGCCGAGCTTGGGCGAGAAAACGCCGTGCGAATCCTGCACCTGCTCTTCGCCGTCGGATGCCGAGTGGGTATCGACGCCGTCGTAGCGTGCGCCGAGGTCGAGACGGAACCGGTCGGTGACATCAATCCTCGCCTGCGCGAAGATGCCGCCGCCGAATTGATGCGCGCGGATGAGCGCCTGCGACGAATCGCGCACGCGATCGGTCGTGAACCAGTTCTGATAATGCGACTGATCGAAGCGTCCCTCGGCGCCCACGGTGATCTCCGCACGCGTCAGCTGCCAGGTGAGCGCCGAGGTCGCACCGAAGCCGAAGCGATTGTCGTCTTCCTCGGTCTGGCTCCCATCACCTTCGAAACGGCCGCCAGCCGGCGGAATAGTGAGGAAGATCCTCCAGTCGCCCTGCGTTGCGTACACGGTGGAACGCCAGAGGCGATTTCCGTCGAGCACGCGCAGGCTCGCGCGCTCCTGCGCGTGCAGCTTATGCCCTTCGTCGCTGGGATTCGAGACGATGTCGTAAGCGCGCGCGCGAAACTCGTCCTCGCTGAGATAACCGGCGGAATTCCAGCGCGAGCCGTACAGCTCGACTCCGCCGTCGAGCGTCGCATTCGGAGTGAGGTCATGCACGAGGCGCACGTGTCCCTGTGCGAGATCGTAGTCGCTGTTCGGACGCCACCCTCCCTCGTGCACGTACCGCGCGCCGACGACGCCGTGGGCGCTCGCGCCCGAATCGTTGCCGAATCCGGAAAGCGTCGTGCCCTCGATGTGCCCCGCAGAGCCCCCGTTGATCCACGCGCGCGTGCCGTCGAGATGGTCGAGCGTACGCACGTTGACGATCCCCGAGAATGCGAAGTTGCCGAAGAGCGCGGATGTCGGCCCCTTGATGACGTCCAGATCCTGAATCGCCTGCGGAAAGATCAGGCTCCAATCGTTGTACCCTTCGGCGTGGCCGTTCACCGGCTCGTTGATCGGCACGCCGTCGATCCAGAGCGCGAGATCCGTCGAGTGATCGGAACTGAAGCCGCGCACCGAGGCATCGGAGGCGAAGCCCGGGCCCTGCCCCTGCAGGTGCACTTCGACGCCGGCCGTCTGGCGGAGCAGCTCCCACGGAGAGGTGGCGGGCGTCTGGGCGATGTCCGCCGGTGTCACGTGAATCGCCTGGCGCGACTCGGTCGGTGCCACCGCGGTCGCGGTGATCGTGACGACGGCGAGGCGCGCGGAAGCACGGCCGCGAGCAGAATCGGCGCGTGAGATGCTGTCGCGCCGGATAATATCTCCAGCCACAGGCTGCTGCGCCGCGGCGCACACAGGCGCAGCGATGCAGGCGAACACGAGCAATTGTCGAAACATGGTCTCCGCTTCACTCGAGAACGCGGCGCGGGAATATCCCGGCCGCCGGCGTGCGATGGACGCACGCCACAGTGGTCAGCTGCGAGTGAAGAGCGGAGGTCCGATGGGAGGGGGGAGCCGTAATGCGAGCGCTTTCCGCTCGCGAACGACTTCGGTGAAGCGCGACGACTCGGTCAGCGGATACGAGTACGTCGCAGTGAGGGTGACCACCGCGTCGCCCGCGCCGACGCCGACGATGCACGCGCAGAGGCAGTCGTCGCAGCAGCTACCGTCGTCGGTGACGGGGCACTGATGACCCGGCCGTTCCGAGTCGCGCGACGTGTGATGTGCTGCCATCGACATGCCGCAACCGTGCGGCATCGCCTCACTCGCGTGCGAGAGCATCATCGCGGGCCGCGTCGATACGATCGACAGCGTGAGCAGCGCAACGAGGGCACATCGGAGTGAGTGCACAGCTGATCGGATCACGGAAGGATGAATGACTGATCGACGGGCCCGCGTCAAGTGCGCCCGTACGCAGGCGCCGGGGTCAGCGCGAAATGAGCGCATCCGCCTCGATTTCGATCATCAGTGACGGATCGATCAGCCCCTTCACCTCGATCATCGAGGTCACCGGACGAATGTCGCGGAAGTACTCACCATGTGCCCGGCCGTACTCTTTCCACTGGCTGATGTCGGTCACGAACATTCGCGTGCGCACGACATCCGCCATCGATGCGCCTGCCCTCTCGAGCGCACGGCGAAGATTCTCCAGCACCTGGATCGTCTGCGCGTACGGATCACCGGGTGCAACGAGCGCACCGCTTTCATCCGTCGCGACCGTTCCGGAAACGAAGACGTGATCTCCGACGCGCAGCGCGCGCGAGTAGCCGACGAACGGCTCCCACTCGGTA
>JBDSHG010000004.1:0-32705 GCA_039918615.1 Gemmatimonadaceae bacterium | reverse complement strand
GAAGATCCGACTTCTCGGAAGCCAGATACGCCTTTTCCTTGGTGCTCGCGAACTTCGGAATCGCGATCGCGGCCAAAATGCCGATGATGACGACGACGATCAAAAGTTCGATCAGGGTAAAGCCCTTGCGCAGACGAAGCATGTTGATCTCCTGGTACGGAAAGAAAGCGTTCACGAATCGCCCACATGCGGGTGGGTGCCGTTTGATTCACGCCAGACAGTAAAGCACGGGTGGGGCCAATGCTGAGGTCGTCGCTAAAGCATTGTGAACGCTAGACTTACGCTTTCGAGCAGGCGTTTCGTCGGCGAATGTTCACCGCACGACGCGACGCACCGTGCAGAACGCCCGACGAAACCGCTTTGTGTTGACCCTTCCCATGGCATGTCAACGGCTGGTGCCACACGACGCTGATCACGTCGTACATAGAAGGACGATTCAAACCGGCTGCCAGCGCCCTTGTTGGGGAATCTCGTACACATTCGTGCGGCGGAGATGCAAAGCGCCCCGCGCTCGAGCAGCGCGGGGCGATCTGGTGCATCCCGTAGGAGTGTCAGCTGGGCGACGCGGTACGGTCCGGCGTCGCGTCAGAGGACGCGACGGATCACGGATCGCAGGTGATGATACCGTCGAGCGTCGTCGCAGCAGCCTGGCTACCAAAGCCCGCGTAGCACTTCTTGGTCGTCGCGCTGTGGCTCGACGTGCCCTTCCACCCCTTCGCATCCGCAACCATACCCGTGATCGACACGCCCTGTGAGGTCGTGAAGTTCATTGCGCTCTGGTTGGTCGTGTACGTCTGGTTGCCGGAGAAGTACGCCTCTTCCGACGTCGCCATGTTACGAAGATCCGACTTCTCGGACGCGAGATACGCCTTCTCCTTCGTGCTCGCGAACTTGGGAATCGCGATCGCAGCCAAAATACCGATGATCACGACGACGATCAGAAGTTCGATCAACGTGAAGCCTCTGCGAACGGTACGACGCATGGTCGAGCTCCTGTGCTGGACGTGTAAAGCGCGCCTGGAGGACGCGGATGAATTGCCTTCAACAGCTGCGATTGCTAGAAGGACGCGTGATTTACAAAGAAATCACAACGAGTGGGAATACTCGCTCAATTCTTTGTGGTGCAATTAGTTACGCGTAATCTTTCGACGCCGATCCGCCGAATCCCTTACCTCCGGTGACACTTTTCGTCACTATTCCGCCCATGCTAAGCCCCCCCTCCTCCGAACAGCCCGCCGCCGCCGTCCTCGGACGCATTGGCCTTCCTGAGCCAGTCGCCGCTCTCGCCCGGCGGAGCTGGGACGTCATCATAGTAGGCGCGGGGCACAATGGGCTCGCGTGCGCCTCGTACCTCGCCCGCGCCGGAAAGCGCGTTCTGGTTCTCGAGTCCCGCGACCGCGTCGGCGGCGCGTGCACGATGGATGAGCCCTTTCCGGGCGTGCGCTTCTCTCCCTGCGCGTACGTCTGCGGTCTTCTCCATCCGAAAGTGATCGAGGAGCTCGCACTCGAAGCACACGGATTCCACTGGGTGCCGGCGTCGGGCGGATTGTTCGTCCCCTTCGAGGACGGATCGAGCGTGCAGCTCTGGAATGACGATGCGAAGTGCGAGGCCGACGTCCGTAAGCTCGCTCCCGCGGACGTGAAAGGATGGAAGGAGATGATCGCTCTCAAGGCCCGGCTTCGCGACGCGCTTCGCCCCGTCGGCGATCGCGATCTTTGGCTCGATCCGTCGCCCACCCGCGAGGAGATCGATCGCCGGCTCGGCAGCGACGAGGATGCGCGCTCACTCTTGAACGAGTGGTCGATGCTCGAATGCGTGCAGCACTTCATTCGCGACGAGCGGCTCCAGATGGCCTACCTCGGTCAAGGCGTGATCGGCACGAACGCGTCGCCCTCAGACAAGGGCACGGCGTCCGTCTGGTTTCATCACGGCTCGGGGCGCATGTACGGAGAGCCCGGTGCGTGGGGCTATGTCCGCGGTGGCATGGGGATGATCTCCTTCATCCTCTGCGACGTCGCGCGAGAAGCCGGCGCCGTCGTAGCGACGGGGGTAACTGTCTCGCGCATTCTTCCGGGCGAGGGTGTCGAGCTCGAATCGGGCGAGCGCATCTCGGCGCCGCACGTTATCTCCAACGCCGACCCGCGCGTCACCGTACGCCTCCTCGGCAACTCCGTCGACGCGCAGTGGCGCCGCGATGTAGAAGCCGTGCCGATCGAGGGGGTCACCGTGAAGGTGAACATGACTCTCCGCGAGCTCCCGAACTTTCGCGCGCGTCCGGGCACCAACGAGCCGCATCATACGGGGCAGGTGAACACGCCGCTCACGATCGCCGAGTGGGATGAGGGGCATCGCAAGGCAAATGCGGGGGAGCTGCCGGAGCGCATCTGGACCGAGCTCTATCTGCATACGGTGTACGATCAGTCCGTGGCTCCGCCCGGTGTTCACACGCTGAGCGTGTTCGCGCAATACGTGCCGCACACCTTCGCGCGCGGTGACTGGAATTTGCGAAGACAGGAAGTCGGCGAGCGGGTGATCGCGTCGATCGCTCGCTTCACCTCGAACATGCCCGATGCGATCATCGATCTCGAGGTGCTCGGTCCGCCGGACATCGAGTCGCGCGTGGGGCTGACCGGCGGCCATATCTTCCAGGGCGACATTCTTCCCGCGCACATGTGGGAGAAGCGGCTCACCGCGCGCACGCCGATGGATGGCGTGTGGCTCTGCGGCGCCGCCACGCACCCTGGCGGAAGCGTGATGGCGGTCAACGGACGGAACGCCGCGATGGAGCTCCTTCGCACGACGAAGTAATTACCGCATCACACTCCCGGAGCTTCACACCCATGACACGACGGCTTTCCGTCCATCTGCGTTCCCTCGCGCTGCCGCGCTGGCGATGCAGAAGCGCTTTCTCGACGCGGGCTTTCCCGCGGCCGACGTGCAGCTGTTCACGCCGAAGCCCGACAAGGGAAATCTCGTCGTGCGCTATCACGGGAAGGGCGTGCGGAAGCCGCTGCTCCTGCTCGCGCATCTCGACGTCGTCGCCGCGCTCCGCTCCGACTGGACGACCGATCCCTTCGAGCTCGTCGAGAAGGACGGCTACTACTACGCGCGCGGCAGCGGCGACGACAAGGCGATGGCGTCGATCTTCGTCGCGAACATGCTGCGGATGAAGCGCGAAGGATACGTCCCCGATCGCGATCTGATTCTCGCCCTCACGGCGGACGAAGAGGGGGGCGACATGGATGGCGCCGAGTGGCTGGTGAATACGCACAAGCCGGTGATCGATGCGGCCTACGCGATCAACGAGGGTGGAGGCGGCGCGCTCGTGAACGGGAAGCCATTTCTGCAGTCGGTACAGGCGACGGAGAAGGTTTCGATCAATCTCACCGCGAGCACGCACAACCGCGGCGGACACTCATCGGTGCCGCGCCCGGACAATGCGATCTACGAGCTCGCGGCAGGACTCATGAAGCTCTCGGCGTTATCGCTTTCCGGTGCAGCTCAACGATGTGTCGCGCGCGTTCTTCGAGCGCACGGCGGCGATCGAGACGCCGGCGATCGGCGCGGCGATGCGCGCCATCGCGAAGAACGAAAAGGATGGCGCCGCCGATGCGATGCTCTCCGCAAACCCACGCTACGCGTCGATGCTGCGCACCACCTGTGTCGCCACACGACTGTTCGGTGGCCATGCGAACAACGCACTCCCGCAGACGGCCACGGCGAACATCAACTGTCGCGTGGTGCCGAACGTCGATCCGGCGCAAGTGCGGCTCACGCTTCTGCAGGTGATGGGCGATACCGGGATCTCGATGTCGGCGCCGCCGCCGCTCGAGCCGAGCGCGCCGTCGCCGCTCACGCCGGAGCTCATGGGCGCGGTCGAGCAGCTGACGAAGAGCATGTTCGGCGACATCCCCGTGATCCCGACGATGTCGACCGGCGCGACCGACGGGATGTATCTGCGCGCGAGGGGAATTCCCACCTACGGCGTGTCGGGGCTGTTCGGCGATCCGAACGACTCACGTGCGCACGGCAAGGACGAGCGGATGCGCGTGCAGTCGTTGTACGACGGGCAGGAGTTTCTCTACCGCCTCGTGAAGATGCTCTCGACGCCGACGACGCCGTAGTCGGGCGCCCTAGTAGATGTAGACGCCGGTTCCGATCGGGACGTTCGTGTAAAGCCACGCGATGTCCTCTTCCTTGAGACGCACGCAGCCGTGCGTCACGGCGTCGCCTACCGTGGACTCTTCCGGCGTACCGTGGATGAGATACCCATCGCCCATGTCGAGGCGGTAGCTGCCAAGCTCACCGTAGATGCGGCGGTTCAGGGAGCCGAGCGGCGGCATGTAGAGCGTGTCGTCGAAGACGACTTCCTCGTCGAGCGGCAGCGGCGTCCAGCCGGAGTCGGGGACGATGATGCCCACCTCGCCGTGGCGCACCTGCAGCTTGCGTCCATTGGCGATCTTCACCACGCCCTTCGCGGGCACGCGTGAGAGTGCGAGATGATTCTCCTTCGCGACCTCGGCGTAGTGCCAATCGGGAGGGATCCAGAGCGGATTGTCCGTCTTCCCGTGGATCGTGCGCTTGCCGCGGGGCGTATCGAATTTCCACGAGCGGCCGGCATAGTCGAGCGACGAGTCCATTGCGACAGCGGCAGGCGCCGAGCGGAGCGTGTCGGTGCCGTTCACGACCCAGAGATGCCGGTCGAAGAGCGAGACGATGACGCGATAGCCTCTCGCCTGCTCGGCGAGCGCGCGATTCTGCTCGAAGTTGATACTGTCGGCGTCGGATTCGAAGCGCATCACTCGCGCCGGCGCTTCCCCCGCGATCTCGCCATGGGCAGCGACGCTGTCGATGATGCGCGCGGAGTCGGCGCGCTGCACCGAATCGGCAGCTGCGAGCTGCGCGGCGCGAGCGCTGTCGGCCGCGACGCGTACAGGGTCGGGCACCGGTTCCGGTGCCACTTGCGGGTGGCTGCAGCCCGCGGCGGTGATACAAAGGAGCAAGCCGGCGCACAGCACCAGCGAACATGAGCGGGTCGTCGACATAGTGGGAATCATCGCAGTGAACATATGCAATCGACGCGCCGAAGTCAGCGTGACGATCGACGTTGTGCCCGTCCTGATGGGCCCAAGCAGCATCACGAATAACTGAACGCGCCCAGCTTCCTTCAACACCGGCACGTTCCGTTACGATCCGTTTAGACAAAATGACTGAAATGCGTGGAGAGGGGTGCCACGGTATGAGTCGGCTATGGCGCGCTCAGCAGGAGATTCGATCTTTGGACCCTCCCCCCGTCGCCTCCGCGTCGCGGTTCGTCATTCCATTGAGGATGCCCATGCTTTCGATCAAGTCCTTGGCGCGTGTCGTCGTCGCCTTCGCGCTTCCGATCGCGATCTTCGGATCCTGCAGCGCGGACACGACCGTTCCGACGGATCCCGGCGGCCCGCCCGCGCCATCGACGCACAACTGGTCGGACGCCGGGAGCTGGCCGTCGCACGCGGTTCCGGTGGCGAACGAGGACGTGGTGGTACCCGTCGGCACGGCGATGATTCTCGACATCACGCCCCCTGCGCTCAAGAGTCTCTCGATTCAGGGCTCGCTGACGTTCGCGGACAGCGACCTCGCCCTCTCGGCCAACTATATCCAGGTGAAGGGAGCGCTTCAGATCGGTACGGAGGCGAAGCCGTACACGCACCGCGCGACGATCACGCTCACGGGCGATGACTCGAACGAGGGCACGCTCGGCCTCGCGAGCAAGGCGCTGTCGGTGAGCTCCGGCGCGTCACTCGAGCTGCACGGTGCGCCGCGCGTCGTGTGGACGAATCTCTCCGCGTCGGCAGCGAAGGGTGCGACGCAGGTGACGGTGGCGCATGGCGTCGATTGGCGCGCGGGCGACAACATCGTGCTGGCATCCACCGACTTCGATCCGAATCAGGCGGAGGCGCTCGTCGTGCAGTCGGTGTCGGGCCAGCAGGTGACGGTGACGACGCCGCTCAAGTACGCGCATTGGGGCGTGCTGCAGACGCTCGGCGGCGCGACGCTCGATGAGCGGGCCGAGATCGGGTTGCTCTCGCGCAACATCACTATTCGTGGCAACGACGAGTGTGTGACGAGCGGCTACTGCGGACACATCATCGTCTTCCAGGGCGGCATCGCGCACGTCGAAGGCGTCGAGCTGTATCAGATGGGACAGAAGTCGAAGCTGGCGCGCTATCCGTTTCACTGGCACGTCGCCGGTGACGTGACCGGTCAGTACATCCGGAACAGCAGCATCTGGAAGACGTTCAACCGCTGCGTGACCGTGCACGGAACGAACATGGCAGTCGTGTCGGGGAATATCTGCTACAATCACCTCGGGCACGGCTACTTCCTCGAGGATGGGATCGAGCACGGAAATACGATCACGAACAACCTGGGCATCCTCGCGGTGACGCCGGCTGCCGGGCAGCAGGTGCTCGCGTCCGACACGCGTCCCGCGACCTTCTGGATCACGAACCCCGACAACACGTACACAGGCAACGTCGCAGCGGGGTCGATGGGCGTGGGGTTCTGGATTGCGCTGCCGCTGCATCCCACCGGCCTTTCGGCGACGGATGCCGTGTGGCCGCGACGGACGGCCTTCACGAACTTCTCCAACAACAAGGCGCATTCGAACCGCTCGACGGGGATGAACGTCGACGACGGTCCGAATCCCGACGGGACGGTGGGGACGACCTACTACGATCCACGCGTCGATCCGACGAACGGCAGCTCGGCCATCGTGGTGACGTCGTTCGATCATTACACGGCGTACAAGAATCGCAACCGCGGCGCGTGGATGCGCGGCGCGAATCTGCGGCTCACGCACGCGCTGCTGGCGGACAACGACATCGGCGCGACATTCGCGGCGAACGAGACCTTCCTGCAGGATGCCACGATCATCGGGGAAAGCGCGAACAGCGCGACGACGCTGGGCGCCTATCCAATTCGTGGCTACGAGTTCTACGACGGACGAGTAGGTGCGCAGCGCGTGCAGTTCGTGAATTTCGTGCCGAACGGGACGCGGCTCGCCAGCGCGTACGGCTACAACAGGAACAACGCCTTCAGCATCAACACGCAGAATTTCACGGACAATGCGACCTTCCTCAACGCGAATCACGTCTATCTCGAAGATCCGCACCCGGAGAAGGATGGCGACAAGGCTGCGGTGTTCCTCGATGCGGATGGAAGCGTGACGGGAACGACAGGCGCGCACGTGGTGACGAACATGCCGATTCTGCTGGACAACTCGTGCACCTCGCGTACGGAGTGGAACGCGTACGTCTGCCGTGGCACATATGGGCTGTTCTCGCTGGGGACGGGTGCGACGACGCCGGAGAACATGGCGCCGCTGGTCATCAAGCGGGACGACAACGTGACCGGGAGCATGGCTGGGAGCGGTAACTCGCTCACGTCGATCAATATGTCGCTGCTGAGCGGCCGCGCGTACACGCTGCAGCCGACGACGGTACCGAGCAAGCCGCGAGTGTACTGGCGTGACGTGTCGCCGGGGGACAACGTGCGCATCGGCTTCCCGTGGACCACCGCGAGCGTGAAGGTCTGGCGCGACTACGACTCCGGCCATCCGATCGGGGCCGCCGCATCGCTCGCCGATCTCGATGCGAGCACGGGCAACCTGTACTTCTTCGACGCCGCGCACTCGATGATGTACGTCAAGCTGCAGGTCCAGACGAACAGGAGCTACGCGACGATCTTCATCGATCCGATGTAGGATGTTGAGGGCTGAGTAGGGCTTAGTGCGATCAACTGCGATTTAACTACGACAAAAAACGGATAGAACGGACAGGAACGGAGACTGCAAAACCCGCCAGTTTCCGTTTGTTGCGCGTTCCGTCAGTTGGTTTGTCGAATTTTCAAAGCGGTCGCTTCTAGTGGTTGCTCGCGCCCAAATGCTTGCCGTACCAGTCGATGTAGCGCTGCATGCGGTCGGCGAGGAAGCTGGGGCGCGTGAGGCCGTGGAACTGGCCCGGGTAGATCACGAGCTGCGTCTCGACGCCGAGTGAGCGGAGGGCTTCGTACATCTGTTCGGAGTTCTGGAGAGGGACGTTGTAGTCACGGTCGCCAACCATGAACAGCGTCGGCGTCACGATGCGATCGGCGTGGAGGAAGGGGTAGGACACACGGAGCCACGTCTCCAGATGCTTCCACGGCACTCCCAGCTCGGCCGTGTACTCGCGCACGTATTGATCGGTGCCGAAGCCGGCGAGCACGTTGCCGATGCCGGCGCCAGAGATGGCCGCCTTGAAGCGTGTGTCGCTCGCGATGACGTAGTCGGTGAGCTCGCCGCCGTAGCTCCAGCCGCCGACGCCGAGGCGGGCGGGGTCGGCGATGCCGTGCGCGACGGCGTAGTCGGCGCCGGAGAGAACGTCCTGCACGTCCCTTTCCCCCCAGTGCGCGTAGATCGCCTTCGACCACGCGAGCCCGCGCCCCGAGCTGCCGCGCGGGTTCATGCCGATCACCGCGAAGCCGTTGGCGGCGAGCAACTGCCAGGAGAGCTCGAAGCCATACTCCCATTCGGAGACCGGGCCGCCGTGAAGGCGAAGAATCGCGGGCACCTTCTGCCCCTGCGTGTAACCGACGGGGCGCATGATGAATCCGTGGATGAGCGTGCCGTCCTTGCTCTTCGTCGTGATCGGCTCCTGGTCGGCGAGCTGAATCTCGCGCAGCCAGGGGTTGGCGTTCGTGAGCGCGCGTGCGCTGTCGGCCGCGACGCTATCGATCGCGAAGAGCTCATCGGGGTGCGTGACGGTGCTCTGGGTGATGGCCACGTGTGCGCCCGCCGCGGTGACGGCGCTCACGACGCGACCACCATCGAGTACACGTTGTACCACGCCGCCCGCGCGCGCGACGCGCGCGAGAATCATCGAGCCATCGTCCTCGAGCTGAGCATAGATCCATTTCCCGTCGCCCGACCAGGCTGGGTGCACGAAGGTCCGATCGAGCGTGGCGCCGAGGAGGCGGACGGGACCGCCGGCGGCAGGAATGACGGCGAGATGCTGTAGTGAGAAGTAGAGAAGAGAGTCCGGCCCGCCCTGCAGGAAGGCGATCTCCCTGCTGTCCGGACTCCAGACGGCACGGCTTCCCCATTGCGGGTCGTCGTCATCGAGGTCGTTCTGCGTGAGCTGCTTCGCGGTCGCGCCGGCGGCAGGCGCGATGACGTAGACATCCCAGTTGTCGGAGCGATCGGGATCCTTCTGCTGCTTCGACGAGAAGACGATAAGGGAGCCGTCAGGAGACCACTCCGGCATCATGTCGTCGTGATTGCCGCTGGTGAGCTGGGTGAGCGATTGGGTCGCGACATCGAGCAGCCAGAGATGCACGCGATGATCGTCGAGATACCCCTGCACATCCTGCTTGAACTGGTAGCGATTGATCACGATGGGATGTGGTGCGCTGTCCGCATCGGCCGTGGAGTCGCGCAGCGCGAGCACTGCGCGCTTGCCGTCGGGCGACCACGAGTAGTCGTCGATGCCATCCTTCACCGTGGTGAGCTTGCGCGCTTCTCCGCCTTCCATCGAGAGGAGCCAGAGCTGATCCGAGTCGTGTGGATCGCCGCGCGAGGAGAGAAAGGAGATCGCGTGATCACTGCCGGCGAACTGCGGTGAGTGCTCGTCGTCGGCGCCGTACGTCATGCGCACCGTGCGCGTGCCATCCCATCGTGCGACCCAGATGTCGCCATTCGCGCGATCGTGTGCCGAGTCCACTCCGGAGACCGTGTAGACGATCCAGTCGCCGTTGGGCGAGAGGCGTGGATCACTCACCTGCTGGAAGCGCTGCATGTCCGCGATCGTGAGCGGGCGCGTCGTCTGAGCGCGGGCATTCGAGAGTGCGATGGTGCAGGCGAGTGCCGCGAGGGCTGCGCGCGGAGGGACGACGAAGCTCATGATGGGGCGAGGTGCGGGGGGAGTGCCGTGAGCGGGATTGTATGCGTGCGCACGGAGGGCAGCAAGCCGAAGGGAACGTTGTCCGTGCGGTAAGCCGTCCAACCCCAGCGGTACGCCTGTTGCTTAATGAAGCGGCGTACCACTTACCCTAGTGCGGGGGCTCACACAATGCTTTGGACACTTGCGGTCATTCTCTTCATTCTCTGGATTCTCGGCTTCGGCGTCTTTCACGTCGCGGGCGGGTTGATCCATCTGCTGCTCGTCATCGCGATCGTGGTCGTGCTGATCCGCCTGATCACGGGCCGTCGCGTCGTCTAGCGGTCGCACGCGGGAACGAGGATCGAATGAACGTGAAGACCCGCGAGGCGAGAGCCACGCGGGTCTTTCGTCGTTCGCGATCGTGCTGTGCTCAGTGAGAGTGGCCGTGCGGAATCAGAGGCCTCGCCGTATGCACATCCGCAAGGACTCTGGGATTCGGTATGCACCCCGTCAGCAGCAACGCAGCAGCTATTGCGAGTGAGATTCTTCGCATTTGCAGCCTCGCGGAGGAATTTGCAGCCTCGCGGAGGATTAGTGGCGCGGCTTAGGGGATGATCGGCGGACGCGGGGTGGAGGTGTCGACCATGGGCACCCGTGGAGCGGACGAGTCGTTGATCGACTTCATGTCGCGAATGGGATGCTTCCACGAGCTGGTATCCCGGTCGTCTCTGATCTGCTTTTTCGCATTGCAGACTTCATCACGTGCGTTGCATCGCGGCGATGCGTAGTGGTCGATCAGCTGCTGCGGCGTGCAGCCGGCAATCAGAACTGTCACAGCAACCGCTACAAGGCGGACACGCATGCATGACCTCACGGCGCGAGGCACAGCCGAAAGAATGGGCGGTGCTCCCGAAAAACGCCACTCCCAGCCGACTTACCCTCGTCCCGACGTATACGACGAAGTCGCGTGGTCCGCATGCGTGCGCTCCGATTTGGCTGCGCGAATCATCGAAGCTGCGGCGGATTCGGAGGCGTCGACGTTGGCGGTGGATTCGTCGGCGTAGATGTCGGCGGCTGTCCCGAGTTGGGAGTGCCGGTCGGGCAGTTCTGCCCCGGGGTGCAGCTCGTCGGCGAGGGGTCGCCCGGGTTAACGTGGGGCTGGCAGCCGGCAAGGAGTAGTGCCGCGGCAGAGAGCATGGTTGCGACTCGCATTCGTACCTCAGGACAAAGGGACTCGTGCTTCAATTGCGAGTCTTGCGTAAGGCGTGCCGCGGCGCCGTTTACGCGCGGATGACCCTGTTTCCGGGCTTCGCGGAGCGATAAGTTAGCCTTCTTCCCCCCCAGGTACCGTCCGATCGCTGCCACGCATCGCTACCCCGATAGCAACGTCTTCTACCGGAAGCTGACCCGCGACTTTCCCGAGATCGTGCGGGGCGAGGGGTGCTATCTGTGGGACGAGCATGGCCGCCGGTATCTCGACGGATGTGGCGGCGCCTTCGTCGCCAATCTGGGGCACGGGGTGCGCGAGATCGCGGACGCCATCGGCGCACAGGCCGCGACGATCGCGTACGTGAACGGAACTGCCTTCACGTCCGAGCCCGCGGAATCGCTCGCCCGTGAGCTGGCCGCGCTCGCGCCGGGCGACCTCGATCACATCTACTTTCTCTCGAGCGGATCCGAGGCCGTCGAAGCCGCGCTCAAGCTCGCACGACAGTACTGGGTCGAGGCGGGACGTCCGCAGAAGCGGGAGATCATCTCGCTCGCGCCGGGCTATCACGGCAACACGCTCCTCGCGCTCTCCGCATCCGCACGTCCGCACTACGCGACGTACTTTCGTGAGTGGATCGTCGACGTGCATCGCGTTCCGGCGCCGCTCGCCTATCGCTGCGCGTGTCGCGGCGCGGACGCCACGTGCCCGGTCTGCTCCGGTGCCGCGCTCGAGGCGAAGATTCTCGAGCTCGGTGCCGATCGCGTCGCCGCGTTCATCGCGGAGCCCGTCGGCGGCTCGTCGACGGGTGCATCGGTGCCGCGCGACGACTACTGGCGCACCGTGCGCGCGATCTGCGACCGGCACGACGTGCTCTTCATCGCCGATGAGGTCGCGTGCGGCGCCGGTCGAACCGGCACTTGGTCTGCGCTCGAACCGTACGGTGTAGCACCGGACATCATGACGATGGGGAAGGGGATCGCCGGCGGATACGTCCCGCTCTCCGCCGTCGCGGCGCCACGCCGCATCATCGATGTGCTCGCGCGCGGCTCCGGCTCGCTGATGCACGCGCAGACCTTCTCGCATCATCCGCTGCTCTGCGCCGCCGGACTCGCGACCGTGCGCTACCTCCGCGAGCACGCGCTCGTTGCGCGCGCGGCGGAGATGGGGCGCGTCTTCCACGCGAAGCTCTCCGCGCTGCTCGATCTCCCGCACGTCGGCGACGTGCGCGGTCGCGGCATGATCGCGGGTATCGAGCTCGTGATAGACCGCGAAACGCGCGCCCCGTTCCCGCGCCGTGCGAAGATCGCCGAGAAGCTCACGGAAGCCGCGCAGCGTGCGGGACTCGTCGTGTGGCCGAATACCGGACACGTCGACGGCGTCGACGGCGACATCATCATGCTGGCCCCACCATTCATCATCGAGTCCGCGCAGATCGACGAGCTCGTCACGCTGTTCCGCGCAGCGTACGACGAATCCGTCGCCGGCGCGCTGGCGACGACATGATTCCCACTCCGAGCGATATGACCGCAGCGACACTGCCGAAGATCACGTACACCTCGACCAACGTCGACCTCGATCAGTTCCACACACTCTTCGACGAAGCGATCGTGCGCGTCCGGGGGGCGAGCGGAAAGGAATACCCGCTGTACATCGACGGAAAGGCCGTGCGCACCACGGCCGAACAGATCGTCGATACTTCGCCGATCGATACGTCGAGGGTGCTCGGCACCTTCCACACCGCGCGCCCGGAGCAGATCGATCTCGCCGTGCGCGCCGCCCGCACGGCGGCGAAGGGGTGGGTTGCGCTCGACGCTGGCGGCCGCATCGCGATGCTGCGACGCGCTGCGGAGCTCATTCGCGAACGGAAGTTCGAGCTTGCCGCGATCATGAGCGTCGAGGTCGGGAAGAGCCGCCTCGAGGCGATGGGCGATGCCGAGGAGTCGGCGGATCTGATCGACTACTACTGTCAACAGATGGAGGACGCGCACGGTTTCGTCCGCGAGATGGCGCGCATGACGCCGGTGGAGCGCAATGTCGATGTGCTGCGGCCGTTCGGCGTGTTCGCGTGCATCGCGCCATTCAATTTTCCGTTGGCGCTCTCGGCCGGGATGTCGTCCGCCGCGCTCGTCGCCGGCAACACGATCGTGTACAAGCCGGCGGAGGACACGCCGTGGACGGGACTCAAGCTCTACGAGATTTATCGCGACGCGGGAATTCCGGCGGGCGTGTTCAATCTCATTCAGGGGCACGGCCATCTCATCGGCGATGCGATCTGGCGACATCCCGGTGTCGACGGCGTGGTATTCACGGGATCGAAGGAGGTCGGAATGCGCATCTTCGCGGAGTTCAGCGCGAAGTGGGCGCGCCCCTGCCTCCTCGAGCTCGGCGGGAAGAATGCAGCGATCGTGATGGACACGGCGGACATCGACATGGCGGCCGAAGGGGTGATGAAGTCGGCCTTCGGACTGCAGAACCAGAAGTGCTCGGCGACTTCACGCGTGTACGTGCACAAGTCGGTAGCGAAAGCGTTCACCGATGCGCTCATCGAGAAGACCGGGAGACTGGTCATTGGTGATCCATCGGAGCGCGATGTGTTCTTCGGGCCAGTGATCAACGAGGAGTCGGCACAGCGTTACGAGCGCGCGGTGGCGCAGGCGAAGTCGGAGGGGACGCTGCTCGCTGGCGGCACGCGCCTGACGCGCGGCGCGCAGGCCAACGGGCACTATGTTTCGCCGGCGATCGCGCTCGTGCCGCTCGAGAGCACGCTCTTTCGCACGGAGCTGTTCGCGCCGCTGCTCGTGATCGGCGAGGTGGGCTCCTTCGAGGAGGCGATCGCGGAGAGCAACCGGACCGAGTACGGGCTTACCGCGGGGATCTACAGTGGAAGCGACGAAGAGGTCGCGCGCTTCTTCGACGAGATCGAGGCGGGGGTGTGCTACGCGAACAAGCGCACCGGCGCGACGACGGGCGCATGGCCGGGCGCGCAGGCGTTTACCGGCTGGAAGGGATCCGGATCCAGCGGCAAGGGTGGATGCGGGCCGTATTACGTAATGCAGTTCATGCGGGAGCAGAGTCGCACGACCATCCATACATCGGAACAAGAGCCATGACCGCCACCATCCGTCCCACCACCGCTCCGGCGGCCACGCGCAACTATCCAAAGATCGTCACTCCGGTGCCGGGTCCAAACGCGAAACGCATCGTCGCGCAGGACGAAGCCTTCGCCTCGCCGTGCTACATCAAGGAATATCCGCTGGTGATCGCGCGCGGAGAGAAGGCGATGGTGGAAGATGTCGACGGCAACCGGTTCCTCGACTTCATGGCGGGGATCGCGGTTGCGTCGACAGGCTACGGACATCCGAAGGTGATCGCTGCGATCAAGGCGCAGGCGGACAAATTCCTGCACATCTGCGGATCCGATTTCTACTTCGAGGGGCTCGCGACGCTCTTCGAGCGGCTCGCGAAGCTCGCCCCCGGCCCGAGCAAGAAGCGCGTGTTTCTCTCGAACTCCGGAGCGGAGGCGGTGGATGGCGCGATCAAGCTCGCGCGCAACTCGACGCGGCGCGCTGGGCTGATCGCATTCAAGGGTGCGTTCCACGGACGCACGTATGGCGCGATGAGTCTGACGTCGAGCAAAGTGAAGCAGCACGCCGGCTTCGGACCGCTGCTTGCGGAGGTGTATCATGTGCAGTACGCGAACCCGTATCGCTGCGAATGCGGACAGGCGCACGCGGACTGCCACATCCACAGCATCGGTGCCATCGAAGAACTGTTTGCGCGCCAGGTCGATCCGCGCGACGTCGCGGCGATCTTCGTCGAGCCGATCCAGGGGGAGGGCGGCTACATCGTGCCGCCGCCGCAGTTCCTCCCCGCGCTGCGCGCGCTGTGCGACAAGCACGGCATTCTGCTCGTGTGCGATGAGATCCAGTGCGGGGTCGGTCGAACGGGGAAGATGTGGGCGACGGAGTTCGCGGGGATCGAGCCGGACATCCTGCTCACCGCGAAGGGGCTCGCCTCGGGGATGCCGCTCGGCGCGATCATCGCGAAGGAGTCGATCACGAAGTGGGAGAACGGCGCGCACGGCTCGACCTTCGGCGGAAACCCCGTCGCCGTGGCCGCCGCGATGGCGACGCTCGACGTCGTCGAGCAGGAGCTCATGCCGAAAGTCCCGGCGCTCGGCGAGAAGCTCATCGGCGCGATGCGTGAGCTGCAGAAGAAGCATCCGTCGATCGGCGACGTGCGCGGCAAGGGACTCATGATCGGCGTCGAGTTCGTGAAGGACCGCGCGACGCGCGCGCCGGCGCCCGAGCTTGCGCGCGCACTCGTCGAAAAGGCGTTCGAGGAGGGGCTGCTTCTGCTCACCTGCGGCAAGAGCGTGCTCCGCCTCGCGCCGCCGCTCGTGATCGATGAGCAGGACATCGACATCGCGGTGTCGATCATCGATCGCGCGCTGACATCCGTGACGTGAGCGAAACGGCGCCTCAGGCGCTCCCGGTGCCTGCGTCGTCATCAGCGCCGGAGTCCAAGGTCGTCTCGATGCGCGACGCGATCGCGCGCTTCGTGCACGACGGCGACACAGTCGTGATCGAGGGATTCACGCACCTGATCAGCTTTGCGGCGGGGCACGAGATCATCCGGCAGAAACGCCGCGACCTCGTGCTCTGCCGGCTCACCCCCGATCTCATTCTCGACCAGATGATCGCGGCGGGGTGCGCGCGGAAGCTCGTCTTCTCCTGGGCGGGGAATCCGGGTGTCGGCTCACTGCACGCCTTCCGCCGCGCCATCGAGGCGGGAACGCCGCCGCTCGAGATCGAGGAGTACTCGCATTTCGGAATGGTCGCGCGCTTCTGCGCCGGCGCGGCACATCTCCCATTCTGGCCGCTGCGCGACTATCAGGGCACCGACATTCCCGCTGCGAACCCGCTCATCAGGCAGGTGACGTGCCCCTTTACTGGGGAGCAGCTCGCTGCGGTTCCGGCGCTCAACCCCGACGTGACGATCGTGCATGCACAGCGCGCGGACGCCGAGGGGAACGCGCAGATCTGGGGGCTCCTTGGTGTGCAGAAGGAAGCGGCATTCGCATCGAAGCACGTAATCGTCGTCGTCGAGGAGCTCGTCGACAGCGCGGTGGTGCGCTCGGATCCCAATCGCACGGTGATCCCGGGCATCATCGTCGATGCGGTAGTGGTCGAGCCGTGGGGCGCGCACCCGTCGTATGCGCAAGGACATTACGATCGCGACAACGATTTCTACGTCGCCTGGGAACAAATCTCGCGCGATCCCGCGTCGCTGCAGAGTTATCTCGACGAGTACGTGATGGATGTGGAGGATCGCGCGGGATATCTGGCGCTCCACCCCGGACTCACCGAGCGGCTCGCCGCGCGCGCGATGATGTGCGAGGGAGTGAACTACGGCTACTGAAATGAAGTACTCGGCCGAGGAGATGATGACGGTGATCGCTTCGCGCGAGCTGCGCGACGGCGAGGTCGTCTTCGTCGGGATCGGGCTGCCGAATCTTGCGTGCAACCTCGCACGGGCGACGCATGCCCCGAAGCTCGTGCTCATCTACGAGTCGGGCGCCGTGGGCGCGCTCCCAGCGCGGCTGCCGGTCTCGATCGGCGATCCGTCGCTCGTCACGGGCTCGCTGATGACGACGGGGATGGCGGACATCTTCCAGCTCTTCCTGCAGGGCGGACGGATAGAGGTCGGCTTCCTCGGCGGTGCGCAGATCGACAAGTACGGCAATATCAACACGACCGTCGTCGGCAGCTACGCGAAGCCGAAGGTGCGCCTGCCCGGGAGCGGGGGCGCAGCGGAAATCGCCACGCACGCGAAGCGGACGCTCATCATCTCGCGTCTCAGCACGCGCGCCTTTCCGGAGGCGGTGGATTTCATCACGAGCCCCGGGAACCGCTCGAAGGGGAAGTCGCGGAAGGAGTGGGGGATGCCGGGTGCGGGGCCGGTGAAGGTCATCACCGACCGCGGCGTTCTGGTCGCGTCGGATGTCGATGGCGAGATGGAGCTCGCTGCGTTGTATCCCGGCATCACGACGGAGGATGTCACGTCGCGCGTCGGGTGGAAGCTCCGGGTGCGCGACTCGCTGGAATCGGTGGCGCCGCCGAGTGCAGAGGAGCTGCGGCTTCTGCGTGATGTGCTCGATCCGGGGAAGCTCTATCTCAAAGGGAGCTGAGTGGCGGCCGGCGCGGTGAAGACGTACTGGCGCGCCAGCCGCGCGCCGCGCTACAGCTTCACCTTTGCGCTCCCCCTGCTCGCGCTCTACGAGCTCCTCGCTGCGATCCTTCCGCTGGGCGAGACGCACGGCGTGCGCAACGGCGCGGACGTCATCCTCAAGTCGGTGTTCTACGCGACGCTCGGGCGTTGGGGTCCGCTAGCCTTTGGCGTGATGCTCGTCGGGATCTTTCTGTGGGGCGCCGTGCGCGATGCGCGCGCGAACGGCGAGCCGCTGCGCGCTTCGTTCTTCATGCGGATGCTGGGCGAATCCGTTGCGCTGGCGCTGGTATTCGGTGTCGTCGTCGGGCTCATTACGGCGCGTCTGCTCGGCACGCTGCACATGCTGGCGCTCGCACCGATGCAGCAGCTCGACACGCCGACGAAGCTGATGGTCTCGCTCGGCGCGGGGCTGTATGAGGAGCTGCTCTTCCGCGTGATCCTGGTGAGTGGGCTTGCGACGTTCGGTCGCGTGGTGTGCAGGATGACGCCGCGCATCGCCGGCGCCTTCGCGGTAGTGCTCGGCGCGGTGATCTTCTCGGCATTCCACTATGTGGGCCCGTACGGCGACGTCTTCACCGTGCAGTCGTTCACCTTCCGGCTCATCGCGGGGCTCTTCTTCAGCGCGCTGTATCTGCTGCGCGGTTTCGGCATCGTCGCGTGGACGCACGCACTGTACGATGTCTTTCTGATCTTCGCGTGACGACTTCCAAGGAGACTCTCGTGCGTCGCATTCTGCTCGCGGTCGTTGCTCTCGGGGCCGCCACTTCGCTTCCGGCACAACGTGAGGCGGTGCTCAAGCACATCAACGTGCCGCACCCGTACTACTTTCGCGAGATGTACCTTCCGCAGCTCACCACGGGCCCGAGCGGTGCGGCGTGGATGCCGGATGGCGCGGCGCTCGTGTACTCGATGCGCGGATCGCTGTGGAAGCAGACGCTCGGCACCACTGTGGCGACTCAGCTGACGTCGGGCGGAGGCTACGATTATCAACCCGATGTGTCTCCGGATGGCAACTGGGTCGTGTTCGATCGCTACGACGGAAACTCGATCGAGCTCGAGCTGCTCGAGCTCGCGAGCGGGAAGGTGACGGCGGTGACGGGCAACCGCGCGGTGAATCTCGAGCCGCGCTGGTCGCCCGACGGGGGGCGCATCGCATTCGTGAGCACGGCGTTCGAGGGACGGTGGCACGTCTACACGATGGAGATGCGCGACGGGCACGGTGCGGAGCCCAGACGGATCACCACGGATCGCGACAGCAAGCTCCCGCGCTACTACTACAGTGTGTACGATCACTATCTCTCGCCGACATGGTCGCCGGATGGGAAGGAGCTGATCGTCGTCTCCAATCGCGGGCAGATCTGGGGGACGGGCGGCTTCTGGCGGATGAGCTCCGAGCCGGGCGACTCGATGCGGCTCATCCACTACGAGGAGACGACGTGGAAGGGGCGTCCCGACTGGTCGCCCGATGGAAAGCGCGTGGTGTACAGCTCGTACGTCGGCACGCAGTACAACCAGCTCTGGCTCATGAGGAGCGATGGCGGCGTGCCGCTGGAGCTCACCTATGGTGCCTTCGATGCGACGAGCCCGCGCTGGTCGCGCGACGCGCGGCACATCGCATACATCTCGAACGATGGCGGAAACACGGCGCTCTGGGTGCTCGACGTCCCCGGAGCGGCGAAGACGAAGATCGAAGCGCGGACGGTCGACTACCGCGAGCCGGTAGCTACGCTCGCGATCGACGTCGTCGACGAAGCGGGGAAGCCGCTCGATGCGCGCGTGTCGGTGACGAGCGCCGACGGACGGAGCTGGGCGCCCGCGGATGCACTGATACACGCGGACGATTCGTTCGATCGGAGCCAGCGGCACTTCGAGGTGGGCTACTATCACTCGTCAGGAGCATCGGCGGTGACGGTGCCAGCGGGCGCAACGACCGTCGAGGTGACGCGGGGGCTCGAGTACGCGGTCGCAACGCAAACGGTGCAGATGACCGGGAAGGGCGCGAAGTCGCTGCGCGTCGTCATGCGCAGACTGGTGAATCTCCCCGCGAGCGGATGGTACAGCGGCGATCTCCACGTGCACATGAACTACGGCGGCACCTATCGCACGGTGCCGAAGCAGCTCGCCTTCATGGCGCGCGCCGAGGATCTGCACGTGATCGAAGAGTTGATCGTGAACAAGGAGCAGCGCGTTCCGGACATCTCGTACTTCGGCCATGGGCTACCCGATGCGGTTTCGACGCCCACGACGCTGATCGTGCACGGACAGGAGTTTCACACGAGCTACTGGGGCCACAGCGGGCTTATCGGGCTGACGAAGAACATCATTCTTCCCGGCTACGCGGCGTACGCCAACACGGCGGCGGCGAGCCTCTATCCCGCGAACGCGAACGTTTTCGATCTTGGCCATGCACAGGGCGCGATGACGGGCTATGTGCATCCATTCGACGAGATGCCGAATCCCGAAGACACGGTGTCTCGTGTCACGAGCGAGCTTCCCGTCGATGTGGCGCTCGGCAAGGTCGATTACATGGAGATCCTGGGCTTCAGCGATCATCGCTCGACGGCCGCGGTGTGGTATCGGCTCCTCAACTGCGGCTTCAGAATCCCCGCGGGTGCGGGCACGGATGCGATGACGAACTTCGCATCGCTGCGGGGACCAGTCGGGATGAACCGCGTCTATGTACACAGCGGCGCGCCACTGAATCATGCCAGCTGGATGCGTGCGATCAAGGCGGGGAAGACCTTTGCGACGAACGGGCCGCTGCTCACGCTCACCGCGAACGGAAAGGAGGCCGGCGACGAGATCGCATTTCCGCTCGGCACGCACACGCTGTCCGTGCGTGCGACGATGCACTCGATCGTCGCGGTCGATCATCTCGAGCTCGTACAGAACGGGAAGGTCGTTGCGGCGGTGCCGCTGTCGGCCGATCACAAGAGTGCGTCGGCCTCCGTCGCGGTGGAGGTCGAGCGCAGCGGGTGGATCACGCTGCGTGCGTGGAGCGATCACGCGATGCCGCCCGTCCTCGACATCTATCCGTTCGCGACGACGAGCCCCATCTACCTCACGGTCGCGGGCATTCCTCCGCGCTCGCCGGAGGATGCGCACTTCTTCATCGACTGGATCGACCGGCTGCAAGTGGGCGCGGAACGCCACGTGGGATACAACAGCACGGCGGAGAAGGCGTCGGTGCTCGATCTGATCTCCCGGGCGCGTGCGGAATTCGAGTCGCGCGCGAACGAGATCGCCGTCGGGCGCTAGTTCATGGGGAGGGCGGCGGCGAGACGTCGCGGTCGCGCACCCCGCCGCCCGGGCGGCACGACGCGACATGCGCCGCGTGCCGCGACGTCACGATCTGACGTGCGCACTTGGGACAGGGGCGGCAGCACTCGAGAATGTGCATGACGACGGCGCCGGCGCGGTGACATGCGCAGTGGCATTCATCAGTGGACTGCTCGTGGAGCATGCCCGCCATGTTTGTCTCGTACGATAGGGTGAACCTGCGAGTCCGTTTTTCAATGCGCGATGTGACTTACATCACTCATGAGTCTCTTTCGCGGGATGAGCATGGGGCTCGATCCGGCTTCGCGCAAGTGAAGCGAGCGCAGCCCTTGTATTCAGCCCGATACGATATCCTGAACCATCCCTGATCGCGCCGCTTCGTACGCGGCTTCCAGAACGGCTGCGACGTTCCCGACGTCGGCGAGCGATGGCTCGAGATCGTTGCCGTCGATCGCGTCTGCAAATGCGTTGAACAATCCCGCGAACCACGCGGGATACGCCGACTTGTCGAGTTGCGACGAAAAGTCGAACGACTCGACCTTCCCGTCGCGCTCGAGGCGCAGTTCGCCGCCGATCCAGTCGATCGAACCGGCATCGCCGATGAAACGCACGTGACTCTCGCGATGCCGCGCGGCCCACGTCAGGAACATGACGCCGAGTCGCTCGGGATATTCGAAGAGGAGATGCGCACTGTCCTCGACATCGTAGTCGCGATGGCGAAGCAGCCCGGTCCACGCGCGAACGCGCGGAGGAACGCCGGCAGCATCGAGCAGCTGGTAGATGAGATGCGTGCCGTGATCGAGAAGAATTCCTCCGCCCGCATTCACGCGCAGGCCGCGCCACGGCGTGTCGTCGGTGCTCGCGCCGCGATCCGCCATGAGCCGGTAGACGTGCAGCTCCGCGAGATGCCAGCGACCGATCGCGCCCTCGGCGAGCCACTTCCGCAGCTGTGTCCACACGGGGTTGTAGCGGTACTGATGACAGGGCATGACGACGCGGTCTGCCGCACGCGACGCATCGGCGATGCGACGCGACTCGGCCACGGTCAGCGCGACGGGCTTCTCGCACAACACGTGATAGCCCTGCTCGAGCGCCCACAGCGTGAGGTCGAGATGCGACGACGTCGGTGTGCAGATGTCGACGAAGTCCACATCGGGAATCGTGCGCAGCAGGTCGCGCGAGGCGAGCTGGGGCACACCTTCCAACGGCACGACGTTCGGCGCCGCGTCCACCGTCGCGACGATCTCGAGGCGATTGCGCGTGGCCGCGTCGTACGTGAAGCCGGGAATGTGGGATCCGCGGGCGACGCCGCCGAGCCCGATCACCGCGCCGCGATACTTTCGCGTGCGCGGCGATGCGGCGACCGCGTCCCGTGAAGGCAACGCGGTCGTTGCTGCGTCATCGCTCACCGGGACAACGAATCCGCTGTTTCGCGGAGAATGTCCTCGGTGATCGCGAGCGCTTCCATCGCCAGCTCCTCATTGATGACGAGTGGCGGGTTGATGCGAACTTCCGGGTTGTAGATCATCGACAGCACCCCGCGCGCGAGGCACTTGTCGAAGATCTGACGGGTGATCTTCTTGTCGAGCAGCGTGTCCGTGCCCGGCTCCACGATGTCGAAGCCGATCATGAGACCGCGGCCGCGCGCATCCTTGATGATCGGGATCTCGCGCTCCCACCGCTGAATCTCGGCCAGCATCTTCTCGCCGACCTTGCGCGAGTTCTCGACGAGTCCCTCTTCCTGGATCGTCTCGATCGTGACACGTGCCGCGGCGGCTGCCATCGGGTTGCCGCCGTAGCTCGATGAGCTCCCGCTCGGATTCGCCCACGGCTTCGCGAACGCGATCTTCTCACGCACGAGCAGTCCGCTCATCGGGAAGCCGCCGCCGAAACCCTTGCCGCACGTCATGATGTCGGGAACTATGGAGCCTTCGTGCTCGATTCCCCAGAATTTTCCCGTGCGGCCGAAGCCCGTGATCATCTCGTCGGCGATGAGCAACGCGCCGATGTCGTCGCACAGCTGTCGCAGCGCCTTCAGGAAGCCCCGGCGCGGCACGATGTTCCCCGCCGTGCCCTGGATCGGCTCGACGATGATCGCGGCGATGTCGTTCGACGTCTCGTACTGGATTTTGCGCTTGAGGAAGCCGATCGCATCGCAATCGCAGTCGCGGTGCGACCTGTCGAATCCACAGCGGTGCGCAGGATCGTAGGGCGACAGATAGCGACCCGGCACGAGCGGTCCGAGATCGAACTTGAAGTTGGAGCCGAGCAACGGGAGCACGCCTGCGGTCTTGCCGTGGAAGCCGCCCCAGAAGCCGATCACCTCGTTCTTCCCGGTGTACGACTTCGCGAGACGGAGCGCGGACTCGACCGCCTCGGCGCCGCTGGAATAGAGCTGAGTGCGGTTGATGTCCCCAGGTGCGAGAGCGGCGAGCATTTTCACGAGCACTGCGCGATTCTCGGAGGTGAAGCTTCCGACGTGGATCTTGGCGATCTGTTTCTGCATCGCGGCGACGTACTTCGGATGTGCATAGCCGAGGCTCGCAACGCCAATGCCGGCCATGAGATCGATGAAGCGGTTGCCGTCGACGTCGAAGAGCAGCGCGCCCTCGCCGTGGTCGATGCAGATCTGGCTGAACAGCGCGAAGCTCTGTGCGCCGGGTGCGAGGTGCAACTGCTCCTCGTCGAAAATCTCACGCGATTTGGAGCCCGCGACCCACTGGGGCGTCTCGACGTTCGTCACGTATACCGTCCGCGAATCAGATGAAGTAGGGAATACGACCGCACGTCAGATCCCGTGCATCGTGCCTCGTGCAGCGACAGGTCTACAGCGCGCTCAGGCGATAAAAAAATTATCGGAAATGTCCGCGCGATACCAGCAACGGCCGCCAGATCAAGAGTTCTTTGTCAGTGGATACTAACCAAAGTACGCGGATCACGCCTGTCCGAATTGTCAGCTATCCCGGAGGGTGCGCATCACGACCGCTACGGCGCTCACCGTGGCATCGATCTCGATTGGGCGATTGGCGTGCGCGGGAGGTGGCTCCGTGCCGCGATGATAGCGATCGAGCGACTCCGGATCCTTCAACACGTGCCCCGTGAGCACGCAGACGACGCTCGCATCCGGCGCGATCGTGCTCGCGAGGCGCATCTGCCGCACGCCGGCGACGCTCGCCGCACTCGCGGGCTCGCAGCCGACGCCCGCCGCATCGATGATCGCCTTCGCCTCCATGATGTCTCCATCGCTCACCGAAGTCACGAGACCGTTGGTCTCGCGAATCGACTGTACCGCGCGCTGATAGCTCGCAGGCGCTCCGATGTTGATCGCCGTCGCGATGGTGTTTGCGCGCACGCGATGGCGCACGCGGAAGTTCTCCCGAAAGCTCATCGCGAACGGCGCCGCGCCGTCGGATTGCACTGCGAGCAGCCGCGGCACCTTCGTAATGAGCCCGAGCGCGAGCGCCTCGCGCAGCGCTTTTCCGAAGGCCGCGGTGTTGCCGAGATTTCCAGCGGGGAGCGCGATCCAGTCGGGCACTTCCCAGTTCAACTGCTCGAGCATCTCGAAGACGATCGTTTTCTGCCCCTCGATGCGATACGGATTGATCGAGTTGAGCAGGTAGGCACCGAGCTTCTCGCTCGACTCGCGGACGAGATGGAGACAGTCGTCGAAGTCGCCGCGCACGAGCAGCGTGTGCGCTCCGTACGCGAGCGATTGCGTAAGTTTGCCCAGCGCAACCTTGCCCAGCGGCACGAGCACGAGCGCAGGGATACCCGCGAGGGCAGCGTACGCCGCCATCGATGCACTCGTGTTTCCCGTGGACGCACACGCCACCGCGGTCGCGCCCACGCGCACCGCCTGTGTCACGCCGACCGTCATGCCGCGGTCCTTGAACGAGCCGGTCGGGTTCATCCCCTCGTGCTTGATCTGCAGCGCGGGCACACCCGCCCACTCCGCAATCTTTTTCCTGACGATGAGTGGCGTGTTGCCTTCGGGCCACGAAACCGCTGCGGCCGCGCCGTTCGGAAGCACGAGGGGGCCGAAGCGCCACACTCCCGATGGCGATGTCGATGTGCGGAATCGGGCCGCGAGCGCCGCGCCTCGCTCCGCGGGATAGGCGTGGCGGAGCTCGAGAAGGCCGCCGCAGCAGGGGCATTGTGGGTGGGGATCGAGCTCGTCGAGCTCCCGTGCACAGCGCAGGCAGCGTTGCACCGAGGTCGACTCTGCGAGTGACGTATTTTCCATGTACAAGGAGGATACACGGCGCCTGGGGGCATTGAAAGTGCGCAGGCAACACCGTGGCCGATGGAGTGTTTCAGGGAGAAGCGCCCCGGCAATTCCCCCGGCGGGCATTCCGCACTACACTGCAGCAGTGATTTCGACGTCACGCATGACCTCCGAGGGCCGATGACCCGCGTCCGTGTTTCCATGCTGGCTGCCGTTCTGCTCGTCCCGCTCACGAGCGGCGCATGGCTGATCGAGCGACGCTCGACGCGCGACAGCGCGCGGCTGTTCGATCAGGTGCTCTCGCTGGTTTCCGATCGTTTCGTCGACACGGTGGCGAGCCCGGATCTCTACGAGAAGGCGGCGCGTGGGCTCGTGCGCGAGATCAACGACCCGTACGCGGCGCTCTACTCTCCGAAGCAGCTCGCCGAGTTCACGGCGAGCACTGGGGGCCGCTACGCGGGACTCGGGATGCTCGTCGAGGACCAGCAGGGTGTCACGGTGGTCAGCCGCGTCTATCCACACACGCCGGCCGAGGCGGGCGGGGTGCACGACGGCGATCATATCGTCGCGGTGGAGAAGCAGGCGGTGCACGGCTGGAAACTCCCGCAAGTAACCGAAGCGCTCAAGGGAAGCCCCGGCACCCAGGTCAATGTCACTTTCGCTCGCCCGGGAGTGCCTGCGCCGATCATGCTCACGCTGACGCGCGCGATCATCCATATCCCTGCGGTTCCGTACACGATGCTGCTCGATGGGAAGATCGGGTATCTGCCGCTGCTGCAGTTCAACGAGACGTCGGGCGATGAGTTCGAGCACGCCGTGCAGACGCTCACGAAGGAGGGCGCGCGCGGCATCGTGATCGATCTGCGCGGGAACGGCGGCGGTATCGTCGACCAGGCGATCGACATCAGCAATCTGTTCCTGAAGGACGGCGCGGAGATCGCGACGGTGCGTGCGCGCTCCGGCGAGGTGCAGCGCTACGCGGCACGCGGAACGCCGCTCGCGCCGACGCTGCCGTTGGTCGTGCTCACGGACGGCTACACGGCGTCCGCGAGCGAGATCGTCGCGGGTGCGCTGCAGGATCACGACCGCGCGCTGGTGGTCGGCACGACATCGTTCGGCAAGGGTCTCGTGCAGTCGCTCTTCACGCTCGACGGTGGATGGGCGCTCAAGTTGACGACGGCGAAGTGGTATACGCCGAGTGGGCGCTCGATTCAGAAGGAGCGCAAGGTCGTCGACGGGAGGCTCGTCGAGGAGCCGGACTCGCTCGAGACGGACACCGTCAAGAAGAACCGCCCGCAGTACAAGAGCGACGCAGGGCGTGTGATCTACGGCGGCGGGGCCATCACGCCGGACGTCGTCGTGCAGCCCGATACGCTAAACGAGCCGGAGCAGCAGTTCCTCAAGGCGATCACGCCGAAGTCGCAGGAGTTCTACATCACGCTCTACAACTATGCGATGGAGCTGAAGCAGAAGGTCCGCCCCGGCTTCACCGTGACGCCCGAGTGGCGCGACGAGCTGTATCGCCGCCTCACCGCGGCAGCGGTTCCGATCGACAGGAAGCTCTACACCGATGCCACGCCGGAAGTCGATCGCGTGCTCGGCGACCGCGTTGCGCGTTTTGCGTTCGGCGACTCGACGGCGAAGCGCCGAGAGCTGTCGGACGACAATCAGCTCGTGCGCGCGGTCGAGCTGCTGCGGAAGGGAACGACGCAGCAGGATCTGTTTACGCTGGCGCAGCACGAGCCGACCAGCGGAACGAAGTGATCCCATAGTCGCTGCTCGCGTCGTGCGCTCATCGCTGGCAATCGCAATTCTGACTTTCGCTCCCGTGGCGCTGCTCTCCCAGGCGCCGCGGACGATCGCGCGCTATGGATTCACCGACGGCGCCGTCGTCATCAGCGTGCGCGCGGGCGGGATCATCGCGGTGGCAGGCGCTCAGGGCGACAGCGCCTCGACCGTAGCCTTCCGGGCAAGCGACGTCCGCGCCTGGATGGACTCGACGCGGCGATTCACGATGCGCGCTGCGCCGCGGAAAGCGACCGTCGTGGTGCTGCAGCGCAGCATGATCTCCGAGGTGGCGGACAGCGGCGCCGCGCTCAGCTTCCTGCGCCGCGCGGCCTCGGACACGACGACGTTCGAGCTGCTTTTCTCGACACGCGGCTACGGGAAATTTCCGCTTGCGCTCGAGCGACGCGAGGCGGTGTTGTTCTTCGCGGCGATGCGGCGCGCGGTCGATGCAACGCGGCCACCGGCGCCGAAGTCCATCACGAAGCCGAAAGCCAAGTCGGCGACGGCAAGACCCACGTCCAACCCGGCGACGAAGCCCTAGCGCCGCCAGCCAATCATGCGATCGGCTCGCCACTCCGACGGCTCGGCGCGATCGCTGTCCGCCGCGACCGTCGCGATGTCGGCCACGTCGGCGCGGACATCGGCGAGGATTGCGATCGGCGGCGTGAGTCCATCGGGACGCTCGTGCAGCCAGTTCGCGAGGACAATTACGTAGAGTCCGCGGTCGGGATCGATCCAGAGCGACGTGCCGGTGAATCCCGTGTGCCCGTAGGCGCGCTCGCTCATGTGCTGGCCGCAGCTCGCGCCGCCGGCGCACGTGTCCCAGCCCAGCGCGCGCCAACCGGCGGAGCGATGCGTGAAGAGCGCGACGGTGCTGTCGGCAATGATGCGCCTGCCGTCGAGCGTGCCACCGTCGAGGAGCATCTGTGCGAAGCGCGCGAGATCGGAGGCGGTGGAGAAGAGCCCCGCATGTCCAGCGACGCCGCCGAGCGCGAAGGCGTCGCCGTCGTGCACCTCGCCCTTGAGCGCGTGACCGCGGCCGCTGTGAATTTCGGTAGGGGCGGCGCGAGCGCGCAGCGAGGCGGCGGGACGATAGCCCGTGCTCGACATCGCGAGCGGCACGAAGATGCGGCGACGAACGAAGCGGTCGAGCGGCTCGCGCGTGATCGCCTCGACGACGAAGCCGAGGACGTCCATGCCGACGTCGGAGTACTGCTGGATCGACCCCGGCGAATTTTCGAGCGACGTTGCGAGAACGAGCGCACGGGCGCGCGCAGGCGACTGTGCGCGATGGGAGAGATTGCTCCCCGCCGGGAGCCCCGATCGATGCTCGAGCAGCTCGCGAATCGTGACGCGCGCCTTGGGGCCGCGCGCGAAGGCGGGGAGGTAGCGCGCGACGGGCGCGTCGAGTGAGATGCGGTGCTCATCGTACAGCACCATCACTGCGCTCGTCGTGGCGACGACCTTCGTGAGCGATGCGAGATCGTAAAGTGTGCGCTCCGGCGAGACCGCGGTGCTCGCGGGCGACCAGTCGAGGGTGCCGTAGCCGCGTGAGAGGACCGTGCTTCCGCGCCGCCCGATCACTACCGCCGCACCGGGAAAGCCCGCGGCCGACACCCCTTGCTCGACCACTCGGTCCACCGCCGCCAGCCGCTCGGCCGACATCCCGACGCTGTCCGGCGCGCGCGCGGGAAGAGGGCAGGGCGCGCCGATCGTGCAGAGGAGGGCGAGGATGGGGAGCAGCATCCTCGGGTGACGAGCGCGCGCGGAAGCGCGCAACGCTCGGCACGATTCGTTACGGAGGCTGTTACGGCTTCTTGTAGAGCACTCCGCCCTTCATCACGAGCGCGACCTGCCGGAGCGCGTGGATGTCCTTCGTCGGATCGCCGGCGACGGCGACGAGGTCCGCGAAGAGTCCGGGCTTGACGGAGCCAAGCTTCTGATCGAGATGGAGCACCTTTGCGTCGACGCTCGTGGCGGCACGCAGCGCGGCGATCGGCGACATCCCGTAGTCGACGAGGAGCTCGAGCTCGCGCGCGTTGTCGCCGTGCGGAAAGACGCCGACATCGCTTCCGTTGCAGATCGTGACGCCCGAGGCGAGTACCAGCGCGAAGGTTGCGCGGCGATGCTTGATTGCCGCCGGCTCGGGATCGACGCCCTTCTTCCAGCCGCGATATTGCGCGATCGCGTCCCCGGCGGCGAGTGTCGGGCACAGCGCGACTCCACGCTCCTTCATGAGCTGCAGCGTCGACGCCGATGCGTCGTCCGCGTGCTCCACCGTCTCGACGCCGGCGAGCACGGCGCGCCGAATGGCGGTGTCGCTGTACGCGTGCACCGACACGGCGCGCCCGCTCGCGCGCGCCGTCTGCACGACGAGATTCACTTCGTCCTGCGAGAACGTCGGACGCGTTTCGCCATTCGGTCCCCAGCGATAGTCGCCGTAGATCTTGATCCAGTCTGCGCCCTTCGCGATCTGGCTGCGCACCGCGTGGATCAGCGGATCGACGCCATCCGCTTCCTCCGCTCCCTGCGGCACCTCCCAGCGCGGGTCGAAGCCCTTGGGGCCGTACGCGCCCGTCGCGACGATCGCGCGCGTGACGACGAGCATCCGTGGTCCCGGAATGATTCCCTGCTCGATCGCCTGCTTGAGCCCGACGTCCGAGTAGCCCGCGCCTTCGGTGCCGAGATCGCGGATGGTCGTAAAGCCCGCGAGCAGCGTGTTCCGCACGTGGTTCGTCGCGCGCGCGACTCGAAGCGCGAGCGGCTCGTGGAGCACCTGATCGTCCCACGGCGTCTCGTTGTACGGATGCAGGAAGACGTGCGAGTGCGCGTCGATGAGCCCCGGGAGGAGCGTCGCGCCGGGAAGATCGATGCGCGCGGCACCTGCAGGCGCGTGGACGGCGGCGGCGGTGCCCGCCGCGACGATTGTGTCGGCGTTCACGAGCACCACCCACCCTTCGTGCATCGTCGCGCCGTCGAAGACTCGCGCAGGGACGAGCAGGGTGGAGCCCTGCGCGGCGAGCGCGAGGGGAGCGAGAAGCAGTAGAAGCAGCGAACGAGCGAGTCGCATGTGAAGTCGGGGAAGAGGACGACCCATGTTATCTCCCGCGCCGCGCCGCAGCCACCCGCGCTCGCGCCCGCGCTCGCCTCGCCTCCCGCCGACGATTTACATTCCCCTCGTGCCCGACGCCGCGATTCGCACCCAAAAACTCCGCAAGGTCTACACGACGGCTCCCCCGAAGGCCGGCCGCGGCGCGCCCGGTATCGCCCCCGACGCATCACGCGCCGCGGCCGAACGCCGCGCCGGCAGCGAAGTCGTCGCGCTCGAGTCGCTCGACCTCGAAATCCAATCAGGCGAGTTCTTCGGACTCCTCGGCCCCAACGGCGCGGGGAAGACCACGACGATCGGCATCTGCACCACACGCGTGTTGCCGACGTCCGGGACGGCGATCATCGAAGGGGCCGATGTACGCACCCAGCCGACGCTCGTGCGCCAGCGCATTGGCGTCGTGCCGCAGCGGCCGAATCCCGACAGCAGCCTCAACGTCCGCGAGAATCTCGTCTTTCACGCTGCCTACTTCGGCATCGCGCGCTCCGTCGCGAACGCGCGCGCGAAGGCGCTGCTCGAGAGGCTCGGCATTGCCGAGCGCGCGGAGGCAAAGGTCATGCAGCTCTCGGGCGGACAGCAGCAACGGCTCATGATCGCGCGCGCGCTGATCCACGAGCCGCGCGTGATCTTTCTCGACGAGCCGACGGTCGGACTCGATCCGCAGGCGCGTCTCGACCTGTGGACGATCCTTCGCGATCTGCATTCCCAGGGGCGGACGATCGTCATGACCACGCACTACATGGAAGAAGCGGACCGGCTCTGCGATCGCCTCGCCATCGTCGATCAGGGAAAGCTCCTCGCCATCGACACCCCTCAAGCGCTCAAGGCGCGCGCGCCGGGCGGCACGATGATCGAGCTCGTGCTCGACGGGAGCGGTGCCGAGTTGGTGTCCGATGTGCGCGCGGTGCCGGGCGTCTCGAGTGCGGAGCTCACGGGCAACAACGTGCGCGTCTACAGCGATCGCGGTGGCGAGGTCATCGCTGCGCTGGTCACGATCGCCACGACACATGGCCGCGCCATCCGCGACATCCACCTCGCGCCGCCCAGCCTGGAGACACTCTTCATCTCACTCACGGGGCGGCAGCTCACATGACCGGCACAGCCACCGATCTCGCCCAGCGCCCCGCGGCGGCACGGATTTTCCTCGCGCTGCTGCGGCGCGACATCAACGTCGCGCGGCGCGAGCTGCCGTACTTCCTGTTGCGCACGACGCTGCAGCCGCTGCTCTTCATCGTCGTCTTCGGCCTGCTCCTGCCGCGCATGGGTTACGTCGGCAGCGCGTACAAGGCGGCGCTGCTCCCCGGCGTGCTCGCGGTGAGTCTCGCCTTCTCGAGCGTGCAGTCCGTCGCGCTGCCCATGGTCGCCGACTTCGGCTGGACGCGCGAGATCGAGGACCGCCTCCTCGCTCCCGTCTCGCTCGAGCTCATCGCGCTCGAGAAAATCGTCTCCGGCGTGCTGCAGGGATTGATTGCCGCGCTCTTCGTGCTGCCGATCGCGCGCCTGATCATGGGCCCCATCGATGGTCTCACCGCCGCGCACTTCGGGCTCGTGATCTTCATCGTCCTCCTCGGCGCCACCGCGTTCTCGGTGCTCGGGCTGCTCATGGGATCGCTCGTCAATCCGCAGCAGATCGGGCTGATGTTCAGTGTGATCGTCGCCCCGATGATCTTCTTCGGATGTGCGTACTATCCGTGGGAGAATCTCTCGGTGTTCCCGGTGATGAAGTACGCGGTGCTCATCAACCCGCTCGTCTACGTCGCCGAGGGAATGCGCGGCGTGCTCACGCCGGGGATGCCGCACATGGATCTGCGCGCGGTGAGCGGAGCACTCATCGTCATCATCGCGATCTTCTGGACGCTCGGGCTTCGCAGCTTCGCGAAGCGCGCAATGGGGTGAGCCCGGCGCTCAGGACGCCTTTTGCGCCGCGTCGATGCCGAGCCACCCGTCGGGAACATTCACCGCTTCGATTCCCGCAGCCGACAACAGACTCGCGGCCACCGCGGACCGCGAGCCGCGCTGGCAGTACACGGCGATGGGCCGATCGCGCGGGAGCGTAGCCAGTGCGCGCGGGAGCTCGGCGAGCGGAATGTGATGCGCCTCGCGATGATGTCCCAGGTTCCACTCGCTCTTCGAGCGCACGTCGACGAGCATGACAGCCTTGTCCGCGACCTGTTTCAGAAGGATCTCGGGGGAGAACTGTCGAATGCGTCCGAGCGCGCGACCGCCGTCCACCCACGCGATACAGGCATCCTCGTTGAAGATGCCGGAGATGCGATCGAGCCCGATCAGCGTCAGCGCGCGCGCAGCGGCGAGCGCCGTCGCGCGATCATCGGCGAGCAGGTAGATGTCGTGGTTGTAGGGAAGGAGCGAGCCGGCGATCGTCGTGAACGATCTACTCCACGGGATGTTGAGCGTCCCCGGCACGTGCGCGCGCGCGAAGCGATCGGGTGCGCGCACGTCGATGACCAGCGCGCCTGCGAGTCCGAGCTCCGCCAGTGAATCGGGCGGCGGCGACGGCGGTTCCTCGCGCACGCCGAGCACTGGCGGTCCGTCGCGGTTGATCCGCTTCATCGCTCCAAAGTACGCCGGCGGCTCCGGCTGTCCGTCGAGCACGCGATCCACGAAGGCGTCGACGTTGCGCTCCGCGAACGCCCAGTTCGACAGCCGTTCGTAACCCACCGTCGATGACGGCATGTCGCCGAGCGACTTGCCGCACGCGCTGCCGGCGCCGTGCGCGGGCCAGATCTGCAGATAGTCGGGGAGCTTGCGGATGCGGCTGAGCGAGAGGAAGAGTTGGCGCGCGCTCGCCTCCTTCGTTCCGGCTTCGTTCGCTGCGCGCTCGAGCAGATCGGGGCGCCCGACATCGCTCACGAACACGAAGTCGCCCGTGAGGATCGCGACCGGCTCCTCCGCCGTGTCGAGCGATCGGACGACGAAGGAGAGATGCTCCGGCGTGTGTC
>JBDSHG010000003.1:0-3331 GCA_039918615.1 Gemmatimonadaceae bacterium | reverse complement strand
TCACGTTCACTGCGCCGTCGCGGGTGACGAGCTTCCGGTTCTCGATCTTGCTGAGCACTCCGTGGCCGCGCGGGATGCAGACGCAGGACACGACGTGGTCGGTGTTTTACAACCCGGTGAGCGACAGCTTCCCCCACGTGAATGCAAAGCCACGGTGGAAGCAGGTCGGTGTGAACTACGACGGGACGTATTCGCTACAGTCCGGATTGCTTCTCATGGATGTCAATCATTCAGCAGTGGTTTTCTTTTTTAATACGAGCAAGCACATGTTCTTCTATCGCTCCGACAATCTGAGTCGGAGCGAAAATGCGTCTGCGGAGGCGAGGCTGGCGCTGCCGACTGCCGCGGGCCCGGATGCGGTGGCGATCCTGGGGTTGGCGGATAGTGTGAAGTTCGTGGGGCTGGGAATCGGAAGCGGGAAGATCGGCTTCGCGACGTTCAATCCTTCGTCGTTGTAGTGGGAGTGGTTGGCGGGGGGGACATGGACGGGGAACACGCAGAACACGCATACGTACCGCACTGGGAAATTCGGAGCAGGAACGGCAACCGTGTATTTGGATGGAATCGAGCTGTTCTCGCAGACGAACCTGCCGAACAACTTGATGCCGCAGTACGCGTCGACGGTGGGGGCCAGGGGACGCATTTGAGTGTGATTTTCGGGATCACGGCGCAGGATGCGAATGCGAATGCGAACGCGACGGTGAGCTATGTGACGTACGGGTTCCACGCGACGCCGAAGCCTGACTAGGAAAAGCGGGGGAGAGGGTTGAGGGAGGGTGGAGGGGGCTTAGCGCGCCGACCGCTGTCGCATTTTTGGTCACTTAGTTATAAATAGCCACTTTAATGTGCGTATCTGTGACCGAACCACCATCTCAAACGTGTAGAAGGAGATAATGAGAATCTGTTAAGAATCGACCACGATTGTCGATACTGGCTATCAGACGAACACAACCACGGATACTCCCCTCTGCTCGGTCGCACCGGAGATTTTATATGTCGCTCTCTTCATTGAACCGCCACTCCCTCCGCACCGCTTTCGTGACGGCTCTCGTCATGGTTGCCGGAGCATGCAGCGATCAGCAGATCACGTCGAGCGCGGCCCCGGTTGCTCCAGTAACGCCGGTCGCAAATAACATCACAGGGATGCTGCGCGGCACCGTGCGCGAAGACGGCACCATAGTACTCGAGTCGCTCGATCCCGCGATCGTCGTTGGCGACAGCAACACCTCTGGCGCGATCTACGGCAATCAGAATGTCACCGCGAAGGTGACCGCGTCGAGCTTCCTGCTCACGAACGTCGGAGGCACGAAGACGTGGACGTTCAAGCTCGCCGTGCACAATCTGCTCAACTACCCGGTCGGCAGCATCGACGGCGCGACGTCGACGCCGTTCGACACCGTGGGCGTCTACGTCTTCTTTCCCACGTCGCCGTCAGTCGTCTCGCCCGCGAACAGTGGCGCCTCGGTGAACGTTCTGAACACGCAGGGCACCGCGAACTTCTCCGGCATCAACCAGAAGTACTATTGGTACCACGACCGCCTTTCGGCCAAGGGCCTCGCGGGTGACAGCACGACGAACAACCCGACGTGGACGTTCCAGGCGCCGTCATCCGTAAACAGCTTCCGCTTCACGGTTCTTCTGAGCGCCCCTTGGCCCCGCGACATGCAGACGCAGGACACAAGCTGGGCCGTCGCCTACAATCCGTCGTCCGGTTCGCTTCTCGATGTCGGTGCATCCCCGCGCTGGAAGCGCATTGGGGTCACCTACGGCGGCGCGGACACCGCGAACTCGAGCGGGTTGACGATGGCAGTCGCGAACAGTTCGCGCCAATCCGGTGACGACATGTTCTTCTATCGCTCGGACAATCTCAATCGCAGCGAGAACGCCTACATCGAGTCGCGCATCAAGCTGACCGCGAGCGGCAGCAACCCGGTAATGATCCTCGCCCTCATCGACAGCGTCAAGTTCGTCGGACTTGGCATCGGCAACGGCAAGATCGGCATGACGATGTTCAACTTCAAATCGCTCAAGTGGGAGTGGGCCACAGGCGCCACCGTCCCGGTCACGACGACGCAGTTCCACGTGTACCGTGTCGGCAAGTTCGGCGCAACGTCCTCGGCGGTGTACGTCGACGGTGTGCAGCAGCAGCAGCTCACGACCGCGAACAACCTGCTTCCCGATAATTTTCTACCGCAATACGCGCAGTACGTCGGCGGCCAAGCGGCACACCTGTCGACTTTCTTCGGTCCCACCGCACAGGACGCGAGCGCCTCCGCAGTTGTCAGCTACGTGAATTACGCCTTCCACGCGACGCCAAAGCCGTAAACCAGAGGAGAATCGCCAGGCATGATCGCAACGTTTTGGCTCATGCCTCGTCTTTCCAGTAGCCCGTACCACACTAGGACTTATGAGCGACAGCACCCAGAACCCCACCTCGACCGATAAGGCCCCGCAGCGCCGCCCGTGGACGGCGCCGCAGCTGGTCGTGCACGAGTCGATGATGGTGCTGACACAGCAGTTCTTCGGCGTCCCCTCCGCGCCGAAAATGCTGCTCGGCCTCGCCCAGATCTCGTGTGTCGTCGGCAGCGGCGGGGTCGGGTGCCCTTGAGCGACAGAGCGAGCCGCCACACGGCGACGTGAGCTCGCCGGCCGACGCGTCGTCGCCCCTGCAGCATCCCGCCGCGACTCCGTGGCGGATCGGTCCCGTAGACATAGTCGCTTCCGGAGCCAACGCGCTCCTGCATGACGCCCCCAGCGGCGCACAGCTGCGGGTGACGGGCACCCGCCTTTCACGCGACGTGCACTACGCTACCGCCCCGCGCGACGCGCGCATCCGGCTCGTGCGCGCCGGCGCCATGATCGCGCTGCGAGCGCGCGGACTTTACAAGCTCCACGCGTCGGCCGCTGTCGACCCGCATGGGATCGCATGGCTGTTCGCGGGACCGAGCGGCGTGGGCAAATCCACCCTCGCCTACGCGCTCGCCCGCCAAGGCTGGCAGATCCTGGGTGACGACGGCGTGGTGCTCGAGCCGAAGCCGTACGGCGCGACGCTGCATGCGTGGCGCGAGCCGCTGCAGGTGAGCAGCTGGCTCGAGTCGGAGTTTCCGGAGTTGCGGGCGAGGCGGCATCTCGAGAGCACGAACGATCCGCGCAAGCGCATCCCGATGCCGGCGAATACCGCTCGACACGCGCCGCTGGGCGCCATCATCTTTCCGAGGCGATCGGCAACCGATTCCCTCACGCCGATGTCGCAGACGCTCGCGCTCGCGGAGCTCATCATGCAGTCGTCGCAGGTACTGCTCGCCGATGACGAAACGCCACGCCACTTCGC
>JBDSHG010000002.1:0-24673 GCA_039918615.1 Gemmatimonadaceae bacterium | reverse complement strand
TCGCGCAGGATCTTCGGTGCGAAGGTCGCCTTCGTGTCGTCCTGCGGCGTTTCGGTGAGCTTGTCGAGCGACATCAGCGTGAGCGCTTCGATGAGCGCCAGCGCGCCCAGCTCGGAGAGGCGCTCCTTGAGCTCGCCTGCGGTCTCGTCGCGCGCTACGGGCGTGCGTGCCTGGAGCATGACCGGGCCGGCGTCCAACGCCTTCACCATCCGCATCACCGTGACCCCCGTCTCGGCGAGTCCGGCGCGCACCGCACCCTGGATCGGCGCGGCGCCGCGCAGCGCAGGGAGCAGTGATGCGTGCACGTTGATCGTGCCGTGTGTCGGCAGAGCGATCAGCGACTCGCTGAGGATGTGCCCGTAGGAGACGACGATGCTGAGCTCCGGCGCGAGCGCACGCAGCGCCGCGAGAAAGTCCTCATCCTTGGGCGTCTCCGGCTGGAAGAGCGGCAGCTCTTCCTCGAGCGCGACGAGCTTCACCGGCGAAGGGACCAGCGTCGAGCGCGAGCGCCCCACCGCGCGATCGGGCTGCGTTACTACCCCCGCGACATCGAAGCCCTCGCCGAGCAGCGCGCGGAGGGCAGGGACGGCGAAGCTCGAGGTGCCCCAGAAGACGAGCCGCAACTACAGCTCCTCGTCGCGTTCGTGATGCTCCGCCGTCTCGCGCGGCGGCATCGAGCGCGTGAGCGACTTGTCCTTCCCGCGCAGCTTGCGCCACTTCTTGGTGGCTGCCTGGCGCTTCAGCAAACTGAGATAATCGATGAACAACCGCCCGTGCAGATGGTCGATCTCGTGCTGCAGACAGCGCGCGAGCAGGTCGTGCGCATCGATCTCGATCGGCTTCCCGTCGCGGTCGACCGCGCGCACCACCACGTGCTTCGCGCGCGTCACGTCCCCGTAGATCTCCGGAATCGAGAGACACCCCTCCTCGCCGGTCTGCTCGCCATCGCTCGCGATGATCTCGGGATTCACGAGCGCGTACCTCATCTTGTCGACGTCGACGACGCAGATGCGCTCGAGCCGCCCGACCTGCGTCGCCGCGAGTCCGATGCCGCGCGCAATGCGCATCGTCTCGAACATGTCATCGATCAGGCGACGATGCGCATTCGTCACTTCCGTCAGCACCGTCGTCTCCTGGCGGAGGATCGGCGCGTCGAGGACATAGATATCCAGCGGGGTCACGCGCCGGCGGCTCCTTCACCGGTCTTCGACAGCACGCGCGCGATCCGTCCGCGCTCGACGATCAGCCGCGACTCCGCACTCTTGATCGTGATCCGATCGTCCATCGTCACCACGGCCTCTCCGTCCTTCATCGTCTGCTTGATGAAGATCACGTCGCCGACGATGCCGCCCGCCGTCACCACCTCATCGCCCTTCTTGATCTCGCGCAGACTGAGCTCCTGCTTTTGCTTCTGCTTCTGTTGCGGACGAAAGAGAATGAAATAGAAGATTCCGAGGATGAGCACCATCTGGAACGCGAATCCGTACATCGGATTCGAGCCCGGGCTCGGCGTCATGATGAGCAGCGCGTGCAGGACGTTCATGGCGTGGACAGGGGTCGAAGATGATAGCGCTCGAGCCAGCGCTCACTCCAGGCATCGAGCGAGCCTTCCGCAATGGCGCTCCGCACATCGCGCATCAGCGCAAGCAGGAAATGTACATTGTGCAGGGAGAGAAGATGCATACCGAGGGCCTCTTCCGATACGAAGAGGTGGCGGATGTAGGCGCGGGTAAATCGGACACAGGTGGAGCAGTCGCAGCGGCTGTCGAGCGGAAGCGGGTCGGTCCGGAACTTTCCGTTCCGCACATTGAGCCGCCCCTCGCTCGTGAACGCCGTTCCCGTGCGCCCCATGCGCGTCGGCGCGACGCAGTCGAAGAGGTCGACGCCACGCCGCGCCCCCTCGATCAGGTCCTCGGGGAAGCCCACCCCCATGAGATAGCGCGGGCGCTCCGCCGGGAGCGCCTCGCTCATGATGTCGAGCATCTCGTACATCGCGGGCTTGGACTCGCCCACGGACAGCCCGCCGATCGCGATGCCATCCCAGTCGTTCATCGAACGGATCGCGCACGCCGCCGCGCGCCGAAGCTCGGCGTGCGCGCCACCCTGCACGATCGGGAAGAGTGTCTGCGGAAGACCTCCGCCCGCCTCGGCCTCCTCGAGCCGCCGATGCTCGCGCATGCAGCGCTCGAGCCATCGCAGCGACCGTTCGCTCGCGTCGAGCGAATCGGCGTATTCGGATTCGCCGGGGATCACGTGGTCGAACTGCATGATGACGTCGGCACCGAGCGTGTGCTCGAGGGCCATCACGCTCTCGGGAGTGAAGAGCCGGCGCGAGCCGTCGATGTGCGACTGGAAGGCGACGCCATCCTCGCTCACGGTGCGCATTCCCTCGAGCGAAAACACCTGGAACCCGCCGGAGTCCGTGAGCAGCGGGCCGTCCCATGCCATGAAGCGCTGGATGCCACCCATCGCGCGCACGACGTCCTCGCCCGGCCGCAGATGCAGATGGTACGCGTTGGCGAGGATCATCTGCGCGCCCATCGCGCGCAGGTCGTTCGGATCCAGCGCCTTCACCGTTGCGCCGGTGCCGACGGCCATGAAAGCCGGCGTGTCGACGTCGCCATGCGGTGTGCGGAAGACTCCCTTTCGTGCGCGACCGTCGCGCGCGTGGATGGCGAAATCGAACGGCGAGTCGCTCACCGCCCTACCGTTCCTGCGCAAACGGTTTTGCTAGATGATCGCCATCGCGTCGCCGTACGAATAGAACCGGTACCCCGCATTTACCGCCTCCCCGTACGCGCGCATCGTGAGATCGTAGCCCGCCAGCGCCGCCACCAGCATCAGCAGCGTCGAGCGCGGAAGATGAAAATTCGTGATGAGTTTGTCTACGCCGCGAAAAGTATAGGGAGGGCGAACGAAGAGTCGCGTCTCGCCTCGCGCTTCGGCGAAGCTCCCGTCTGCGCGAACGGCACTCTCGAGCGCCCGCGCACTCGTGGTGCCGAGCGCCCAGATCTTCCCGCCGGCCCGGCGCGCCTCGTTCAGCGCCGCCGCGCTCCCGGCCGAGAGCTCGTAGCGCTCCTCGTGCATCGGATGCTCGGCCGGATCTTCCACCTCCACCGGCTTGAACGTCCCCGCCCCCACGTGCAGCAACACATCGACGCGCCTCACCCCGCGCTCGGCCAGCTCCGCGAGCAGCGCGTCCGTCATGTGCAGCCCGGCCGTCGGCGCCGCCACCGATCCATTCTCGCGCGCGTAGACCGTCTGGTAGCGCTCCGCATCCGCAGTCGTGTCCGCGCGCGCGATGTAGGGCGGCAGCGGGATGTGTCCGTGTGCCTCGATCGCCGCGCTCACATCGCCCTCCGCCTCGAGCCGCACGATTCGCGTGCGACGGTCGGTGAGGGTCACGATCTCCGCGTCGAATCCTTCGGCGATGTGCACGCGCCGCCCGGGACGCAGCTTGCCACCCGGGCTCACCATCGCCTCCCAGGTACCGTCCGACATCGGGCGTAAAAGCAGAATCTCCGCCGGCGCGCCGGAGTCTCGCGTGCCGAGCAGCCGCGCGCGCATCACCTTCGTGGTGTTGAGCACCAGTGCATCGCCAGGCGCGATGATCGATGCGATCTCCGCGAACATCCGGTGCGCGATCGCTCCGGTTTCGCCATTCACCGTCAGCAGCCGGCTCGCGTCGCGCTGTGCGAGCGGACGCTGTGCGATCTGCGTGGCGGGGAGATCGAAGTCGTAGTCGGACGTGCGCGTCCCGCGCTCGTGCGCGTCGGACGCGGTCACTGCACGATCGTCAGCGGCCGCTCACGTGAGACGTGACGGTGGTTCGTGAGATCGGTGACCTCGACGTCGACCACGTAATCCCCCGGCGACGCGTCGCCGAGGTCGAGTGTGATGTAGTCGACAGCGACTGGGCGGGCCGGCGCCTGCCGCGGGAAGGTGAGCGAGATCTTGTCACCGCCGCTCCCGGAGATGCCAATCGCGCTCTTCACCCCGCCGACGATCTTCGCCGCGAAGGCGCCAAGCCCGCCTCCCTTCGCGCGCCGCAGCGTGATCGTCACGTCGTACGACGAGTTGCCGTTCGCCTGCTTCTGCAGGTCGTACGTCTCCCAGAGCATCGCGAACGACTTTCCGCGCTTCACGCGCCCGATGCTCGGCGCGATCCGAAAGTCCGACCATCGTTCGGGAACGGCGGCGTTCGGCGTCAGCGAGTCGGCAATGAGAATGTCGCTCACCCCGAAGCCGCCCGCGGGAAGGAGCTCGACACGACTCGCCGAGCGCGCCCCACGCCCCGCGTCGGGCTGCAAGGCCTCGATGCGGTAGAGGAAGGTTCCCGCCTGCAGCCGCAATCGCCACGACTGCATCTTCCGCACATCGGGATGTGCAAAGTCGATCGTTTCGTGCGTGGTCGAGGAATACACGGGCTTCGCGCGCCAGGTGTATGCTTCCAGCTCCACATCGAGCGCACCCTTCGCGAGATCGACATCCTCGACCATGCGCTTCACGGGGAGCTCGGCCGCAACGTAGACATCCGACGAATCGTCGGATGCACGAAAGCGCGAGAGCGCGACGTTGATGGAATCCGCGAGCGGCTTCGCTCCTGCATTCGTCCATGCGACGGGAATGGTATCGCGAAGCTTCGCGGTCTCGCGCGCATCGTCGGGATCGAGCGTCGCCACGCCGTACGTCGGGAGCTGGCGAAAGAGGAAGGTCTCGTCGGTGCTGTACCACCAGAGAATGCGGATGCGATGCTCGCCCTGCCGCATCGCATCCGGTGGAAAGGAGATCACCGCCGGCGGAGGCCCGTAGCGCACGTAGACGTCGCCCCGATCTGTATCGACGCCATGGATTCCGAACTCCTCCACCGAGAAGCGCAGCTCGGCGAACACCACGCGGCTCAGGAATTCGTTTTGCCCCTCGTTCTCGGTGGTTGCCCAGAGCGGGTCGGCCATCAGCCAGTACATCCGCTCGTCGTTCGCGAGCTCGGAGGGCGGAAGATGGCTGCGGCTCATGCTGTCCTTCGGCATGACGATACGCGACAGATTCGTGTAGTGAGCGCGCTCGCCCGCGGGGAGATAAGCGAGGGCGCTGTCGAAAGCGAGGCTCGACTGATGCTCGTCGCCGAGGCGGTGCGTGCCGAGGCCGAGGCTGAGCCACGCCCATGCATCGGTGTGGTCGTCGAGGAGGCGCACCCGTGCGAGATGCTCGAGCTCGACCCAGCGCTGCCGGTCCACCAGCGCGCGATACACGTGCTTGAGCGCGGCCCCATTTCCCGGCTGCGCCTTCAACGCCTCGGAGAAGAACTCGTACGCTTTCAGATATTCGAGGGCACCCGACCAGTCCTGTGCGGCGGCGCGAATGGTTTGACGGTCGACGAAGTATGCGATGGAGCGTGGATCCTTCGTGAAGGTGCGGTCCTTTACGTTGCTGATGATCGCGCTGTAGATGTTGCGGTCGGCGATGTCCTCGTAGTGACGCCACCACGTCATCCCCATCTCATCCGCGGCGCGCGAGAGCACTACGGGATCCTTCCCCTTGCGTGCCGCCTTGAGTGCCTCTTCGAACAGCGGCCGCGCGCGGCCGCGCATCGATGCGGAGTTGGACGTGAGGTCGAAGCGCCCGAGGTCGACGAGGTACCCCGGTGAGCCGGGTGCGTAGTGCGTCGCGAGTCGGAGCGACGAGTCGGCGACGTTGAGCAGCGCCTCGTTAGCGCTCCGCTTCATGAACCCCGTGCGCTTCTCCGCCCCGGACATGCGCCAGGCGAGCACGCCGCGACGATGCCACGCCTCGCCATCGCTCGCGTTCGCGCGCACGGCGGCGTCGAGTAGCCGCAGCGCCCCGACGGAGTCGCCCTCGGATACCAGCGAGTCCGCGCTCGCGAAACGTTTTTCCTGTATGTCCGACTGCGCGCCCAGCGAGGTGGCTGCGAGCAGAAAGACGAGCATGGCGCAGCGCATACTGGATAGTTCCGTCAGGTGCGCGATGCTGTCAAGAGACCGCTTGTGAGCTGGTCACTTTCGGACGTTGATACCAACTGCCCAGCGGTCAGCGGCCGAGCACCCTCGACCACCAGGGGCGGCGCTTGCCGCGTCTCGCATCATCCGCGGATTCGATCATCTGTGCATATGCCTTGATCAGCCCCGGCGCGGCAGGCGTGCTCGGCTTCGAGGGCGTACCGGAGTGGTCGGGCGTCGATGCACGCGCGCCGGGGGTGTGCGACGGCGTACGGCTGGCGACGGGAATCGGGGGCGCGAGCGACGGCGCGGGCTGAGCCGTGCGCTCCTTGGGCGGCGTTGCGTCATCAGCCGAGAAGTCGGGCGTGTCGCGATCGAGTCGCGCGCGCATGGTCCGCGAGCGGGGAACTTGTCCCACACGTTTCTGACGTTGCGCGGCCTTGTCCGCGATCTCGCCACCCAGCTGCGTCTTCCCGCTGGCCATGTAGATCTTCGAGAGCATCGAGAGTGAGCGCACCATCTCGGCGTCGCCCGCCTGCGCGCGCTCCTGCAGCGCGAGCGCGCGTCGCACGAGCTCCTCCGCCACCTCGTGCTCGCCGAGCGAGCTGCGCGCGTTCGCGACGGCGAGCATCAGCGACACCGCGTGTGGATGCGTCTCGCCGAGCGTTCGTTGCTTGATCGCGAGCAGTCGTCCGAGCAGCGGGGCGGCCGCGCGCCAATCCGCCTTGCGCTGATGCAGCCGCGCGAGATTACTGAGCGTGACGGAGAGATCCGGATGCAGCTCGCCGAGCTGCGCCTCGCCGATCGCGAGCGCGCGCTTGTAGAGACGCTCCGCCTGCTCGAGCTCACCGCGCGAGTACGACGGCGCGGCGAGATCGTTGAGCGCCTGCATGAGATCCACCGACTCGGTACCGAGCGCCTGCTCGCGAATGGTCAGCGCACGGCGGAAATAGCTCTCGGACTGAGTGAAATCACGAAGGGAGAACGCCACTTGCCCGAGCTCGGTCAGCGTGACCGCGCCCAGTAACGTCGCTTGCCGGAGGGCGGCGATGTACTGCTGCTCGGCCTCCGCAAACTCGGCGCGCTCGAAGTGACGACGGCCGGTTTCGTTGTGTTCCTTCCAGCGTTCTTCAGTGGAAACGGCCATACAACTCCCGGAGACGTGCTAGCTCGTGCGCTCATCGGCTCACGCAAGTGGCGCACCGTGTTGTAGGACGATTCAGAAGAGCGTCGGTTGGCCCGGAACCGGTGTTGGCGGCGAAAAACCGAAGTGGCGGTAGGCCTGCGGGGTAGCCATGCGCCCGCGGGGCGTCCGCTGTAAAAATCCGTTCTGCACGAGGAAAGGCTCGTACACCTCCTCGATTGTTAGCTCGTCCTCACCAATTGCCGCCGCGATGGTCTTCACCCCTACCGGGCCGCCGTCGAACTTCTCGATGATCGTTTTGAGGATGCGCGCGTCCATGTCGTCGAGCCCGAACTGGTCCACGTCGAGCATCGCGAGCGCGGCATCCGCGATGTCGCGCGTGATGCGGCCGTTCCCTTTCACCTGCGCATAGTCGCGCACGCGGCGGAGCAGGCGATTCGCGACGCGCGGCGTTCCGCGCGACCGGCGCGCGAGCTCCATCGCGCCGCCTTCATCGATCTCGACCTTCAGCACCTCGGCCGATCGGATCACGATCTGCTCGAGATCCTCCATCGGGTAGAAGTTGAGCCGCAGCGGAATGCCAAAGCGCGCGCGCATCGGCGAGGTGAGCATCCCGAAGCGAGTAGTCGCGCCAATGAGCGTGAACGGCTCGATCTGCATCGTGATGGTCTGCGCCTTCGGGCCGTCGCTCAGGCGAATCTCGATCTTGTAGTCCTCCATCGCTGGATAGAGAAACTCCTCGATGATCGGCTTGAGGCGATGGATTTCATCGATGAAGAGGATGTCTCGCGCGCGGAGATTGGTGAGCGTGCCGACGAGATCCCCGGCCTTCTCGAGCGCAGGGCCACTCGTCGTGTGGATGTTGACGCCGAGCTCGCGTCCGATGAGCTCAGCCAGGGTGGTCTTGCCGAGTCCGGGTGGACCGTAGAAGAGCGTGTGGTCGAGGGGCTCGTTGCGAGCGCGCGCGGCCTCGATGTAGATCGCGAGCGACTCCTTCACCTTCTGCTGCCCGATGAATTCGGCCAGCCGCTGCGGGCGAAGCGACAGCTCGACCACCGATTCGTCGGCGATGACTTCCGGGGTCGTGATCTCTGCGCGGGACATGCTCTGAATCACACCCGCGCCTGCAGGTTCGCGAGGCGCTCACCTGCGGCGATGAGCGTCTCGTGCTTCTTGCAGAACGCGAAGCGTACGAGCTTCGAACCCCCGGTGCTCCCCGGACGGAAGAAGCTCGATCCCGGCACCGGCGCGACACCGACATCGCTCGTGAGCCACTTGGCGAACTCGACATCGCCGAGGTCGCTCAGCGCGGAGAAGTCGGCGAGCACGTAGTACGCGCCCTCGGGCACCGTGAAGGTGAAGCCGCCCTCGCGCAGCGCGTCGCACATCAGATCGCGGCGGGCGCGGTACTCGAGCGCGAGGTGATTGTAGTAGTCGGCGTCGAAAGCCATCCCGATCGCGCCGGCTTCCTGCAGAGGAGCGGGCGCGCCGACGGTGAGGAAGTCGTGCACCTTCCGGATCGCCACCGATTCCTCCTCGGGCGCGATCGCGTAGCCGAGGCGCCATCCGGTGCAGCTGAAGGTCTTCGAGAGGCCGGAGATGGTGATCGTCCGCTCCGCCATCCCGGGCCACGTCGCGAGCACGTGATGGTCGCCGGCGTAGCGGATGTGCTCGTAGATCTCGTCGGTGAAGGCGTACACATCGTGCTTCACACACAGCTCGGCGATCAGCGAGATCTCGGCACGCGTGAGCACGCGCCCCGTCGGATTCTGCGGCGTGTTGACGATGATCGCCTTCGTCTTGCTCGTGAACGCGGCGCGCAGCTTGTCCGCGTCGATCGTCCACCCGGGCTGCGTGAGCGGCACGAACACCGGCGTGGCCTCGGCGAGGATCGCGTCAGGGCCGTAGTTCTCGTAGAACGGCTCGAAAACGATGACCTCGTCGCCCGGATTGATGAGGGCCAGGAAGACGGCGGCCATCGCCTCGGTCGCGCCGCAGGTGACGGTCACGTGCTTCTCCGAATCGACATCCATGCCGTACCAGCGCCGGTACTTCGCGGCGATCGCGATGCGGAGCGAGGGCGTGCCCCACGTGATCGCGTACTGGTTGATGTTTGCCTGGATCGCCATGCAGGCCGCGTCCTTGAGCGGCTGCGGCATGGGGAAGTCGGGCATCCCCTGGGCGAGGTTGAGCGCGCCATGCTCGTTGGCAATGCGCGTCATCTCACGGATCACCGATTCGGTGAACGTGTTGGTGCGGCGGGCGGTGGTCATGATCCGAAGTTGCTCTGGCTACACGGTCAACGCAACCGTGTCCAGCGGAGGTGCGAAATTCGCCTCAGCGCCCTCCGATCTTCGCCAGCGCCGCGCGGATGAGCTCCGGCGCCGACAACTTCACCGGCCCCGTATCGATCACCGCACGCACGGCTTTCTCGGCGTCGACCGTCGCGTAGCCCAGCGACACCAGCGCGCGGATCGCGTCCTCCGCACTCGCCCCCTCCGGCCTCGGCCCGCCGGCGCCGGCGAGAGATGCGCCCGCGACGTCATCCAGCTTGTCCGAGAGATCGAGCACGAGCCGCTCCGCCTTCTTCTTCCCGACGCGCGGCACACCCTGCAGCGTCGCGATGTCCTTCTCGCGGATCGCGCGCACGAGCCGGTCGGCCGAGAGCGTCGACAGCAACCCGAGCGCGAGCGACGGTCCCACCCCGTTCGCCGTCAGCAGCCGCTGGAAGACGCGCTTCTCGTTGATCGTCGCGAAGCCGAACAGCAGCCACGCATCGTCGCGCACGACGAGGTGCGTGTGCAGCTCCGTCTCCTCGCCGACGCGCGGCAGCGTCTCGTACACGCCGAGCGGAATCGCGAGCTCGTAGGCGACACCGCCGGAAGTGAAGATCTCGACGCGATCGAGCTCCTTGGCGACGAGCTTTCCGGCGACTCGTGCGATCATCGCTGCTTTGCGCTCGCCAGCCGCCCCCCCATAATGTGCGCGAGCGCTGCCGCCGTTCCATCCGCCGCATCGCTGGGCTGCGGCGCTGACTTGAGCCGCAACAGCTTCGTCACCATGAACTGCACCTGCTCCTTGGTCGCCGCGCCGGTGCCCACCACCGACTTCTTGATCTCGGCGGGCGGATACTCGTAGATCGCGAGCTCCACCTGCTGCGCCGCGAGCAGGATCACCCCGCGCGCGTGGCCGAGCACGACGGTCGTGCGGACGTTCTTCGCGTAGAAGACGTCCTCGATAGACATCGCGTCAGGCTTGTGTCGTTCGATGAGAAGCACGACGTCGTCGAAAATCTCTCGGAGTCGCGAGGGCAGGGGATCGCGCGCGTGTGTGCGGATCACGCCGCACTCGACGAGCGTCATCGTGCCGAACGGCTCACCCTGAACCACGCCGTAGCCCGTTGCCGCCGTGCCGGGATCGATCCCGAGTACGATCACGGCCGGCGGCTCACGCCTTGCTCATCTCGGCTTCGTCCATGTCGAAGTTTGCCTCGACCTTCTGCACGTCGTCGAGCGAGTCCAGCTCTTCCATCAGTTTGAGCAGCGACTCCGCCGTCCGTCCCTCGACGTGCACGGTCTGCTTCGGGATCATCGAAATCTCCGGGTCGTGCACAGCGATCCCCTTCGCCTCGAGCGCGCCCATTACGGAATGCAGCTCCGTGGGTTCGGTGCTCACGACGAACTGCTCGCCGTCCTGCGCGAAGTCCGTTGCGCCGCCGTCGAGCGCGGCCTCCATCGTCGCATCCTCGGCGAACTTCGTCGCGTCGACGTAAAGCTGCCCCTTCCGCTCGAACATCCAGGCGACCGAATTCGATGCGCCGAGGTTGCCGTTGCCGCGCGAGAGCTTGAAGCGCACCTCGGCGACGGTGCGCGTCGGGTTGTCGGTGACCGCGTGAATGAGCAGCGCGACGCCGCCGGGCCCGTAGCCCTCGTACATCACCTCGACGTAGTCGACCCCCTCGAGCTCGCCCGTCCCCTTCTTCACGGCGCGCTCGATGTTCTCCTTCGGCATCGACGCGGCCTTCGCGATATCGATCGCGGTGCGCAGGCGCGGGTTGCCGGCGGGATCGCCACCGCCTGCCTTCGCGGCGACGGTGATCTCGCGGATCAGCTTCGTGAAGTGCGCGCCGCGCTTCGCGTCCGTCGCGGCCTTGTAGTGCTTGATCTGTTTCCACTTACTATGACCAGCCATCTCCGTATTCCGCTGCAGACAGGGTGAATATACGAGCGGTCAGCGATCCGGGTCGACCATATCCTCGAATCTGAGCCACTGCTTGTAAAAATACAGATCGATATAGGTAGTCGGGCCATGCCGGTTCTTGAGGATCGCGAGCTCCGCCGCGCCCTCGGAGCCCGGAACCGGATGATAGATCTCCTCGCGGAAGAGCCCGAGCACGACATCCGCGAGCTGCTTGATCGCTCCGACCGCGCCAAAGTCCTGCAGCTGGGGGCGCAGATTCTCGCGCGTTGGCGGAAGCTCCGGAAGGTGCGCGGTGACGAGCACGGCGAGATGATTGCGCATCGCGAGCTCCTTGAGCGCGAGCACCGCGTGCGCGTTGTTCTCCGCCGGTGCGCCACCCCCATGCACGTGCTGCAGCGAGTCGACGACGAGCAGCGCGGGCACGGGCTCCCGCTTCGCCTCAGCGTCGAGCGCGTCGCTGTTGTCGTGCGGCATCGCGCGCACCACCGGGAGCATGTGCGGCTTCCGCAGCGCGACCGCGCCGAGCGAGACGCGCGTCTCCTCGTCGAGCGTCCCCGAGCGCAGCGCATCGATCGACGCGCGCCCCTCGATCGCGAGTAGCCGCTCGTTGACGCGATTCGGAGACATCTCACCACTGAGATATGTCACCGCATTTCCGGCCTCGGCGGCGCGCAGTGCGATGGCGATCGCGAGCGCGGACTTTCCGGTGCCGACGTCGCCGCCGAGCACGATGAGGTCGCCGCGGCGAAGTCCGCCGCCGAGTAGGCGGTCGAGCGTCGGGAAGCCGGTGGGGATGGTGTCCGCCGCCGGCGCGCCGTCCGCGATCGCGTCGGTGCGTTTGAGCAGCTCGGCGAGTCGCGGCTCGTCGTCGTGTCGCGTCATGGAGCCCAAGTTACGCGGAAGCCGAGCAGCGGCAACAGCTTCGCCGTGGTTCAGCCGCGCGCGCCCGTAAGGTGTCGCACGACGCCATCCAGCTCCGCGAGGCTCGGCTCGTCGAGATGCTTGCGCGCCGCGGCAATCACCGCCGTGAGCGCCTCGGCGAGCTCCGATGCACTCTCGCGCGCGCTCGCAGCCGCGACGCGAGTGAGCGGCGCGCGGAGCGGGCTCGGGAGCGCGAGCGACGCGAACCACCGGCTCGCCCCCGTCGCGCGCGCGGCGCGGAGCGGAGCCGGGAGCGGCGTGCCCGCCACGGGCGTCGACAGCCGCGCGGCCATTAGACAGGCGAGCGCGACCTCACGTCCGCGCCCAAGCGGAGCCTGCCCAGCGTACGTCGCCAGCGCACGAAAGGGGAAGACGATCGGCCCCACCGCGAAAGGAGGAACGGAGGCGCGCATGGGCAGAGTTAGGGAGTACCAACGAGGGAACGGGGCCGCTCGGGGAGCGTAGATGGAACCAGTCCGCGCCGCAAGCACGCGCCGTCACGGCCGAGCGCGCTGGCCGCCTCTTTTCCGTCAAACTACATTGTGAGCACATGGCACAGCACCCGAAATCCGTACTCTGGATCGATGATGAGGCCGATCTTCTCGAGTCGCACCGCATCTTCTTGCGGGAGAAGGGTTTCGAGGTAGAGTCCGCGACCAATGCGGACGACGCCGTCGAGATGCTGCGGCGCCGGACGTACGGCATCGTGCTGCTCGACGAGCAGATGCCAGGCAAGCGCGGTCTCGAGGCATACCGCGAGATTCGCGAGCTCGACCCGCTCCTCCCGATCGTGATGGTCACGAAGAGCGAGGAAGACGCGACGCTCAAGGAAGCGATCGGCGTCGATGTGCGCGACTATCTCGTCAAGCCGATCAACCCGCGCCAGGTGCTCGCGGTGATCACCCGTGTGCTCGATGGCCCGCGCATCCGTCAGCAGGCGATCGCGCGCTCGTTCGTCGAGCGCTTTCGCGCGATCGAGCTCGATCGGCAGGCGCCGCTCGACTGGCGCGGCTGGGTCTCGCGCTACAGCGAGCTCGTGGAGTGGGATGTGAGTCTCGCCGAGGCGCGCGAGCAAAGTCTCTACGACTCGCTGCAGTCGCTCTATCCCGACATGCGGCGCGAGTTCGCGATCTTCATGCGCGACGCGTATCCGGGGTGGCTCAGGAATCTCGAAGGCGACCGTCCGCCGCTGTCGATCGACATCGTGAGCGAGTTTCTGCTCCCCATTCTCGAGCGCAATCGCGCAGCGGTATTCGTCGTGATCGACTGTCTGCGCCTCGACCAGTGGGCGGTCTTGAGCCCGCTACTCGCGCCCTTCTTCGAGATCGAGATGACGCATCACTTCTCGATTCTGCCCACGGCCACGCCGTACTCGCGCAACTCGATCTTCTCGGGACTCTTTCCGAGCGAGATCGCGGCGCGATTCCCCGACTGGTGGGGCGAGCGCGAAGACGAATCGCTGAATGCGCACGAGCGCGGGCTGCTCGAGGCGCAGTTCGCGGAGCTCAAGCGAGCGATCCCGGTGCGCTACGAGAAGATCTCGAGCACCGCGGACAGCGCGGAGCTCGAGCGACGCGTCTCGAGCGCCATCGCGCGCGAGGGCGTGAGCGCATTCGTCTTCAACTTCGTCGACCTGCTCACGCACGGGCGCAGCGAGTCGGCGATCCTGTACGAGGTCGCGAAGGACGAGATCGCGCTGCGGCAGATCACGAAACAGTGGTTCGAGCGCTCGGTACTCTTCACGATCCTGAAGGACGCCGCGCGCAAGAACATCCCGGTGCTCATCACGAGCGATCACGGCTCGATCCACTGCCTCACGCCGGCGACGGTATTCGCCAAGCGTGACGCGACGGCGAATCTGCGCTACAAGTTCGGCGAGGATCTGCGCGCGGAGAAGTCCGAGTACGCGCTGTCGTTCGGAAACGCGGACGACCTCAAGCTTCCGCGACGCGGCTCCGGCGCGAACACGCTCCTCGCCGTCGGCGACACCTTCTTCGTATATCCGACGAAGCTGCGCGAGTATCAGACGCGCTATCGCGGCTCTTTTCTGCATGGAGGAGTCACTCCCGAAGAGTGCATCCTGCCGGTCGCGCTCCTCACGCCGCGCCGATAGTGAACCGCGTCTCCTACAGACGCCTCACCCCGTTTCTGCGCCCGCACGCGTGGCGCATGGCGGGAAACATCTTCTTCAATCTCATCGGCGCCGCGCTCGACGGATACTCGTTCGCGCTGCTGATCCCGTTCCTGAACGCCCTGTTCGGGCTTCCCGCACTCCCGATCAAGAGCGGTTGGGTCACCGCGTTCCTGAACTGGACGATTGGCGGGCTGTTGAATCCGAACGATCAGATGGGATCGCTGCGCAACGTCATCCTGATTCTGCTCGCCACCGTCGCCGTCAAGAATCTCTGCGTCTGGATCGCCGGCACCCTCGGCGCGCAACTCCAGGAATACATCACGCGCGATCTGCGCGACGCCGTCTACCGTCACCTGCAGTCGCTCCCGATCGGCTGGTTCACGCGCACGAAGGTCGGACAGATCATCTCGCGCGTGCTCTCCGACACCGAGCAGACGAAGACGCTCATCACGCAGCTCGTCACGCAGGCGATCTCCGCCGCCGCGATGGTGACGATCTACGTCGCGTATCTCTTCGGGATCTCCTGGCGGCTCACGCTGATGGCGCTCGTCGTCGCGCCCGCGCTGACCTTCGCGCTGCAGCCGCTGCTCCGAAAGCTGCGCCGCGGCTATCGACGCCTGCGCAACGATCACGGCGAGATGATGAGCGTGCTGCAGGAGAGCGTGAGCGGCATCCGGCTCGTGAAGTCGTTCGCGGCCGAGGGGTACGAGGAGGCGCGCTTTACGACGGCGAGCCACACGTACTCGAGTGGCCTCGTGCGCATGGCGAAGTTCGCGTTGATCGGGCAGCCGATCACGGAGACGCTCGGGACCTTCATCGTCGTGCTGCTGCTGTGGACGGGTGCGAAGTGGGTGCTCGTCGATCACACGCTGCAGGCGTCGCAGTTCCTCGTCTTCCTGACGTTCGTGATGCGGATGCTGCAGCCGCTCAAGCAGCTCTCGCAGATCCCCGCGATCGCGCAGAACTCGTTCGCGAGCGCGGACCGGCTCTTCGAGGTGCTCGACATGCCGACGGAGAAGTCGATGGATCGCGGCACCAGGGTCGCGACGAGCTTCGAACGCTCGCTCGACTTCGAGAGCGTGTCGTTCGCGTACGACAGGGACACGGATGTGCTCACCGACATCACCTTCTCGGCGCGCAAGGGCGACGTCATCGCACTGGTGGGCGCGAGCGGGGCGGGGAAGAGCACGCTCGCGGATCTGATTCCGCGCTTCTACGAGCCCACGTCCGGACGCATTCTGCTGGATGGTGTCGACACGCGCGCTATCGTGCTCCAGTCGCTGCGCTCGCTCACGGGGGTCGTGAGCCAGGAGACGGTGCTCTTCAACGATTCCGTGCGTGCGAACATCGCGTACGGCCGCGGTTCGACGTACACCGACACGCAGATCCAGGCCGCCGCGCGCGCCGCGAACGCACACGGATTTATTTCGGAGCTCCCCGAAGGCTACGACACGATGCTCGGGGAGCGCGGCGCGCGGCTGTCGGGCGGACAGCGCCAGCGGATAGCGATCGCGCGCGCGCTGTTGGTTGATCCGCCGATTTTGATCCTCGACGAGGCGACGTCGGCGCTCGACACCGAGAGTGAGCGGCTCGTGCAGGAGGCGATCGACCGCCTGCTCGCTGGGCGCACGGTAATCGTCATCGCGCACCGACTGTCGACGATCGTGAACGCGACGGAGATTCTCGTGCTCGACCGCGGACGCATCATCGAGCGCGGCACGCACGCCGAGCTGCTCGAGCTGCGCGGCGCGTACTACCGGCTGCACACTCTCCAGTTCGGAGACAGGGATTCGCAACCGGTAGAAGAACATGCGAATACTGTTTTATAGCCAGCAGCCGGAGTGGAACGGGAGTGCGCGCGCGCTTGCGGCGGCGGCGCGCGGGATGAGCGAGCGCGGGCACAACGTCACGGTCGTGTGCCCGCCGGAGAGCGCGCTCGAGCAGCATCTCGAGTTCGGCGCGTACGAGGTAGTTTCGCTCTCGACGCTCTTCCCGTGGCCCGTCGCGGCGATGCGGCTGCGCCGATTGATGCACGACCGATTCATCCAGGTCGTAATCGTGGATGGCGATCGCGAGCAGCTGATCGTCGCGCTGGCAACGAGGCTGGCCGAGCGTGCGGCGGTGCTGCGGCGAGTCTCTGTGGGCCACATGCTCAAGCTCAGTGCCGGCGCACGAGTGGCGTTCAAGCTCGCGCCCACCGGGCTGCTGTTCGGATCCGAGAGCGAGATGCGCAACGCGCGCGCGCTGTCGTTCGCGCGCTTTCCTTCGGCCGTCGTCCCGCTCGGCGTCAACGCGCAGGCGTACGACGCGATTCGCCCCGCATCGCGCGCGAGCATCGGGGCGCCGGGTGGCACGCGACTCCTCGTCTGCGTCTACGATCGCACCGGTCAGGCGCGCGCGGCGACGGTGTTGCGCGTCATTGCGCTGCTCGCGCCGCGACATCCCGAGCTCCGACTCGCGATGATCGGCGCGGGGTCGGACGCCGAAGATCTGCGCATGCATGCCGCCGCGCTTCGCATCACGGGCGCCGTCAGCTTTCTCGGTGAGCGCGACGATTATCTGTCGGTACTGAGCGTCGCCGATCTCGGCTGGGTCGTCGCCGATGGCGACAATGCAGTGTTCGCGCTGCTCGATCTGCTCGCGTCGCGCGTGCCGGTGTTGGCCGAGCGTGGGACGGTCGCTGAGCAGTACGTGCCGGATGGCATCGCGGGGATCCTGTTGCCGCGCGGTGAGGCGCCGGACATCGCGGCCGCGGTCGCGCTGCTCCTTGGCCACGATGATCGCCGCGCGGCGATGGGTGGCGCGGGGCGCGCGCGCGTGTCGCGCGACTATTCGGAGACGAAGATGGTCGACGCCTTCGAGGCGGCCGCGGCGATCGCGAGCGACCGCGCGCGATGGTGAGCGACAGAAAAGCGCCGAGCATCGGGGATCGTGCGCTGTACGTGGTGCTGCGCGCGCTGACGGCGCTGCTCGGACACTTGCCGTGGCGCATGGCGGTGGACTTCGCCGGGTGGATCGGAACGCTGTTCTACTGGCCGCTCGGAGTTCGCCGGACGGTGGCGGAGAAGCAGATCGCGGCGGCGTTCCCGGAGTTTTCGTCGCGCGAGGTGCAGCACGTAGCGAAGGAGAGCTTCCGTCACCTCGGACGAGTGGCGGCGGAGAGCGCGCTGTTCTCGCGGCTCGATGGTGCGGGGATACTCGAGCACATGGCAGGGACGGATGGGCTCGAGCTCTTTGCGCGGCAGCGCGCGGCCGGACGTGGCGCGATCGTGCTCACCGGTCATCTCGGCAACTGGGAGCTCGGCGGCGCAGCAACGGCGGCGAGTGGGCATCCCATCGATGTCGTCGTACGACTGATGGGGAATCCGCTCTTCGATGCCTACCTCACGCGCACGCGCTCGCGACTCGGAATGACCGTGGTGCGCGACCGCGACGCTGTGCGGCACACGGCGCGCGCGCTGCGCGATGGGCATGTGATCGCGTTTCTGATCGATCAGTCCGGGCTGCACATCGCGTCGAGCTTCGTCAACTTCTTCGGACGGCCCGCGAAGACGCCGCGCGGTCCTGCGGTGCTCGCGCTGCGGCTCGATGTACCCGTATTCTTCGGCGTGAGCCTGAGACAGCCGGACGGCCGATATCACCTGCATATTCGTGAGCTCGTCACAGAGCGCACGGGCCACACCGACCGCGACGTGGAAACGATCCTGAATGCGTACTCCCGCTCGCTCGAGAGCTTCGTGCGTCAGGCGCCGGAGCAGTACTTCTGGCAGCACCGCCGGTGGAAGCGTCAGCCGCCGGACACGCCGCCCGAGCTTCGCGACCCCGTATGAACGCGCTCCTCTGGCGGAAGCTGCGCGCGGACCGGCGCGCGATGATCGGGCTCGGCGCGATCGTGCTGATGGTGCTGCTCGCGGTGCTCGCTCCCCTTGTCACGCGATGGGACCCCACCGGCATCGCGCTCGCGAATCAGCTCCAGCCGCCGTCGGGCGCGCACTGGCTCGGCACGGATCTCCAGGGTCGCGATGTGTGGGCCCGGCTCGTGTATGGTGCGCGGATCTCGCTCTCGGTAGGCTTTCTCTCGCAGGGAATCTCGCTCGCGATCGGCCTCTCGCTCGGCCTCATTGCCGGCTTCTACGGAAAGTGGGTGGACGAGGGTGTGATGCGCCTCGCCGACGTGACCCTGGCATTTCCATCATTGCTGCTGCTGATTGCGCTCGCCGCCGCGTTCGAGCCATCGCTTACCACGGTGCTCGTGACGATCGGCGTCGTCGGATGGGCGGGGATGGCGCGCATCGTTCGCGGACAGGTGCTCGTGGTGCGGCAACTCGAGTACGTCCAAGCCGCACGCGCACTCGGCGAGCGCGACTACCGGATCATCACGCGTCACCTGCTGCCGAACGTCATTGCGCCCGTCGTCATCGCGGCGACATTGGGAGTAGCCGGTGCGATCATGGCGGAGGCGGCGCTCTCGTTTCTTGGGCTGGGCGTTCAGCCGCCGACGCCGAGCTGGGGCTCGATGATCGCGGACGGCCGCGATCTCGAACAGCTCAGGCACGCGCCGTGGACCTCGCTCAGCCCCGGTCTCGCGATCGGAGCCGCGGTGCTCGGCTTCAACTTGCTCGGGGACGCGCTGCGTGACGCGCTCGATCCGCGCGCACTCGAGGGACGGACGTGATGAGTTTCGATGTCGACGCGCTTCGCGCGAAGGAATATCCGTGGACGCTGAGCGGAGAGCAGATCTATCTCGACAACGCGAAGACCGGTGCGATGCCGAAGCGCGCGGCGGCGGCGGTTGCGGAGTGGGCGGCGCTCAGGGCCGAGCCGTACAAGTTGACGACGTACCAGGATCTCGAGGTCTTTCGGAAATCGCGCGAGCTGATCGCGAAGCTGATTGGCGCCAAGGTAGGCGAGATCGCGTGCGTGGTGAATACGTCGTACGGGATCAACGTCGCGTCGCTCGGGCTGCCGCTGAAGTCGGGCGACGTCGTGCTCACGTACGAGGGCGAGTATCCGGCAGATGTGTATCCATGGATGTCGCTGGCGAAGAAGGGGGTGAAGCTCGAGCTGATTCCGAAGAAGGACGGACTGCAGGATGAGACGCGGCTGCTCGAGGAGCTCAAACGGCCGGAGGTGAGGGTCGTGACGATGTCGTGGGTGTCGTTCTCGACTGGTTATCGCGCGGATCTCGCGACGATCGGCGCGGCGTGTCGGGACAACGGCGTGTATTTCGTCGTCGATGCGATTCAGGGAGTCGGCGCGCTGACGCTTGACGTGTCGACGCTGCACATCGACGTGCTCGCGAGCGGCGCGCAAAAGTGGCTGCTCGCGCCGTGGGGCTCGGGGTTCGTGTACGTGCGCGAGGGAGTCATGCCGGAGCTCGAGCCCGCGGTGGTCGGCTGGCTCGCGATGAAGTCGAGCGAAGATTTCACGCGCATGGTCGACTACGACTTCAACTTCTACGACGACGCGCGGCGCTATCAGATCAACACGCTACCGGCGGGCGATTTTGCGGGGCTGAATGCGAGTCTCGAGCTGTTCTTCGAGCTCGGGCCCGCAGCGGTGGAGAAGCACATCGAGGGAATCGTGAGCGAGGCCGTCGCGTGGGCGCGCGCGCACGAGGACATCGTGCGGCTGGTGACGCCCGAAGATCCGAAGAAGCGGGGAGGGGTGTTGGCGATAGCGCCGAGGGATCCGAGGGCGGCGTCGAAGGCGCTCAGAGGCGCGAAGATCTCGCACTCGTTGCGGGAAGGGGCGATCAGGTTGTCGCCGCACTGCTTCAACACGAGTGGGGAGATGCGGAGCGCGTTGGAGCTGTTGGGGCGCGCGAGGTAGTTAAGCGCACGCCTCGCGCAACCAACGTGAGCCGGGAGCAGTGCGTCGTCCATGAGGCTTGCGCGGATGTCCAGCGGTCACTATATTTGTATATAGATATATACGCAAGTATGTGCCCCTCGGATGCGGACGTGATCATGTCGCGACATCAGCGCGCCCTGCTGCTTCTGATCTCCTGTTTCGCGCCGCCCCAACGCGCGCTCGCGCAGCTCACGCTCTCGGCGGCTCTCCATCAGGCGGATCAATCGGCGTTCGCCAACCGGATTGCGCAAAGCGCGACCGCGGAGAAGCGCGCGCAGGCGATCGCCCCGCTCAATGGCATTCTTCCGAACATTCGTGTCGAGGCTGGCTACGTGCGCACCACGGATCCCATCGGAGCGTTCGGGGCCACGCTGCGCCAGCGGTCCATTACCCAAGCCGATTTCGAGCCGAGCCACCTGAACTACCCGGGAGCGATTGCCAACTATCAGGGTGGTATCGTCGTGGAGCAACCACTGCTGAACGCCGATGCGTGGCTGGGTCGCCGCGCCGCGCTGCGAGCCTCCGACGCGACACGCGCATCGGAAAGCTGGACACGATTGTCGATCCGCGTGGACGTCGTGCGCGCATACTATGCCACGGTGCTGGCCGCCGAGCGCGTGACCATGCTGCAGGCGGCCTCTCGCGCTGCACGCGCCCATGAGGCACAGGCCGAGTCGATGGTGCGGCAGGGCGTGGTCACGAAGTCCGACGCGCTGCTTGCCGGGGTTCGCGCTGGAGACATCGACGCGCAACTGGCGGAGGCGCACGGGAACGTGATGACCGCGGGTCGGCAGCTCGCTGTGCTGCTTGGCGGTGACGACGCTGCCGACGCGAAGGACATCGCCGCTCCGAATGCCCTGCCATCCGCGAAGCATATTCGCGCGGTCGTCCAAGCGGACACGATGTATCGCGACGTCCTGCCGCGGGCAGATGTCGACGCATCGGCGCGGGCGCTCGAGGCCGCGCGCGCCGATGCCCTCCGTGCACGGGCCACCTATCTCCCGCGCATCAACTCGTTCGCGCGATATGACTGGAATTCTCCCAATCACCTCTACGGTGGAGACGGAAACTGGACGGTTGGGGTGATGGCAACATGGAATCCGTTCGCCGGCGCGAATGAGATCTCGGGCGTGCGGGCGACGTCCGCCCGCGAGTCCAGTGCACGAACTCAGGCGGAGGCCGCGAACGCCAACGGCAGGCTGCAGCTCGAGCAGACGCAAACCGCTCTCTCCGTTGCGCTCACGCGCCTCGAGATCTCGGAGCGCGCGGTGACGCAGAGCGCGGAAGCGCACCGCATCGTCGCGCGAAAGTACGAGGGCGGCCTGGCGTCGGTCACCGAGCTGCTCGATGCGCAGACAGCGGATACCGAGAGCGCCCTCGCGTTCGCGCAGGCGCGATACACGGTCATCGTCGATGCAGCCGAACGCCTCCTGGCGACCGGACGCGATCCCGCGATGCTCGCCGTGCTCGATGACAGTTCGAGCGCCGTGGACGGGACTTCGCGCAGCACGCCCGATCGGGATCGGCAATGACGACCTCCCGGAACGCTTCGAGGACTTCCCGCATGCCCTTTGGATTGGTCGCCGGCACCACGGCGCTGCTGCTGCTCGCGGCGGGCTGCTCCTCTTCCACGCCCGACGTTGCGAAGACCGCGCCGCCGCGCATCGCCGGCACTCCGTACACGGTGAAGGACAGCAGCATCCTCGCCACCTTCGATGCATCGGGGATTGCCACTCCCGTGCAGCAATCCACGTTGAGCAGTAAGCTCATGGGCACGGTGCTCACCGTTTCCGTGCACGAAGGCGATGTCGTCGCGTTGGGGCAGGCACTGCTGCGTATCGACGCGCGAGAGCTCGTTGCGAAAGAAGGGCAGGTCGCCGCTTCGATCAACAGTGCGGAGGCGGTGCATCGGGAAGCAACGCTGCAAGCCGGTCGCATTCGCGCGCTGTACGCCGATAGCGCGGCCACGCAATCACAGCTGGATGCCGCCGAGACTGCGCTCGCGCGCGCCGAGTCCGGCGTGCATGCCGCGCGGGCGGCTGCCGCCGAGCTGGGCGCCGTAAGCGCGTACGCAGTAGTTCGCGCGCCGTTCGCCGGGACGATCACGCGCCGGTTCGTGGATCCCGGTGCGTTTGCATCACCCGGCGCGCCCTTGATCACGATCCAGGACGGACGTCGACTTCGCATCAGCGCGAACGCGACTCCCGACGTCGCAGCGCGGGTTCATCGCGGCGAGCACGTGGAGGCCGTCGTCGAGAATCGAACGGTGGACGCGATCGTCGAGGGCGTCGTCCCGGCGACCGCGGGCAATCTCTACACGATCAACGCGCTCGTCGCCAATCCGGCCGGGTCGATCCTGCCGGGGAGTGCCGCCACACTTCGTCTCTCGCTCGGCGTTCGGTCGGGGCTACTCATTCCTACAGCAGCACTCGTCCGTGAGGGCGACCTCGTCGGCGTGACGCTTCGGACCGCCACCGGCGACCGCACCCGGTGGATCCAGGCGAGCGGATCGTATGGCGCGATGACGGAAGTGAGCGCGGGGCTGCGCGCGGGTGACGTCGTCATCGTACCCGTGGCTTCCGCGGGGAACTGACGAATGGGAATCTCCGGGCGCGTGGCCAAGGCGTTTCTCCGTTCCAAGCTCACCCCGCTGGTGACGATCGCATCGCTCGCTGCCGGCCTGCTCGGCATTCTCGCCACGCCGCGAGAGGAGGAGCCCCAGATCTCGGTGCCGATGATCGACGTGATCGCAGCGTTGCCGGGCGCTTCGCCCAGCGAGGCGGAGAACCTGCTGGCAAGACCGATCGAGCAGCGCATGCTGGAAATTCCCGGCGTCGATCATGTGTACAGTCTCTCGGGCGACGGTTACGCCATGACGACCGTACGCTTCAAGGTCGGCGAGGATCAGGAACGCAGCGTGACGCGCGTACAGGCGAAGCTCGCCGGTGCGATGGACCAGATGCCCGCAGGCGCACTTCCTCCGCTCGTGAAGGCGCACTCGATCGACGACGTCCCTGTTCTCGCGCTCACGCTGCACTCCTCCGTGTACGACGCGAACGCCATGCGGCAGATCGCCGTGCACCTCGAGGACGAGATACGCACGATTCCCGACGTCGCCGAGACGTTCGTGGTGGGCGGGCAAGCGAAGCAGCTGCGGGTGACGCTCGACCCGGCGCGACTCGCGGCGAGCGGCGTCACCCCAGGGGAAGTATCCCAGGCCCTTCGCGCCGCGAACGCCCGCCTGCACGCCGGCGAGCTCACGGCCTCGAATGCCGTCTCCCTGATCGACGTGGGCGCGACGCTCGCGACGGTGGCGGATGTGAACGCCGTCGTCGTCGCGCAGCGCGGCGGGTCGTCGGTGACACTGCGCGACGTGGCGGACGTCGCCGACGACTTCGGCGAAACGACGACCTACGTATCGCACACCAATCGGAGCGGTGTCTCCGAGAGTGCCGTCACGATTGCCGTGGCCAAGCGCAAGGGCGCCAACGCCACGCAGGTCACGCACGCGATCATGCAGCGCGTGAACGAAGCGAAGGGCCGCTTGCTTCCGCACGAAGTCACGCTCGATGTCACACGCGACTATGGCGAGACTGCCGGCGACAAGGCGAGCGAGCTGATTCTGCATCTCATCATCGCGACGGTCTCCGTCACGGTACTGATCTGGATCTTTCTCGGATGGCGCGAAGCGGCCGTGGTGCTCGTGGCGGTTCCCATGACGCTCGCGCTGACGCTGTTCGCCTACTACGCGCTCGGCTACACGCTCAACCGCATCACGCTCTTCGCGCTCATCTTCTCCATCGGCATTCTCGTGGACGATGCGATCGTCGTGGTGGAGAACATCTACCGGCATCTCGAGATGGGAGACCGCTCTCCGGAGGACGCGGCCGTGGAGGCGGTCGACGAAGTGGGCAATCCGACGATTCTCGCGACGTTCGCCGTGATCGCCGCCATCCTGCCCATGGCGTTCGTATCGGGCATGATGGGTCCGTACATGCGTCCGATTCCGGTGGGCGCGTCGGTCGCGATGCTCGCGTCGCTGGGGGTGGCCTTCATCGTCACCCCGTATCTGGCGTACCGCCTGCTCAAGGGTCATGTGACGCCGGTGGGACATGTGCACGATCGTGCGCTCGAGGCGGAGGAGACCTCGGGTTTCGGCCGGCTGTATGCGAGCCTCATGACTCGCCTCATGGATCGTGCGCGGCTGCGCCACACATTCTACGGCGGCGTCGTCGCACTGCTGCTCTTGTCGATTGGCCTGCTCGCCCTCAAGGCGGTGAAGGTCAAGATGCTCCCGTTCGACAACAAGAGTGAGTTTCAGGTGATCCTCGATCTGCCCGAAGGCACGACGCTCGAAAGCACGAATGCCCTGGGCCAGGAGATCGCCGGCTATCTGAGCCACGTGCCGGAAGTCACGAGCACGGAGGTGTACGCGGGAACGGCCGCGCCATTCAATTTCAACGG
>JBDSHG010000001.1:0-13641 GCA_039918615.1 Gemmatimonadaceae bacterium | reverse complement strand
TTTGCGGCTGCATGCTCGTTATCGCACACGCCATCGCCATCATGTGTTACCTAGCGGCCGCCGGTCTCGCGGCGGCGCCGTTCGCCCGTCCCATTGCGGCGCCGGTGCGCGGCGTCATTTCGCTGCTCGGCGTCGGCGTCGCTTTCCATCTGGTGGCGCTGCTCGCGTACACGTGGCAGTTCGGCGCGCCGCCACTGACGGGACTCGGGCCGGCGCTCTCGAGCGCGGCGTTCGTCGTCGCGGTGACGCTGCTCGCGGTCGAGTCGCTCGCGCACGAGGTGAGTCTCACCCTCGTCACCGCACCGCTCGCGGCGCTCGTCACGATCGGCGCGCTCGCGTCGCCGCTCTCTCCCGGTCCGACGGCGAAGGTTGCCGGCGGCCTGTGGCTCCATCTGCACATCGCGCTCAGCCTCCTCGGCTTTGCGGCCTTCGCGGCGGCGGCCGCATCGGGGCTGATGTATCTGCTCGAGCGCCGCGAACTCAAGTCGCGGCGCTTCGGCGCGATCTTCCGTTTCTTTCCGCCGCTCGAGACGCTCGACCGTGTGAACCATCTCGCGATCGTCTGCGGCTGGATCGCGCTGACGCTCGGCACGGCGCTCGCCGTCGGCTACTCGCTCGTCTATCGCGATGCCGATCAGCTCAAGGTCATCTGGGGCGTTACCGCATGGGCCGCGATCACTGCGCTCACGGTCGGACGCGTCGTCGCGGGGTGGCAGGCGGCGCGCGCGGCGATCTGGTCGAGCACCTTCTTCATCGCGGTGATCATGCTCTACGTCGTCTTCCGCTCCATCGGCCCGCGCTCCGGGGAGTTCCTGTGAGCGAGCTGCCGCTGATGCTCCACGGCGACGCGATCGAGGCGTTGATCGTCGGCGGCGGTGCCGTCGCCGCGCGCAAGGCGCGCGCGCTCCTCGTCTCCGGCGCGCACGTGCGCCTCGTGGCGACGGAGATCGGCGCCGATGTGCGCGCGCTCGCAGCCGCGCACGAACGGCTGCATCTCGAGGAGCGCCCGTACGCGGGAGATGATATCGGCAGTGCGCAGCTCGTCATCGCGGCGACGAGCGAACGCGCTGTGAACCGCCGCGTGGCCGACGATGGCCATGCCGCCCACCGTCTCGTCAACGTTGCCGACGATCCCGCTCGCGGAAACTGCCGCACGACGGCGACGCATCGCGCGGGGGAGCTCGTGATCGGAATCTCGGCGGGTGGCGTGCCGAACGCCGCGTCGCGCATTCGCGATGCGCTGGCGGCACGCCTCGATGATCGATACGGCAGCGCCGTCGCCGCGCTCGCGACGCTCCGCCGTCGCCTCCTCGAAGCCGGCGACGCGCCTGGGTGGCACCGTGCCGCCGATGCGCTCATCGACGTCGACTTCTGCACGCGCGTCGAGAATGGTTCGCTCGAGACCGAGGCCGCCCGGTGGCGCTGATCGTCGCTGGGGTGAGCCACCACACGGCGCCGCTCGCACTGCGCGAGCGGCTCGTCGTGGGCGCGGGCGACACGATCGTCGCGGCACAGCGCATCCTCGAGGCTGCCGGCGCGAAGGAAGTCGTGCTTTTGTCGACGTGCAATCGCACCGAGATCTTCGCGGTGGAGGGCGACGGCGACGCGGTCCCCGCGATCTGGTCCGACCTCTCTGCGCGGAGTGGAGAGGACGTATCGCACTTCGGTTACGTGCGCCGCGATCGCGACGCCGTCTCGCATCTCTTTCGCGTGACGTCCGGCATGGATTCCATGATCCTCGGCGAGGCGCAGATCCACGGCCAGGTGCGCGACGCGTGGGAGCGCAGCCGTGCAGCATCCGGGACGGTCCTCAGCCGGCTCTTTCAGTCGGCGCTCATGGTGGCAGGTCGCGTGCGCAACGAGACGGCGATCTCACGGGGCGCGGCCTCGACCAGCTCCGCCGCGGTGCAGCTCGCGTCGAAGATCTTCGGCTCGCTCACCGGCCGCCACGCCATGGTGCTCGGCGCGGGCGAGATGGCGGAGCTCGCGCTCGAGTGTCTCGTGAGCGAGGGCGTACGCACGGCGATCGTCGCGAACCGAACGCACGAACGTGCCGAGGAGCTGGCGAAGCGCTACAAGGCGGAGGCGCTGCACTACGAAGAGTGCTGGTCGCATCTCGCGGATGTCGACCTGCTGATCTGCTCCACCGCGGCACCTCGCGCGATCGTCGGTGTCGAACAGATCGCGGGCTCGCTCAAGGCTCGCGGCGACCGTCCGCTCTGCATCCTCGACATCGCCGTTCCACGCGACGTCGAGCCGGCCGTCGGCAAGCTCGGCAACGTCTTCCTCTACGACATCGACGACCTGCGCACGGTGGCGACGGCGAACATCGAGCGCCGGCGCGATGAACTTCCAGCGGCGGAGTCGTTGATCGCACCCGAGGTCGAGAAATATTGGGAATGGCTCGCGGGATTGGCGGCGGTACCGGTCTTGCGCACCTTTCGCACGGAGATGGACCGGATGCGCGAGGCGGAGCTCGCGGACGCACTGCGGAAGCTCGAGCATCTTTCGCCGCGCGACCGCGAGGCGGTCGAACACTTTTCGAGGGCCTTGATGAACAAGTTTTTGCACGAGCCGAGTGTGCGCCTTCGCGCAGCGGCGGCGAATGGCCGTGGACTCGGCGTCGTCGATGCGCTGCGCTACCTCTTCGATCTCCGCGCCGCGGACGCCGCGAGCGAGGGTGATGCGTCCGAACTCCAGAAGCGCGGGAGCGCCGAATGACGCAGCGCGCGATGGTGACGGGCGGCGCGGGGTTCATCGGCTCACACGTTACGGATCTGCTGCTCGCCAACGGCTACGCGGTTACCGTGATCGACAATCTGTCGAGTGGCAAGCGCGCACAGGTTCCCACGGGTGCGACGTTCGAGGAGCTCGACGTCTGCTGCCCCGAGGCTGCCGCGACGGTGCGCGAAGGGAAGTTCGATGTGATCTGTCACCTCGCCGCGCAGATCGATGTGCGGAAGAGCGTCACCGATCCCGCGGCGGACGCGAGCCTCAACATCGGCGGCTCGCTCAATCTCCTCGAGGCGGTGCGCCAGTCGGGACATGCGACGCGCTTCGTTTTCTCCAGCACGGGCGGCGCGGTGTATGGTGATCTCGTCGAGGCGCCGACGGCCGAGGATGCGCCGAAGGATCCGCAGTCGCCGTATGGCACCGCGAAGTTCAGCGTCGAGCTGTACATGGGCTACTTCGCGCGGGTGCATGGGCTCGACTGCGTCGCGCTGCGCTATTCGAACGTCTATGGTCCGCGTCAGGATCCGCACGGCGAGGCTGGCGTGGTCGCGATTTTCTGCGACCGGCTGATCGATGGTATGCCGTTGACGGTCTTCGGCGATGGCGGACAGACGCGCGACTACGTCTTCGTCGGCGACGTCGCGCGCGCGAATCTCGCGGCGGCGACCGTGAAGCTTCCGCCTGCGACCGGCGTCGACTCCCGCGCCTTCAACATCGGCACGGCGATCGAGACCGACGTCGTCACGCTCGCGAGCGTGCTCAAGGAAGTGTCCTCCGGAAAATCCGAGGTCGTGCACGCGCCCGCGCGCGCGGGGGAGCAGCGGCGCTCCGCCATTCGCAACGACAAGGCGGGGACGGCACTGGGCTGGAAGCCGAAGATGTCGCTCCACGATGGACTTCGCGACACATACCAATGGTTCGCGGCTCGCCGCGCAGGAGACAAGGAATGATGCACGGGCTCGCGATGTTGCAGGTGGGCGGCGCGGTGCCGACATCCGCATTCGACCTCATTCGCTCGGCCTCGCCGGTGACGCGGGTGGTACTCGTTTTTCTGCTGGTACTCTCGCTCATAAGCTGGGCGATCATGCTCGCCAAATGGATCGAATTCCATCGTGTGACGAAACGCGGCCGGGAGTTCATCTACGAGTTCGAGCGCACGCCGTCACTCGAGGCGGCAGCAGGGCTTACGCGCCGCGCGAAGGCGAATCCCTTCACGCGCGTCTTCACCCGCGCCGTGAACTTTTTCGCCGAGCTCAAGCCCGGCGCGTTGCGCGATGCGTCGTCGGCGCCGCTGCGTGGATCGCAGGTCGAGGCGCTCCGCCTCGTGCTCGAATCCGAGAGCTCGGCGCAGCGCGACCAGCTCTCTACGTACATCCCCTGGCTCGCGACGATCGGCTCCGTGAGCCCGCTGGTCGGCCTGTTCGGCACCGTGCTCGGCGTCATTCACGCCTTCATCGGCATCGCGGTGAGTGGATCGGGCAATCTGAGCGCGGTCGCGCCGGGTGTGGCCGAGGCGCTGACGGCAACGGCGGCGGCGCTCGCGGTCGCGATCCCGGCGGTTTTCGGCTACAACATCAGTGCGGCGCGTCTCAACCGTCTCGAGAGTGAGCTCGAGGGCTTCGGCACGGAGATCCTCGCGATGATGGTTCGCGAGGGACGGATCTAGATGAGCCGGCGCGCTCGCGCAGGACGACTCCCGCTCAACGCCGACATCAATGTCGTGAGCCTCATTGATGTGATGATGCTCCTCATGGTGATCTTCATGATCACCGCGCCGATGATGCAGGGCGGTGTGGACATCCAGCTGCCGCAGGCGCAGGCGCGGCCGCTCGAGTCCAAGAACGGACTCGTGGTAACGATCGATCGTGGCGGAAACATCCTCGTCGACGAGAACAAGCTTCGCTACGACGAGTTCCGCGCGAGCTTCAAGGCGCTCGCGGCGCAGCGCGGTCACGGCGGCATCTACCTGCGGGCCGACAAGGGCGTGCCGTATGGCACCGTGGTGCAGGTGCTCGCGGTCATGCGCGCGGCGGGCGTCGGCGATGTGGGGCTCGTGGCCGAGCCGGAGGCGATCAGACGGTGAGCATCTCGCGCGCCGACGATCGCTCCCGGCTCGCACTTCCGCTCACCTTCTCGACGATCGGGCATGTGGCCCTCGCCGCGGCGCTCATCTTCATTCGCCCCGCGCCGCCGAAGCAGCTGCCCCCGATGTATCGCGTCAACATCGTAGCGGCGCCTCCGGGGCCGCGCGCCGAGGGGGTCGTGGTGCCCCCGGCGGTGACGCCGCCCCCTCCGCCGCCGAAGGCTGCGCCGGTGCCGCCGCGCGCGCAGACGCTTCCCAAGTCGATGCCGATGCCCACCACGGTGCCGACGAAGTCGGTGCCTCCCGCGACACCAACGCCGACCCCCAAGGCGACGCCGCCGAAATCCGTCAGTCCGGCGGCGGGCGGCGGACCGACCGGCGATCGCGGCACGGATGTCGCCACCGTTCGCACGGAGGGTGTCGACTTTCCATTTCCCGGCTACCTCGAGAACATCGTGCGCCAGATCGCGAAGAACTTCGGCGAGCACCGGAACACCAACGTGCGTGCCGAAGTACAGTTTTTGATCAGGCGTGACGGCACCGTGAGCGCGATCTCGTTCGTGACGCGGTCCGGCAACTATTCCTTCGACCTGGACGCACAAGGTGCGGTGGAGGCCGCGGCGAAGAACAACGGTTTCGGCCCGCTCCCCAACGGCTTTTCCGACGATGTGCTCCCCGTCATTTTCAGCTTCGATCCAACGGTGGTTCATTGATGATTGTTCACACCCGCTCGAATCGTGCGTCCCCCGGTGCCGCCCTTCTCCTGTGCGCGCTGGCGATGGCGCTCCTCCTCGTTCCGATTGTCGCGCGCGCGCAGGACACGACGCGCGCGGTGCGCATCGGTCTCACTTATCAGCCGGGAACGAAGCCCGGGGTGATCGTGCTCGCGGTTCGCGGCGCGTGGGGGGACAGCATCCAGGCGATTATTGCACGGGACCTGGACTACGGCGATCGCGTCGCGGTGATCGGACTGCCGGGGTCGCCGGCAGCCGCGTCGCTCCAGGGGATCGGCCCCGGCGTGAGTTATCCACTCTGGAAGTCGCTCAATGCCGCGGCGGCAGTGCAAGCTACCGTCACTCCCTCCGGCATACATGTGGCAGTACATGATGTGACAGGTCTTAAGATCGTACAGGTAGCCGACTTCCCGCTTCCAATTGCGGGCGGTTCTGCGGAGTGGCGGCTGGCCGTGCACGGTGTGTCGGACGAGGTCGAGCAGTGGATCACCGGCGCGCACGGCGTCGCGCAGACGCGCATTCTCTTCGTGCGCGGCGGGCGCGTCTACGTCGTCGACAGCGACGGCTATGGCGAGCGAGTCGTGAGCGATGCAGGACTGTCGCTCTCGCCCGCCTGGGCGCCGGACGGACACACGATCGCGTACAGTGTCCTCGGCAGCAGAGGATGGAGCATCGTGACGAAGGATGTGAACGGCGGCGCGGGGCGCACCATTCCGTCCACCACCACGGGGCTCAACACGACCCCCGCCTTCTCGCCCGATGGCGCGACCATCGCGTACTCGCACGGTGACGAGGCGGGGACCGACCTGATGCTCATCAACGTCGCGGGCGGCGGACCGCGACGGATCACTGTCGGGCATGGTTCCGACAACACGTCGCCCGAATTCAGCCCCGATGGGCGACGGATCGCGTTCACCTCGGGGCGCGCCGGGCATCCAGAGGTATACATTATGGATGTCGACGGCTCGAATGTGGATCTGCTGACACCGTTTAACTTTGGGGACCAGAACTACCGCTCGAATCCCGATTGGGCGCCGGATGCACAGCACGTGGCGTTTCAGTCGCAGATCAGCGGGATGTTCCAGATCATGGTCATTTCGCTGCGCGATCGCTCGGTGAAGCAGTTGACGAGCGAAGGGGTGAATGAAGATCCAGCGTGGGCGCCGGACGCGCGTCATCTGGTGTTCACGTCGTCGCGAACAGGCGGTAAGCAGCTGTGGATTCTCGATTCCGAATCCGGGCGCGCTCGCCAACTGACGCATGCGGGCGGCGCTCGTCTGGCGGCATGGTCCCGCGCGCTCGGACGTGCTCGCTGAGTTGTAGAAGTCGCGCGCAGTCGCGCGCGCCGATGCCGGCTTTCTTTTCGCACCACCGTGTTCCTTCTCTGGAGAGACCCATCATGAACGCTCGTTCGCTGTACGCTGTCTCCTCGCTCGCTGCCGTGCTCGCGCTCGGCGCGTGCCACAAGAAGGTCGCGCCGGCTCCGGCGCCCGCACCCGCGCCCGCGCCGGTTGCTCCCGCGCCACCGCCGCCGCCGCCCGCTCCGACCGCGATGAGCAACGACGACATGAATAGCGCGCGTGATGCGGCTCGTGCCTCGCTCACGGCTCCGATCTACTTCGATCTCGACAGCGATGCGCTGAGCGATGCCGATCGTGCTTCGCTCGATGCGAAGGTCGGGATCCTGAACGCGAGCAGCGGCGTCAAGATCCGCGTCGCCGGCCACACCGACGAGCGTGGCTCCGACGAGTACAACCTCGCCCTCGGCCAGCGCCGCGCGTCGGCCGCCAAGCGATATCTCACGCAGCACGGCGTACCGGATGCGATGATCGACATCATCAGCTACGGCGAAGAGCACCCGGCGATGGACGGGCACGACGAAGGGTCGTGGTCGAAGAATCGCCGTGATGAGTTCGAGATCACCGCGGGCGCCGACGCCCTCAAGCCGGCTGCCCAGTGATTCGCGGCGTGCGGTGCCTCCTGCCGGTCGTGCTCCTCGCGACCGGCGCGTGCTTCGCCACACGGGAGGATGTGCAGGCATTGCACGCTGATGTGCAGACGCTGCGCGCGGATAACGCGCGCAGCGACTCTGCGCGTCGCGCGTCGCTCGACCGGGTCGTCGCGTCGCTGAACATCGTGCGCGACTCGCTCGGGCTCCTGAGCACGCGCGTCGTGAAGATGCAGGGCGATGTGCGGGGCGACCTCTACAACGTTGGCCAGCAGCTGTTGCAGATTCAGGTGCTCACCGGCCAGAGCCAGCAGCGCGTGCAGGAGCTTCGCGCAACGCTCGAGGCGAAGCAGTCGGACATCGCGTCCTCGTCGGTCAGCGCGCCGTTGTCCGTGTCGCCACAACCGAATGGCGCAACGCCGTCGACTCAACCGCGCGCGGGGGCCACGACAGCGGCGCCGGCCGCCGGCGCGGGATCGACACCGGGCCCGAATCAGCTCTTCCAGCTTTCGCTCGAGCAGCTGCGCCGCGGCTCACCCGGCACGGCACGCACGGGGCTGCAGACGCTGCTGCAGCAGTACCCGACCTCCGATCTCGTCCCCGATGCGCAATTTTATCTCGGTGAGGCGTACAAGCAGGAAGGCAACGCGGCTGGTGCGGACTCCGCCTATGCGGCGGTAGTTTCCGGCTATCCGACATCGCCCCGCGCGCCCACGGCACTTTACAAGCGTGCGCTGGGTATGGAGGAGAAGGGAAACGTCACCGGTGCGCGCGGACTGTTGAACGATCTCGTGCAGCGCTATCCTCGCTCCGATGAGGCCGCGCTCGCGAAGGAACGGCTTCGCACCCTCAAGTAGTCGCCAGCCGGACACTCATGCAGGAAAAATCCACGGCCGTCCGCGACGAGATGCCGTTCCTCGATCATCTCGAGGAGCTGCGTTGGCGTATCATCTGGTCGCTGGCCGCGCTCATCGTGTCGGTCGGGGTTTCGTTCTGGATAATGCTGCAGTTCGACGTGATCGGCTTCCTCGAGAAGCCCATCATCAAGGAGCTGCACGGTCACAAGCTCGTCTACACGCATCCGGGCGACCCGTTCTCGATCATACTCAACGCGTCGATCGCGCTCGGGACGGCGCTCGCGCTGCCAATCGTCTTCTACCAGCTCTGGTCGTTCGTCTCACCGGCGCTGCATCGGCACGAAAAGAAGCTGGTCATGCCGATGCTCGCCTTCGCGATGTTCCTGTTCCTGAGCGGCGTCAGCCTGTCGTGGTTCGTCGTGCTCCCGCTCGCGGTGGAGTGGCTGATGAACTTCGGCACGGCGTCGCTCGAGCCGATGATCACCGCGTCCGAATATTTCGGATTCGCGATCAGCATGACGCTGGCGTTCGGACTTTGCTTCGAGCTTCCGATCGTGATCGTCTCGCTCGCGCTGCTCGGCATTGTCACGCCGAAGCTTCTCAACAAGTTTCGGCGCCATGCCATCGTCGTCTGTGTGATCATTGGCGCGTTCCTGACACCTGGTGATCTCGTCTGGACTACAATCGCGATGGCAGTACCGCTCTATTTCCTCTACGAGATAAGCGTGGTGCTGACGGTCATCATCTACCGCCGGCGATTGCGGCGGGAGTCGGCACTCGAGGCGCAGGCCTCGGCGTGACCGCCCGGGGGATCCTGTGCGCGCTCGCACTGGCCGCAACGCCGGCGTTCGCCCAACAGCCGATCCAGCTGCCCACGCAGTATCCCACGGGCGGCCAGTTTCCCGGTGATACCAACGGCACGCACGGCCGCCGCATGCAACCTGGGCGTAACCCCGCCGACTCCGCACGCGCCGACAGCCTGCACGCACCGCGCATCCTCGTCGTCTGGCCGGATCCGGATTCCACGATGGCGCAGCTGCTCCAGCGCACCGGCTACACGATCACGCGCTACCAAAGCAAGGACGCTCAGCTCAATGCCGGTCGCCACGAGCTCAAGCTCTCCGGCAAGGCGGTCGTCGAGCGCGTGCAGACGACGCTCGTCGCGGATACGATCCTCTACAACGACTCCCTCCACCTCATGCGCGCGACCGCGCCCAAAACGGACACGATCTATCTGCGCGATCCGTCGCAGGGCACCGCCGATCTCCTCGCCATCGGCCGTCTCGAGTACGACCTGCGCCGCCACTTCGGCCTCGTCAGCCAACTCAGCACCTCGTCGGCGCAGAACGGGCAGACCTGGTACATCTACGGTCACGCCGCCGCGGTGAAAGGCGACACGACGGGGAAGGGCCACAGCATCTCGTACGCCGAGGATGCATCGATCACGAGCTGCGATCTTCCGGAGCCGCACTATCACTTCCAGTCATCGGAAGTGAAGATCATCAGCAAGACGCTGCTCGTCGCCCGCCCGGCCGTGCTCTACGTGAGCGATATCCCGGTGCTCTGGCTGCCGTTCATCTTCCAGGACATGCGCTCCGGGCGGCGCAGCGGGATCATCCCGCCACGCTTCAGCGTCACCGACATCGTCCGCACGTCGCCGGACTACGTTCGCTCGGTCGACAACCTGGGCTACTACTTCAACATCAACGACTACATGGACGCGCTGGTCTCCTACGACTGGCGCAGCGGCACGAGCAACCAGCAGGGAGACGTCGGCTACAACAAGTTCAATGGCGAGTACCGCTACCGCTGGCTCAACCGCTTCGTGAGCGGCGGCATCCGCGCGAGCTACTGGACGTATAGCAACGGCGATCGCACGCTCGGATTCAACTGGGCACACTCGCAGCAGTTCTCCCAGACGAGCAGCCTGAACATGAATCTCAATTACACGAGCAACACGCATGTCTATCAGACGGATGCGCTCACGGTCGCCCAGGCGCTCGCCGCAATCTCCTCGCAGCTCGCGCTCACGCAGAAGCTCGGCCCCTTCAACGTGACGGCCGGTGGCTCGCGCTCGCAGTATTCCGGACGCGATCTCGTCAATCAGGATTTCCCGAACTTCTCGGTCACGACGCAGCCGATCAACCTCTCGTCGTGGCTCGCCTGGACGCCGACGCTCGCCGTCGACAATAACCAAGCATTCAATCTCGAAGGGCAGACCAGCTATCGATACCGGGATTCATCCGGCGTCCTCGACAGCACGGCGATCAAGGCGAACACGCGCAACACCACGGTGAACTTCAACACGCCGCTACGCATCGGCCGCTTTCAGTTGAGCAACAGCTTCCGCTACAGCGACCAGCTCAACGATCTCCCGACTATCGTCACGCAGTTCGACTTCAACACCGGCGTGCAGACCGGGTCGCGCAGCTACGCGAACATTCGAAAGCAGCAGCTCGACTGGGACACGCAGTTCTCACTTCCGGGTGTGCTGCAGGGGACGTGGAACGTTGCGCCCTTCGTCTCGTTCCAGAACGCGGATGGCAGCAACGCGTATCTCGTCAAGACGACGTTGTCGAACGGCGCATGGGTGAGCCAGTCCAAGCGCGTCCAAACCGGCATCTCGGCGTCGCCGACCTTCTTCGCATTCTTCCCCGGCTTCGGGCCGTTTTCCCGGCTGCGACAGTCGATTCAGCCGAGGCTCTCGTTCTCGTACGCGCCGTCATCGGATGTGAGCGATGCGTTCCTCCTGGCCACCGGCCGCACGCGAGCCGGCTACCTCGGCGGTCTCCGCTCCGAGACGATGCAATTCCAGTTCAATCAGACGCTCGAGGCGAAACTCCATTCGAACTCGGACACCACTCCGGAATCGGGTGACAAGATCAAGCTGCTGACGATCAACGCATCGCCGATCGACTACGACTTCGTCGTTGCGGCGCGGACGCATCGTTTCGGCGTGACGAGCAATTCCTTCAACTACAACCTGCAGTCGGATCTGCTGCCGGGCTTCGACTTCTCGTCGAACTATTCGCTCTTTCGGGGTGATCCGCTGAGCGACACGGCGCAGTTCAAGCCGTTCCGCACGGGGATGACGGCGACGTTCACGATCGGAAAGAACAGCAATCCATTCAAGACGCTGCGTCGCATCTTCGGCAGCGCCCGGCCCGACACCGCACCCGTCGGCGCCAATCTCGCCGGCAACGGCATGAACAGCAGCGACGGGCAGGGGATCAACGCGCTGCCGGCGACCGCGGGCTCCGTTGGGTCGCGCTATCCATTCGCGATCAACGGCAACGCCGGCTGGAATCTCTCCGTGAGCTTCACGGAGTCGCAATCGCGGCCGGTGACCGGCACGAACGTGCGGGTGACGGACCCGCGTGCGATCTGCGCAAACTTCCCGCCGATCGATCAGCCGGCGTGTCTCCAGAATCCCCCGGCGCAGACGGATACGGCGAGCTCACTCGTGGGCGGCTCGACGATCTACGTCAGCCCCAGACAGAGCACGCTGCGCGGCAATGTCTCCTTCCACATCACCCCGCGCTGGTCGATGCAGTGGACCACGGGCTACGACTTCGCGCTCCACCAGTTCTCGGATCACGTCGTGAGTCTGCAGCGCGACATGCACGACTGGCGCGCGATCTTCGCCTTCACGCAGGCGCCGAACGGGAATTTCTCCTTCAACTTCTTTATCTCGCTGATCGCCGAGCCGAATCTGAAGTTCAACTTCGACAAGCGGACTTATCGCCCGGCGACCGTTCTGGTGGCGCCGTCCGTCGTGTCGAATAGTGCGCCGGTGGTGCATATCACGGCACCGGCGAACAACGCGACCTTTGCACAGGGCGCGAGCGTCACCTTCACCGGCGACGCCACCGATGCGGAGGACGGTCCGCTCACCGGCGCATCTCTCGTCTGGAGGGACAATACGTCGGGGCAGATCGGCACCGGCGCCACTTTCGCGATCGCGACGCTCGCCCCTGGCCCGCACGTGATCACGCTGACGGCTAAAGACTCGACCGGACGCGCCGGGCTGTCGCTCATCAGCATCACCATTACCCCAACGCCATAGCGGACGGATCGCTGTTTCTTTGTGCGGTCACAAAAGTGTCCCCCACGGGGGACACGATTCGCTTGTGAGGTCTTGTATCTGCTTGCTGTGTAGAATGTTAGTCGTGCACGCGATGTTGGCGTGTGGCGTGCATTTGGAGATCGCATCACTCCTTCGGAGCTTCAGATGCGTCGTACGATCGCGATTCCCGCAGCGCTCATGGCGCTCGCCGCCTGCTCTGGCAATAATGGCACCGGTCCACGCGGCGGCGTCAAGCTCGACGCGCCGACCAACCTCGTTTCGGTGTCGCTCAACACCGCGATCCAGCTGTCGTGGGATCCCAACTCCCGGCTCGCAGATCCCGCCGACTTCGAGCACTACAACATCTATTCGACGTCGTACAATCTCGATACCGGCGTCTGCGACAATAACAATTGGGCGCTGGAGGGAACGTCCGTGTCGGAAGACTTTCTGGTGTCGGGGCTCACGAACGGCGTTTCGCTCTGCTTCTCTTTGACGGCGGTCAGCCTCGATGGCATCGAGTCCAACGTCTCGTCCTCGCGCTACGACACGCCGCGCTACGACGCGCGCAACATCCGCATTGACGCGACGCAGTCACATCTCTCGACGAGCGGCTTTCGCTTCGACTTCGGCAGCGGTGCGCTCGGCCAGGTGCTTTCCGGCGATCGCGGCGATCTCGACTTCGTCGTGAACGGTCACAACGACGGCTCGCTCTGGATGACGACGGTGCGCAGCGGAACGAGCGTCGCGCTGTATAGCCAGGATCCGGTCGATGATCTGACGTCGATCGACGTCGCGCCGCTGAGCGGCTACGTCACGGGCTCGATCGAAGCGGTGACCGGATACGCGTACGTATACGAGACGAACCTCAGCGATGGGCTGCACTACGGCGCCGTGCGCGTCACATCGGTGGGGAGCAACTACATCATCGTCGACTGGGCGTATCAGACGGATTACGGCAATCCCGAGCTGCGCCGCGTGGTAGCCGGAGCTGGTCCACGCCCGTAGCTTTGGTGGATGAAGCAGCGCATTCAACTGGACGGAAATTCGCTGACGCTGCGTGACGTGTGGCTCGTCGCGGGCGGCGATGGAGAGGTCGAACTGGCGTCGTCTGCGCGGACCACGGTCGCGCAGCGGCGCCATTTCGTTGACGAGATCGTGCGTCGCGGCGACGTCGTCTACGGCGTGACGACGGGGTTCGGGAAGCTGTCCGAGATGTC